>NZ_JBXWRV010000003.1:0-365112 GCF_059613065.1 Ruegeria sp. BHSC026 | reverse complement strand
AAGGCGCGCCATCTGCGCATCCGTCAGCCAGAAAAGATCAGACATGTTCTCCGCTCGGTTTTCGAACCGTGAATCACGCCCCTACGCGGAAATCAATGGGTCCTGACCCTAGGAAAGCGAACGGCATCTTATACCGTTCGCCGATCGTTTACATGTCGATCTTCTCGGCGATTGCCAACGCATCTTCGAGCTCGACCCCAAGGTATCGAACCGTGCTGTCTACTTTGGTGTGTCCGAGCAGGAGCTGGACCGCACGAAGGTTGCCGGTCTTTCGATAGATTTGAGCGGCTTTGGCGCGCCTCAGCGAATGCGTGCCGTATCCGCTCGGGTCCAAGCCGATCGCCGACACCCAGTCCTGGACAAGCCGCGCGTACTGCCGGGTCGATACATGCGGTCGATCGTGGATCCTGCTGGGAAACAGAAACACACACCCGACCATCTCGGGAGACGAAACCCAGTTCCAGATGGACTCACGCGTGTTTTCAGAGACCTCGAACTGGACTGGTCGTTGTGTCTTGCTTTGGATGACAGAGACACGATCGCGGACACTGCCCCCAATCACGAATTCGGCGACCTTCAACCGGACGAGATCGCAGCCACGCAACTTGCTGTCGATCGCGAGGTTGAACAGGGCGAGGTCCCTGAGATTCCCCGCCAGTTCGAGGCGGGCGCGCATCGCCCATACCTGCTTTGGGAGCAGCGGGCGTTTCTGGCCCGCAAGCCGCCCTTTGTTCCACGGGCGGCGTTTCGGTTTGACAGCGGGAAGTTGGACTTAGGACATGAGATTTCCTCAATCCGTCCCTCTCGCTCCCGGCGTCGACACTGTGTAGACGGGGTGATTCTAGCCCAGACCGTGAATGGCCGGTTCCGGATTCGAGGTTGCGTTGCATGTTGCTGCATCGCCGCAAGGCGGCAGAGAGCCCTGAACGGTCTTTCAGAACTGGAAATTAACACCTCAGCTACCGTAGCTCGATGCGGCCGATTTTATGCTACAGTAAGCAGGCACAAATTGGAGATTGTTGGCTCGGAGCAACGGAGATGGAACGCAAATTAGCGGCCATTCTGGCCACCGATATAGTCGGTTTCGCGGGATTGGTATCACGAGATGAAAGCGGAACATTAGCTAAGTTGGTTCGACTAGAACGTGAAATCATCGGCATGCAGGTGGAAGCAAACCGCGGTCGTGTTTTTAAGTCTACTGGCGATGGGTTTTTGGCTGAGTTCTCGAGTGTCTTTGAGGCGGTCAATTGTGCAATCAACATTCAAAGAGCGTGCGCGCGCGAAGCACGCCAATCGAATAGTGACGACCCACTCATTTTACGCGTCGGAGTTTCGCTCGGTGATGTTGTTGTGCACGGCGATGATATTCTCGGCGACGGCGTAAATACTGCCGCACGGCTTGAGGCAATAGCGGAACCAGGCGGAATCGCGGTTTCAGGGGAAGTGATGGCGCAAATAGCTGGCAAGATAGATCTTCCGCTGGCGGATTGCGGTCACAAAAGACTCAAGAGAACTGATAGTCCAATACATGTCTACATGACCATTTCAGAACCCGGGAAAGAAGGAGGTTTTCTGGATTTTGATGAAGATGAATTGGCCAAAACCTTAATAACTGGTGGCTGCATCTGTGGGTTGGTCCGATATGAAATAAACGCGCCTGCCATAAGCACAGGGTATTGCCATTGTAGTTGTTGCAGAAAATTTTCTGGCTCAGCAGTTAATGCATGGGCGGCCTTTCCCGCTTCTGCTGTTCGATTTCTCACCGAGGAACCTCGCTACTTCGCAACTACGCCGATAGCAAATCGTGGCTTTTGTGCCAAATGCGGGGCAAGCCTAACTTATAAGCTCGTGAAGCCACGAGAAACGGCCTATCTGGTCCTGCATACTTCGAGCCTCGACCAACCAGAAAACTTTGCTCCCTCGGTCCACTCCGGAATAGAAAGCAAAATGCCTTGGTTTGATATTTTGGATGATTTGCCGCGGACAAGATCTTCAGACTCCAGAGTTTTGCAAGAAGCGTGGTCAAGTGTCGGTCTACCAGACCCTGAGACTTGGGGACCTTTGGCTAAGCCACCTGCAGTATTTTAGTGATGGAGCGATTTCTGCTTTGTCCGTATAGCGGAAGTAGACGATGATCAAACCAAGGTCAGCTATCCGAAGAAGTCGTCCCCACATATTGTCAGTTTGCCGATCCGATCGTTCTTGCTAGGCTGGACGGCGGAGGAACTGGATGCGTTCTCGGATCACGACATTGATGTTTGTCGATATGGTCGGATACTCGCGAATGATGAGCGCCGATCAAGACGCTGCGATCGAGGCGGTTCGTGAGCTGAAGAACAAGCAGCTAGAGCCCGTCCTTTCTGATTTCGGCGGCGAGATTCTCAAACGTATGGGCGATGGCTGGATCATCGCCTTTTCGTCCATCAGTGCGGCTCTAGACAGCGCAATTCAGGTGCAGACGAACCTTTACGATCACCGGAAACTGAAGCTGAGGATCGGGTGTCACCTGGGTGAGATCGTTGAAGATGAAGATGATTTCTACGGTGCCGGTGTGAATATTACGCAGCGTATCCAGACTGAAGCACCGCCGGGAGGTGTGATGGTGTCGGAAGATCTGTTTCGGCAATTGTCCAGCGACCGCGCCAAGCTTCTTAGCGACGCAGGCACGTTCAACCTGAAGAACATTTCGCAACCGGTCAGGCTGTATCAGTGGCGCCCGGCTCCCGGTCTAAAACGGAAGCTGGACGATGTTCCTTCAATCGCAGTGCAGGCCTTCGAATTCGCTCCGATCGATCCAGAAACTGGTGCTGTGGCCGGCGACTTGCGCGACCAGTTGATCGTTCGTGTCTCGCGTCGCAAGGGCGTGTTGATATTCGACGCTTCCGACAAGAACGTGGAAAAGGCGACTTATGACTTGCGCGGACGGTTGCGCATAGCCGGGGGAAGGGGCCGGTTGACTGTGACCTTGACCTCACGGGCAGATGCCCGGCCTGTCTGGTCGCAAACATACGAGGCGCCGACAGAGGATATCTTTGCCTTCTGTGACGAAGTGCTCGAACTGGCGGAGGGTGATCTGCGTCTGCAAACCAATGCATTCGACGGGGATCGCCTGGTCGAAATCCCACTCGAGGATTTGAGTGTCTCGGAACTCAGGGCACGGGCGGCCAACGAATACTACAAAGTGACGATGGAGAGCTGGACGTATGGTCTCGCTCTCATGGAACGTGCGATTTCACTGAATCCGTATGATGCGGTATCGCTTTGCATGCGGGTAGAAGCCCAGATCATGCTGCATGGAGCACGCTACCAAGACCTGCCAGCAGACCTACGACAAATCTATGCCGAGGACCTTAATACGGCGGTCATCCAGTCGCCGCAGAGTGACTACGTGTTCTGGACCCGAGCGTATTTCCGGCTTGCCGTTGATGACGACGTCCCAGGCGCCCGAGCTGATCTGAAGCGAAGTGCAGAAATCAATCCGGCGTATCTCGAGAACTACGAGCTCAGAGGGCAGATCCTCCTTCGAGAGTCCGATTTCGAGGGTGCCGATGCCGCCTTTTCCCGGTTGATCGAACGAGGCGCTCAGAACCCGCTTCAGCCTTACCGGCTGTTCATGAGAGGTGTAGCAAGGTTCTGCGCGGGAGACTTCGAAGGAGCCGCCCAAGATGCTGCCGCGGCTTCTGACCTGCGCCCGAACGAAGCAGGTCACCTGAAACTCCGCGCAATGGCCCTCAATGAAATGCAGATGGGAAAAATGGCCAAAGCTTGCTTGACGGCCGCCCGCAAGCTCTCCCCGGAACCGATGATGACAACCAAGCTGCCAGTTCTGCCGCCCGAGTTTCGCTGGATTTCGGACAAGCTGAAGCCCGGCACCTGATATTTGCGAACAGCAAGAGGGATCTTTTTGGGCGCGCCTCGTCAATGCCCGCTTCGTCCGCAACTCGGACATAGACCCTAGTTTGCTGGACGTCCGGTCTCGGTGAAAGCAGACATCGCACAACGTCGCCCCGATTTCGTCGGCTTGAATGTCTGTTTCTGTCGAAAGCGGTCATTTTTGAAAAACACCCCGAGTTCCGCTATGCGGACAAACCTGCCGACTGGCAGTCGACAGCACGGAAGCGCAAGCATTCGTTTTTCCGAAGGAAGTAAATGTCTGCATTCTGAACCGCATGTTGCGCAATCTTAGAACCGGGTAACCGACCGACACCAACGCCTTGGGCTCACCCTTCTTCAGGGGATGACTGGTGATATTAATAGGCACCGTGCCATTAGTTCCGGAGAACCACTTAACCGAGAAATTAGGCTCAGCCAGGCGTGTACCAGATAGGTGACGTGTAGGCACGTTCTTGCGTCTCCGTCGGTGCATCGTCAGGCAGCGACGCGCCCATTCGGAAAGCATCGTACACCGTCCAGCGCGGGGTCGGGATTTCGATAACCCGGGCGTAATAGAAGGCCGATTGAGAGGGATCAAAGTCAGGATCGGTCCATACCGTTCCCATCTCACCCTGCCCGATCGAGTTCGTCCAGGTGGCACGCTCCACGTCGACGGTGGAACCGATGGAGGGCAATTTGCCGTTTGCGTCCGGCTCCCGATCACCGGCCCAGGCCACGTCATACACCTGTTCGTGTGTCTCGCCGTCGGCATCGAGCCAGCCCTTGACGATCTGAATGCGATCCAAATTTCCGCCGATCGGATCCTTCAGCGCATAGACCATGAAGGTTGGCGCTTCCGAACCTTCGGATGGCGGCGGAAGATCCCCGCCCATCGGAGTGCCCTTGGTATAGCCTGCCGTTGCAGGGGTCCGCGAGGTCAGGTCATCCATCGTGTAATTCCAGCCGCCGAAGAAACGTACCACGATGCGCGATCCCGTCGTTGCATAGACCTCCTTGCGCTCCATCGCATCGAAGATCGCTTCGCGCGTGTTCTCACTCGCCCATACGGCGGCGAGGCCGGATGCGACCATTTCCCAGCCCAAAATTGCCACGTCTCCGAACTGGCCGACTATATGCCCGGGGCGTTCAGGATTGGGCTCGGCCCCGGAATGCTTACCAAAGAAATTATCCTCCTGAGCAGTGGCGAGTGATGTGTGGCTGTCAGTCGATCCAACCATCCCGAACTTGTAGGGGTTGGTGCCGAGCGACGTTTCCAGAAGCAACCCGGTTTTCAACGCCTCACGCGCGTATTCACCGGCAAGCATGTCGTCGGTCTTCAATTCCGACAAGTTCAGGTTGCCCTTGTCCCAGGTTTCGTAATCGGCGAACTCGTCGTTCGGGCTGAGGAAGGGATGTGCCTCTCCATCCCCTTTGATCTGCGTTACTTCGTAGACGGGTTCCCACATTGCACGGGTCTGCGCATACTCTGCATCCAGTTGCCGGCCATCATACTGCGCGGTTTCAGGAAACATAATGCCGTTTGACAGGTTGCCGTTATGTGCGATGGCAAGCACGTCTCCGCGCGTGACATCTTCATAGTTCGCCATCCATTTCCACAAGTCGCGCGGATTGATGGAACCAAGGGGTGCCTCGGTGGTGAACGGATCCATCATGCCAGCCTTTTCGCCTCCGTCGCGGTAAACGACGACGCGATGCATGTTTCCACCCTGGATCAACGAGGTCCATTCATAGCCGATGAAGCTAGTGAAAAGACCGGGTTCGTAAGCTTCTTCTGCGGCCTCAATCTGGCGCTGCCAGACAGAGCGGAAGGGTTTTGATCCTGCCTGGACCGCAAGCACCGGAGAAATCACCTCACCACGCGAATATGCGTCGATGAGTTCCAGAGCGGCTGCCACCCCTTCGTCGCCGCCATTCGCCACCATGGTTGCGATGCGGCTACCCTCAGGATCCGACATGATGGATTGGTCCTGTGCATAGATCATGTCGAAGAGACCCATGTTGTCGGAATGGTCAGCAACCACCAACCAATCGAGCGGCCGTGAAAGCCGCGCCATGAAGCCGGTTGTTGCCTGCACTTCTTGACCCTTGGCAAAGCGATAGGCAGCCCGCGCGTCCAAACGGTTGCCGAAAGCACCTGCATCAAACGAAGTGGACGTATGCAAATGCGTATCCCCCCAGAGAGGCCGGTCGGGTATCCCACGTTGGGCGTAGGGGGAATAGGACTTACCGGGAAAAGCCTTGCTGAGGCTCGAACCGTCGGGCGTCGGCTCGAATGCGAATGCAGCGGCGCCCAGGACCCCAAGTGCCGTTGTCATTGAAAAAAATGATTTCATTGCGAACCTCCCCACACCGGTTTCCGCGGAAATCATATCACGAAACGGCCGCAAATTGATCGACAAAACCGAATTTCTTGGAAACTTCCAGATTGATGCCTGCGTCCAAAGCGGACGTCGGGACCACCTCCTAGGGAAACCGGATGCTGTTTACCCGGGACCTCTTTTGAAGCTTATTCACGTCTGCCTTGGGCTCGTCTCAGTCATCTGAGGCTTTTTTTCAGATGACTGGTGTGCGGACGAAGCTGTCGTTCTCCCATTGACCGGTTTCAGTATCTGGGCTTGAGCAACAGAGATGGCGGGCGCGGTTGCCCTGCAGCAAGAAGCCGAGCGTGATACCGCTGGTAGGCCCAGAGGTCCATGTCGCGAGAGATGAACTCGCTGCCCCTGTCGACGCGGATCGTATCCTCAAAGCTTGCCTTGCACATAGACAAAAACCCGAATGCGTATAATATTTTTCCAGTCCTGGTTTTTTTAACCAGTCGCATAAGGAGGAAGAGCAATGAAGTCTCTCACTGCTTTTTTTTTTGGTTTCCTGCACAGCTTTTTGGGTCATGCAAGCGGGAGACGCCCTGGCCGCAAACTGCGGAACCGACTTTCAGCATGCCTATGAAAAGGGCGTTCGCGATGGTCGGGGCGATGGTTCTCATTTGCGTGAATATGACCCGATGCACCATGGTCGGAAGGTTGCCAGAAAATGGAATGAGCGCGGAAACTGTTATCGCGAGGGTTACGATGTAGGATATCGGAATGCTGCTGCCGATGCGCGAAAAAAGCCCTCGCGACCCTCGCATGAAAACGCTCCCACGCCGGGCTCCAACGAACGGGAATATTACGACGACGGATGCCACGAGGGTACCGGTGACGCACATATGAGCATGAGCATGGCATACGAGCGGCACTCTGACATGTATGACCGCAGGTTCGAGCCTTTTTTCAGGCAAGGCTATGAACACTGCTGGAAGTTGTTCAGGTGATAACTTGACGTAGTGGGGGCAGCCACGCCAGGTTCAATTTCTGGCAGTGGCTGCCGTTTAAATGGACGATAATAGAGGTGGCGACGAAAGCAGCTTTTCTCTCACCAGTGATTCTGGCGCCCGGATTCGTCCTTTAGAATAATGTAAAAACATGCACGCTGCTGCGGCCTGACAACGTATTCAGGGAGGTGCTGTCAGACAGATTCTAACCAGTCTCAGCTTCCCAATAACCACGGGAACTTAGGCGGAACAGAGCTGACGCCACTCGGCGAGAGCGGCGTTGCGGATCAGCTTGAAGTTTTCGCGGGTGTAGAGGAGGCGCTCCTGGTTGAAATGGTTGTAAACGGAGGAATGAACGGCGGCGAACTTCTGCAAACTTCGCATGCGCCGGAAGCGCTGCATGGCCCGTTCTCTTCGTCGGAATGGCAGGTGCGAATTCTCAACCCGATTGTTCAACCAACGGCCTGTATACTGCAGATCGGCCGCTCCAACCTCCCGCAACGCCGCACCGTACGAAGGGAGGCGGTCCGTCACCAGAACTTCCGGCCGATCGTAGCGCCGCATCAATTTTCTGAGGAATTTCAGAGCGGCTCGCTTGTTTCGACGTTTCGTGACCACGGCTTCCAGAACTTCGCCTTCGTGATCAACAGCGCGCCACATGTAGTGACGTTCGCCGATGATCTTCACGAAAACCTCGTCGACATGCCACTGCACTTGCCGCCCGGATCGCAGTCTTTCCGCCCGCCGACGCCGGATTTCTGACGCGAACATCGGACCAAATCTGTTCCACCAGAAACGGATCGTCTCGTGACTTACATCAATTCCGCGCTCGTGCAGCAGATCTTCGACATTCCGCAGCTACAAAGGGAAACGAACGTACATCATGACCGCCAAGCGGATAATTTCCGGGCTGCTATGAAAGTATTTGAATGGATCACACTTGGTCATGGCCGGAGGCTACGAAACCGCCCTGCCCGCCTCAACCAAATTCCTTCTGACAACACCGAGACGGGACTGGGTGGCGGTGCTGTCAGACAGATTCTAACCAGTCTCAGTTTTCCAATAACCACGGGAATTCAGGCGGAACAGAACTGACGCCACTCGGCAAGTGCGGCGGCCCGGTTCGACTTGAAGTTTGGTCTGGAGGAAAGCGTGCGCTCCGAATTGAACAGGTTATAGATCGAGGCATGGACGGCGACGAATTTCTGCAAACTTCGCATCCGCCGGAAGAGAAGCATCGCCCGCTCTCGTCGTCGGAACAGCAGATGTGAATTCTCAGCGCGATTGTTGAGCCAGCGCCCCGTTTCCTGGCGATGGTCGGCACCGATATCTTTCAGGGCAGCGCCGTATGACCGGAGCCGGTCGGTCACGATTACGTCAGGTCGGCCATGCTTCCGCATTGCTTTTCTTAGGAATTTCAATGCCGCTTTCTTATCTCTGGTCTTGGTGACAAAGCTTTCGCGCACCTCGCCCTCGTGATCCACGGTCCGCCACAGATAGTGTCTTTCGCCGTTGATCTTCACGAACATCTCGTCCAGATGCCATCGCCACTGGCTCGCCTTCATCCCCTCGACCCGTCGTTTTCTGATCTCGTTGGCAAACATAGGCCCAAACCTGCGCCACCAAAACCGAACGGCTTCATGGCTCACGTCGATGCCGCGCTCGTGCAGCAGATCTTCCACATTCCGAAGCGACAGTGGGAACCGAACATACAACATCACCGCCAGACGGATGATTTCTGGACTGGTTTTGAAATAGCGAAACGGCGATCGTTGGGTCATGGTGCGACGCTACAAAACCGCCCTTCCCGCCTCAAGGCAGTTTGCTTTGACAGTGCCCAAGCGGATAATTTCCGGGCTGCTATGAAAGTATTTGAATGGATCACACTTGGGCATGGCCAGAGGCTACGAAACCGCCCTGCCCGCCTCAACCAAATTCCTTCTGACAACACCGGCGACCCTGTGTTTGGTGGGCGGCCCGGATCTTTCATGCCTCCCAGCAGGCCAATTCAGTGCGACGGCAACCAAAGCGCCAATTGTGGAAAAACAATAAGCAGAGCGACCAGAAGCAACGAGCAAAAGATAAACGGAAAGGCCGAGGTGTAAATCTCGCGCATGGTGGTTCCCTCAGGAGCCACGCCTTTCATTACGAACAAGAGTAACCCGAAGGGCGGAGTGGTAAAGCTGATCTCGAGTGACAGGAGCATGATCAGCGCGAACCAGATCGGGTCAAACCCAAGCGTTTGTGCAAGGGGAAATAAGATCGGAACGGTCAGGAGCATGATCGAGATCTGCTCCATGAACATTCCAAGCAGCAAGAGCACGGCAAACATTACCAGAAGCATCGGCAAGGGCGAGAGGTCGAAGCTTGTTGCCCAGGTCACGAGCCCCGTGGAAGCGCCTGAAAAGGCCAGAAGCTGGCTGAACGTGGCCGAGCCGAAGACGATGAGATAGGCCATGATCGTGACCCGAAGTGCGCCGATAACCGATTTCTTCATCGCCTCCCATGTCAGGCAGCGAAAGATCGCTGCTAGGATCAGGACACCGAGCGCGCCGAAGGCCGCGGCCTCGGAGGGGGTGACGAAGCCTTTGATCATCAGCGCGATGATGATGACCATGACGCCGACCATCGGGATCACTTCGCGTAGCAGCAAGCCCATTTTGGACAGGAACGACATCGGTTCCACATCATAGGCAGGGGCGGCTGTCGGGTCGATCTGGGTTTGCAGCCAGATCGTTGCGATATAAAACCCAGAAAGGATCAAGCCGGGGATCACGCCCGAGATCAGAAGGGCGGCCACGTCAATCTGTGCCAAGGTCGCCAAAAGCACGGCGAGTGCGGAGGGCGGGATGATAATCGCAAGACCGCCTGTGCCCAGGATCGGACCGATGCTCATGTGCGATTTGTAGCCCCGGCGGCTCATCTCAGGCACCATCAGTGAGCCAAGAAGTGCGGTCGATCCCATAGACGAACCCGAAAGCGTGGAAAACGCTGTGCCGCCCAGAACTGTGACATAGCTAAGACGCCCGGGCAGACGGCCAAGCAGCTTGTCGATTGCGGTGAACATGCGCCCGCCGAGGCCCGTGTGAAAGAAAATCTCGCCCATTAGCAGGAACAACGGAATGGGCATCAGCGCGTATTTGGTGAGCGAGCCGAGTCCGTTGTTCAACAGTTGTGTCACCCCGCGTTCACCGCCCATGAAGACCCACGCGCCGACGATATTTGCGGCCAGAAAGGCCACCGCGATCGGCATGCCGATCGCCATGAGAAACATAATCGTGCCAAGCAGCAGGGCCAGCGCCTCGAACCATTCCATTATTCGTGTATCCCTGCTTCGCCGCTATGCATCAGCTCCGATCCAAAGATGAAGCGCGAGAATTCAATGGCCATCAGTCCGAACGACAGCGGAAACGCGATGGTCAAAAGCCAGCGCGGGAAATAGTAGGCACGGGTATCGAAATCGCCCCGTTCGATATTGGTCATCACCAGTTCGATCCCCTTCCACGTCAGGATCGCGCAAACCAGCACACAGGCCGCGGCGACGGCGCGGCTCAGCAGGTGACGCGGGCCTTCGGGCAAGGCAGCGGTCAGCAATTCGATATGCACGTGGCCTTTTTCGCGGACAAGCCACGGTGCACCGAGCATCGTCATGTAAAGCAGGCCGTATTCAGCCGAGGTAAAGAGCCACGCGAAAGGTTGCAGCCCGAGGTTCCGCATCAAAACGGAGGCAATGACCGACACCATGATCCACACCAGCATGAGACCGGAAATGACCGCCATTCCATAAAGCAGCGCCTTGTACGTTGTGTTGATCATCGCCTGGCTCCGTAAAGACAAGCAGGCCCGCCCGGAGGGCGAGCCTGCAAAGGCGCTTACTTGGCCGCGTCGAGATCGTAGAACAGCTCGATCAGGCGGTCATAGTTGGCTGTGCCACCGGGTTGACCAGCCATGACTTCCTTCATGCGTTCCCATGTCTTTTCACGAGCAGCGGCGAGGTAGTTGGCCTTGGCCTCACCTTCCAGCGAGACAACCTTCATTCCCGACGCCTCGAGCGCGGCAAAGTCTTCGTCGCGCTTGGCGCGCAGCGCTTCGACGCTGTCTTTCTCGTGCTGGATTGCAACATCCTGAAGGATTTTCCGCGCCTCGTCGGACAGCGAATTCCACTTTTCGAGGTTCACGATCACGCCAAGGTCGGTCGAGAAAAAGCACGGCTCGATCCGGTAGTTCAGGAACTCGTTCCACTTGAGATCGATCAGGCCGATCTGGGTCCAGCCGGTAGCATCAACGACACCACGCTGCAGCGCGGAATAGACTTCGCCGGTGGGCAGGTCGATCACCTGCGCGCCCAGGTAGTTGGTGAAGAACGCGTTGTAGACGTTGTTGCCGCGCAGCTTGAGGCCTTCGACTTCAAGGTTGCCATTGGCGTCGAACTTGGGCTCGTCGCGCGTCCAGAGATTGTAGCACACGCCACTGTCGAACCAGCCAAGGTATTTCAGGCCCATCTTCTCTTGGTGGATCTGGTCGATCAGCTCGATGCCGCCATTCATGCGGGTTTCGACCGCTGTCAGGTTCGACGCCACCATGGCATCCTTCTCGGGCAGCGCGCCGCCGTAGAACGAGCCGGGGGTATAGACCATGTCGACGACCCCGTCGCGCACCGCGTCGGGTTGCTGGAACATGCCGATCGCCTCGGGGCCACCGCGCACGTCGATCCGGACCACGCCCTTACCGGCCTCGTTGACCTTGTCGACGAAGCTCAGGAAGCTTTTCGTGTAGATCAGCGTTTCGGGGAAAGCATGCACAGCCGAGAGGGTCTCTTCGGCCTTTAGCGTTCCCGCCACCAGCGTGGCCCCTGCAAGCAGGCTTGCCATGAGTTTCATTTGCATCGTGTCGTCCTCCACTGTTTTGGGGCGTCGGCCCCGTTTGTCTGGCCCTCCCGGGGCCGTGGCTGCCGCTTCGTGCGGCTGTTTTCAATCCACCTCTGTGGGCCATGCCCAAGCGGCGTTTTGACTGCGAAGATTCTTGAACGCAGCGATCGCTGCACCGTGGTTGCGGGTGAGATCGATGTCGTCCCACCCGTTGACAAGTTTCATCGCCCAGCTGTCATCGAGCGAAAAGCGCACCTCGAGCGCATCGAGTGCGACGCTGCGGCTTTCGATATCGATTGCAATATCTTGCGGACCATGTGCCAGCGCGGCTTCGAGTGCGGCATGGCTGTCGTCGTCGACGACTGCGGGCAGTACCCCGTTGTTGATGGCGTTTGCGGCAAAGATATCGCCAAAGCTGGGGGCAATGACCGCGCGGAAACCTGCATCTATGAGGGCGTAGACCGCCGCTTCGCGCGACGATCCGCTGCCAAAATTCCGCCCTGCGACAAGCACGGTAGCGCCGGGATGGATGTTGAGCGGAAAATCCGCGCGCATCGCTCCTGTGGCATCGCGGCGCATGTCATGCAGAAGGTAAGGGCCATAGCCCTCGTCCCGCGGGACCGACATGAAGCGCGCCGGGATCAACTGGTCGGTGTCGATATTCGCGACCGGCAGGCCAAGCGCCGTGCCCTTTAATGTGCGCCACCCCGCCATCAGATGGCCCGCCCCTCTAGAAGCGGGCGCACATCAGTCAGCGTGCCGGTCACGGCGGCTGCAGCGACCATGGCCGGGCTCATAAGGTGGGTGCGCGCGCCACGTCCCTGACGGCCCTTGAAATTGCGGTTCGTGGAGGATGCGCAACGCTTGCCTTGGGCGACCAGATCGCCGTTCATGCCCACGCACATTGAACAGCCTGAGGCGACCCAATCAAGGCCCGCTTCTGTAAAGACGCGGTCAAGGCCCTCGGCCTCGGCCTGAGCCTTGACCTGAGCAGAGCCCGGCGAAATGAGGCCCGGAACCCTCGCTTTGCGACCGCGGAGCACGGCTGCGGCGGCGCGCAGATCTTCGATCCTTCCGTTGGTGCAGGAGCCGATGAACACCTGATCGACCGGCGTGCCTTCCAGCTTGTCACCTGCCTTCAGCCCCATGTAGTCAAGCGCCGCGCGGGCCGCCTCGGCCTTGTCAGACGGCACTTCGGCGGGGTCGGGGATGACGGCGCCAATCGGAAGCGCCTGTTCCGGGCTGGTGCCCCATGTGACGGTTGGCGAGATCTCGGCGGCGTCGAGCGTGACCTCGCGGTCAAAGCGCGCACCCTCGTCACTTGATAGCGAGGCCCAATCAGCACAGGCCGCTTCCCAATCCGCCCCCTTGGGTGCGAAACGGCGCCCGTCCAGATACGCGAACGTCGTCTCGTCCGGCGCCACCATGCCGAAACGCGCGCCGCCTTCGATCGATAGGTTGCACAGGGTCATCCGCCCCTCCATCGAAAGCGCACGAATGGCGCTTCCGGCGTATTCCACGGCATGCCCTTGCGCGCCCCCGGTGCCCAGTTTGGCGATCCACCCAAGCGCGATATCCTTGGCCGTCACACCCGCACCAAGCGTGCCACCAACGGTGATGCGCATCGATTTGGGTTTGCGCTGCCAGACCGTTTGGGTGGCGAGGATATGCGCCACCTCGGTCGCGCCCACACCAAAAGCCAGCGCGCCGAAGGCGCCATGCGTCGACGTATGGCTATCGCCGCAATTGATCAGTAGACCCGGCAGGGTCAGCCCCTCTTCGGGGCCCACCACATGCACGATGCCCTGATGCGGATCATCCAGATCATAGAGCCGCACCCCATGGGTGGCGGCATTGCTGCGCAGCGTGTCGATCATGCGGGCGATCTGGGGGTCGGTGATGCGCGACCGGCCCCGCGTGGGCGCATAGTGATCAACCACGGCGAAGGTTAACGACGGTTCGGCCACCGATAGGCCGCGTTCGCGGATCTTGGCAAAGGCATGGTGCGAGCCTTCGTGCACCAGATGCCGATCGACCCAAAGCAGGGAAACGCCATCGTCGCGCTGCAACACCTCATGCGCGGCCCAAAGCTTGTCGAGCATGGTTTGCGGGGAACGCATCAGCGCTCTCCCTTGCTCAGGCCAATGGCAGGCTCCCAGTGACGTGCCGTGCCCTGACCGACGCGTGTCAGTGGCATTTCAAGGCTAAACATATCGGGGCGGTAAAGCCCCGAGAGGTATTCAACGCCGTTGCCCTCCACGTCGCGCACGACCCGGCGCAGTGACAACAGGGCTGATCCCACAGCCACGTCCAGCGCCTCGGCCACATCGGGACCGGCGAGGGTCGCGCTAACCGATTGATGCGCCTCCTTGATCTGCACGCCGCTGCGTTCGAGCAGCTTGAACAGCGGTGTGGTCGCAAGGTCGTTCTCGGAATAGTTCTGGGCGATCCGGGCAGGAACATAGGTCGTCAGGTGGGAAAAAGGCACGTCCCCCGCCAGCCGCACACGCGTGGCGATCTGGACCTTGCTGTCGCCGTTCAACCCCATCGCCGAGGCCACGAAATCGGGCGCGCTGCCATAGGAAAACGACAATAGCCGTGCCGTGGTCTGCTGGCCCATCTCGACAAGTTGCGGCATCAGCGTGTTGAAATCCATCGCGGCGCGTTGGCCGCTGGCGTGGCGCGCACGTACCTTGGTGCCGCTTCCGGCGCGTCGCTCGATCAACCCGCTCTGGGCCAAGGCATTGAGCGCGCGGCGCACCGTCACGCGGCTGACCCCGAAGGATTCGGCAAGCTTCTGTTCGCCAGGCAGGCTTTCGCCGTCGCGCAGATTGCCGCCGGTAATCTTATCGCGTAGCGACAGATAGACGTGTCGGGCCTTCACCCCTTCCGGCAGTATCTGAACGGTTTCGGCCTGCACTTGTGATTCCCCCAACTCTGCGCCGTAGAAGGTAAATGTGTTCCCTTCAAAAGCAAGTATTAGTATTCTAGATGTGCAAAATTTCTTTCTGGAAAGATACAATATATGTATTACATATAATACAGGTTACCCGGGGAGAAGGTCATGCCAATTGTCGAACTTCATGTTTTGGAAGGTTATGATGCTAAAGAGAAGCAGCGCCTTGGGCAGGCCCTGACGGACGCGGTGCGCTTCGTCGTGCCCGCCGCGTCCGACCTTGTGACGGTGATGATCCACGACATGCCGCCAGACAATTATTATCGCGGTCGCGCAACGCGCAGCCCCGCACCGGCTCGGCCCGATCCCGCGCGAGTCGTCAAGGATTACCTTGCCGCAATGGAAGCGCGCGACTTGGAAAAGGCGCGCTCCTTTCTCGGCGACGGCTTTGCCATGACCTTCCCGGGCACCGCGCCCATGCGCAAGCTTGACGAGCTGATCGAATGGTCCAAACCGCGCTACAGGTCTGTCACCAAAGCCTATGACGGTTTTGACGCGATGCAGAGCGCGGGTGACGCAGCCATCGTCTATTGCTGCGGCACGTTGCGGGGCGAATACCACGACGGCGGCACCTTTGACGGCATCCGCTTTGTCGACCGGTTCGAAATCACCGGCGGCAAGATCACCAAGCAGGATGTATGGAACGACATGGCCGAAGTGAGGGCGAAGTCATGAGCGAGATCGACCCCATTACCCTGTCGGTTCTTGCCGGCCGGATGGAACAGATCGCGGACGAAATGGACGCGACGCTTTTCCGCGCCGCCTTCAACCCGATCATCGCCGAGGCGCATGATGCCAGCCACGGGCTTTATCACGCCGCGTCGGGCGATACGCTGGTGCAGGGCAAATCCGGCCTGCCGATTTTCGTGGGCGTGATGTCATTTGCCGTGAAAGCCGTGATCGAAAAGGCCGCCAGGGACGGCGATCTTGAAGATGGCGATATCTATATCTTCAACGATGCCCATATCGGCGGCACGCACCTCAGCGACATGCGTCTGGTCCGGCCCTATTTTCGTAATGGTAAACTGTTTTGCTATCTTGCCTCGGTCGGTCACTGGCATGACGTGGGCGGCGCGGTGCCGGGCAACTACAACCCGGCAGCGACGGATGTGTTTCAAGAGGCCTTCAACCTGCCGCCCGTGAAACTGGCTCGCAAGGGTGAGATCAACCAGGACATCATCGACATCCTGTTGCGCAACACCCGCCTGCCGCAATCGGCCATGGGCGATCTGAACGGCCAGCTTGGCGCGCTGGATCTGGGCGTCAAGCGGATGGACGAGTTGCTGGATGAATATGGCAGCGAAACGATCACCGCCGCGCTGGACGCTCTTGGCCATCGTGCCGAGGCGCTGATGCGGTCTGAACTGACCGATCTCCCCAATGGTCGGTGGGAGGCCGAGGATTATCTCGACAACGACGGGATCACCGACGAACCGCTGAAGATCAAGATCGCGCTGGAGATCAAAGACGATCAGATGATGCTGGATTTCACGGGGTCATCGCCGCAATGCGCAGGCCCGGTGAATATTGCCCTGCCAACGACCGTGGCAACCGCCTATGTCGCGATCAAGCATGTGTTTCCGGCCCTGCCTGCCAATGCTGGCGTGATGCGTCCCATCGAAGTGTTCGTGCCCGAAGGCAGCCTTTTGGCGGCGCAATTCCCGGCCCCCACCGGTGGCTATACCGAAACCATCCTGCGCATGATCGACGTGGTCTTTTCCGCCTTTGCGCAGGCCGCGCCCGACCGGGTTGTCGCCAATGCCTATGGCACGATCAATGCGCTCTCCATCGCGGGCAAGCGCAAGAACGGGCAGCCTTGGGTGATGTTCTCATTCTATGGCGGCGGTCATGGCGGCTCGATCGAGACGGACGGGCTCAACCATGGCAACGCGCCGATTTCCACCGCGACGATTCCGCCGATGGAAATCCTGGAGGCCGCCTATCCGGTGATGTTCCGCAAATGGGCGCTTAGGCCCGACAGCGCAGGCACAGGCACGCATCGCGGCGGTCTGGGCGCGGTCTACGAGATCGAAGTGCTGGAGGAAAACGGCGCCGAGGCGTTCCTGTTCGGCGAACGCGGGCGGTTTGCCCCCAAGGGGATCGCGGGCGGCGGCGACGCGGCGCTGAACGCGTTCCAGTATGAGCAGGACGACGGCTGGCACAGCCCGCCGCTGGCCTCGAAGATGCGGGGGATCAGGCTCAAGGCCGGGCAGGCCGTGCGGCTGGAAACACCGGGTGGCGGTGGGTATGGCGCGGCGTCCGAACGCCCGCCTGCTGCCGTGGCCCGCGACGTGGCGCGCGGGCTGGTCAGCGCGGCCCAGGCGGTTGCGACTTATGGCACGAAATGGCGGGAGTACACGGCATGAGCAACCGCATGATCGGTGTCGATGTCGGCGGCACATTCACGGATGTCTTTGTTCTGAACGAGACCGAAGGCACTGCCAGTGTCGCCAAGGTTCCGACAACACGGCCTGACCAGTCGGGCGGCTTTCTCGATGGGATCAGGCGCGAGGTTCAGGACCTGTCGGAGATCTCCGTGGTGGTGCACGGCACGACGGCAGGCACCAATGCACTGCTGGAACGCAAGGGCGCGATAACCGGGGTAATATGCACCGAGGGCCTGCGCGACGTGTTGGAAATGCGCCGCCGCGACAGGCCGCGCACATGGGGCCTGCGAGGCGATTTCGAACCGGTGGTGGACCGCCGCAACCGGCTGGAAGTGCCCGAGCGCACGCTGGCCGACGGCACGATCCGCACGCCCGTGGACCTTGACGCCGTGCGCGCCGCCGCCAAGGTGTTGCAGGATCAGGGCTGCGAAGGCGTGGCGGTCCTGTTTGCCAATTCCTATGCCAACACCGCCAACGAAGACGCAGCCGTCGCCGCGCTGCGCGAGGTCTGGCACAACGAGCATGTCTCGGCCTCGTCCGAGATCCTGCCCGAGATCCGCGAATTCGAACGCTTCTCGACCACCGCGCTCAATGCCTATTTGCAGCCCGAGGTGTCGGGCTATCTGAGACGGCTGGAAAACGCCCTCAAGGCGGGCGGGTTCGATGGCGAGTTCATGATCGTGCAGTCGAATGGCGGCGTCATGGCGGTGGATACCGCTTGCCGTCTGCCGGTGCGCACGGCGCTGTCCGGCCCCGCGGCGGGGGTGATCGCGGCGGGCTATATTGCCGGCTCGGCGGGGTTCGAGAATGTCATCACCGGCGACATGGGCGGGACCAGCTTTGATGTCTCGCTGATCGCAGGGGGGCAGTCGATGCTGTCGCCGCAGACCTCGATCGATTTCGGCATGGTGGTGCGCAATCCGATGATCGAGATCACCACCATCGGCGCGGGCGGCGGCTCCATCGCCTGGGTGGACAAGGGCGGGCTGTTGAACATCGGCCCGGAAAGCGCGGGCAGCAATCCGGGGCCGGTGGCCTATGGCCTCGGGAATACCCGCCCGACCGTGACCGACGCCAACGTGGTGCTGGGCCGGATCGATCCGGACAACCCCATCGGCGGCAAGCTGGAACGGCTGGATGTGGACGCGGCAGGCAGCGCGATAGACGAGCATGTGGGCGGTCCGCTGGGCCTCTCCACGGTTCAGGCCGCCGAGGCGATCCTCAAGGTTGCCAACAGCCGTATGGCGGGCGCTATCCGCCTTGTCAGTATCGAGCGCGGCTATGACCCCAAGCGGTTTGCCTTCATGCCGTTCGGAGGTGGCGGCGCGCTGCATGCGGGGGCGATGCTGGCCGAGGTGGGCATCGCGCGTGCCATCGTGCCGCGCTATCCTGGTGTCACATCGGCCATGGGCTGCGTGATTGCGGACATGCGGCAGGATTTCGTGCAGACGATCAATTCTCTGGTCGGCACTCTGGATGAGGCGGCCTTGGGCGACTTCATGCAGGATCACGCCAATCACGGCATGGCGCTCTTGGATGCAGCGCGCACCAGTTTCGAGGCCCGCCAACTGAGTTTCGAGCTGGACATGGCCTATGTCGGGCAAACCCATACCGTGTCGGTGCCGCTGAATGTGAAAGCGCAGGGCGGCAAGGTGACCCCGCCAACACGCGCCGAGATTGAAGAGGCGTTTGACGCCGCTTATCGCGCCACCTTCGGCCGGCTGTTGCAAAACGGTGTCAGGCGCATCCTGAACCTGCGCAGCGCGGTGACAGGCATTCGCCCCAAATTCGACCTGAGCGCCTTGGCCCCGTCCGGCGATGGCGCGTCCGAGCCGATTGCCCAGCGTCGGGTGCATTTCGCCGACAGCTGGCATGACACGGCGATCTATGACCGCCTGGCCCTTCCGGTGGGAACCGTCATCAAGGGGCCTGCGATCCTGACGCAGCCCGATACGACGGTTCTGATCGAACCTGACTTGCAAGGTCGTGTCGATCCGTTTGGCAATACCATCATCGAGCCTCGGGAGGACGCATCATGAGCAATCCAGCAACATGGGACATTGCGCGCACGGCGCTTCTGACGATTGATTTGCAGAACGATTTCATCCACCCCAAGGGCGCCTATCGCCGGGCCGGGCAAGGCGCGGACAGCATCGCCGCCCTGCCAGACCGCATCGCCCCGCTGGCGCGGGCCATTCAGGCCAGGGGCGGGCGGTATTTCTCGGCCCAGTTCACACTGGTGCCGGACAAGGATGGCGAACCTCTGATTGCGCCGCATCTCAAAGAGCTGCGCCCGTTCCTCGGCAAAGGCGATTTCGCCCCCGGCAGTTTCGGGCACACGCTCGTGGACATACTCCAGCCCGCGGATTTCGTGATCGAGAAGGTCGCCTATTCCGCCTTTTACCAGACAAGGCTGGAATACCTGATGCGCGCGGTGGGGATCGAGCATTTGATCGTCGGCGGCATCGTCACCAATGGCGGTGTCGCCTCGACGCTGCGTGACGCGCATCTGCGCAACATCGAAACCGTCATGCTGACCGATGGCTGCGCCGCGTTCCGGCAAGAGGTGCATGATGCTACGCGGTTGTCGTTGGGAACGGTCACCCATCAGATGAGCTGTGCCGAGGCGCTGAGCCTGATCGAGGCTGCGTCATGAGCCTACGCGCACGTCTTCAGAAAAAGGAAATCTTGGCCGCTCCCGGTGTCTATGACGGGCTGACGGCCTCGCTCGCCGAAGCGGCAGGATTCGAGGCGCTTTATCTCAGTGGCGCGGCCGTGGCCTATACCCGGCTGGGCCGGCCAGACATTGGCCTGACCACCGCGTCCGAGATGGCCGATACCATGACGCTGATCGCCGACCGCACATCATTGCCGGTGATCATCGACGCCGATACGGGCTTTGGCAACGCGCTCAACGCCCAGCGCACCATGCGGCTTTATGAACGCGCCGGCGCCTCGGCCCTGCAGGTGGAGGACCAGACCTATCCCAAACGCTGCGGCCATCTGGCGGACAAGTCGTTGATCCCGGCCACGGAAATGGTGGGCAAGATTGCCGCGATGGCCGATGCGCGCGCTTCGCAAGAAACGCTGATCATCGCCCGCACCGATGCGGTTGCCGTTGAAGGTTTTGCCGCCGCCGAAGACCGGGCCGAGGCCTATCTTGAAGCGGGTGCCGACGTACTCTTTATCGAGGCTCCGCAAACCCGCACCCAGTTGGAACAGGTCGCGACGCGCTTTGCGGAGCGCGTGCCGCTGCTGGCCAATATGGTCGAAGGTGGCGCCACCCCGATCACCAACGCGGCTGACCTTGAAAACCTCGGCTTTTCCATCGTCATCTTTCCCGGCGGGATCGTTCGCGCGCTGGCACGCACCGCGCAGGACTATTACCAGAGCCTTTTCAGCAACGGTTCGAACAAGCCGTTTGCCGACCGGATGTTCGATTTCGGCGGGCTGAACGACGTGCTCGGGACCGCGGAAATGCTCAAAAAGGGTGCACTCTATGACGGCGCCGACAGTTGAAACTCCCCCGGCGGGCTATGACCTTGAGGTCGAAACGCTCATCATCGGTGCAGGTGCCTGCGGGTTGATTGCGGCGCTATCGGCACAAGAAGTCGGACAAGAGGTTCTGGTGATCGAGGCCGATGAGGTTCCCTCCGGGTCCACTGCGTTGTCGGCGGGCCTGATTCCGGCGGCGGGCACGGCGTTGCAACACGAGGCGGGTATCGAGGACAGCCCCGCCCGGCTCTCCGCCGATATTCAAGCCAAGGCTCATGGTGAGAACGACCAGGCGCTGGTCGATCTTCTGGCGCAGAATGCCGCCCCAGTGATCGACTGGCTGACACAGGTGCATGGTCTGCCGTTCTCTGTGGTCGATGATTTCGACTACCCCGGCCACTCGGTCCGCCGCATGCACGGACTGCCGACGCGCTCCGGGGCTGAACTGATCGACGCGCTGCGCAGCACCGCAGAACGCGCGGGCATCGACATTGTCTGCGAACGCCGCGCCGAGACGCTGTTCTTTGAGGATGGTCTGGTTCACGGGATCGCCGCGCGCCGCCCCGATGGCAGTGTGGAAACCATTGGCTGCAAGCGCCTGATCCTTGCCTGCAACGGCTATGGCGGCAACCGTGAACTGGTCGCGCGCTATATGCCCGAGATCGAGGCGGGGCTGTGGTTCGGCCATGACGGCAACCGGGGCGAGGCGGTGCTTTGGGGTGACAAGATCGGGGCAGCGACCGAGCATCTTGGTGCCTATCAAGGCCATGGCAATGTCGCCCATCCTCATGGCATCCTCATCACCTGGGCCACGATCACCGAAGGTGGGGTGCAAGTGAACCGCGAAGGCAACCGCTTCTGGAACGAGGCACAGGGCTATTCCGAGGCCGCCCGTGCCGTGCTGTCGCAACCCGGCGGCGAGGCCGTCGCCATCTTCGATGCCCGGATCGCCGACGTCGCGCGGCAATTCGAAGATTTTAAACGTGCCGAAGCACAAGGTGCGATCAAGAGCGCCGACACGCTGAGCGGGTTGGCCATTGCGCTTGGGCTTCCTGCCGATGCGCTTGTCAGAACCATCGCAAGCATTCCGTTGGGCGGCACGGATGGTTTCGGTCGCAGCTTCGGCGCAACCGGCCTTGCTCCGCCCTATTGCGGCGTGCGAGTGACAGGGGCGCTTTTTCATACACAGGGTGGCCTGCGTGTGGACGAAATGGCGCGTGTTCTCACCCGCGAGGGTGTGCCGATTGCAAATCTCTACGCCGGCGGCGGGGCAGCCTGCGGTGTGTCGGGCCGCGGGGACAGCGGCTATCTTTCCGGAAACGGCTTACTGGCCGCGGCCGTCCTGGGGCGCATCGCCGGAACCCCCGCGATAACCCAAAGGACAAGCACCTCGCCTTCGTGATAAACAGCGCGCCACATGTAGTGACGTTCGCCGTTGATCTTCACGAAAACCTAGTCGACATGCCACTGCCATTGCCGCCCGGATCGCAGTCTTTCCGCCCGCCGACGCCGGATTTCTGACGCGAACATCGGACCAAATCTGTTCCACCAGAAACGGATCGTCTCGTGACTTACATCAATTCCGCGCTCGTGCAGCAGATCTTCGACATTCCGCAGCTACAAAGGGAAACGAACGTACATCATGACCGCCAAGCGGATAATTTCCGGGCTGCTATGAAAGTATTTGAATGGATCACACCTGGTCATGGCCGGAGGCTACGAAACCGCCCTGCCCGCCTCAACCAAATTCCTTCTGACAACACCTTTCGAGGACGATCAGTAGTCTTTATGCCATAATTGAGCCTCGAATGCGGGTTGTCCGAGGAGGAGGAGAGCAATGCACAATCAACTAAACGAGCACCGTCGGATGCTGTTTCAAGCGTACCGCAGGTTTCTTGCAGCAGATCGCGCGTGGCAAGTCGCGCAGTCTGCGGCACTGGCATGATTACCAGCCGGCATGACGGAAAAAACAGCACTGATCGGCAATCCCGGTTCCCGCATGCGGCAGCTCTATCAAAAGCGAAACCGTGCGCTCGCCAGGCTTGAACTGACCAGGGCAGAGTTCAAAAAGGCTCAGCTGCGATTGAGTAGGCGGTCAGGCATGGTTGTGCGACTGATAGCGGCCGGATAGGCAGAGGGTTTTTTTTATTCTCCTGTGCGCCACGTTACAGCAAAGCTAGTCGCGTGTTCGGTATCGAGACGACTGCACCACAAGCACTGTCAGCAAGGGCACTGCGACCGAAATAATGCCTACGACAATCAGCAAGTAGCCTAGTTCGGAGTAATCGGCCGACGAAGTCCGTACTCCCGTAGCCGGGTCAACGGCCTCACGTGTAACCAAGAAAACCTTGTTGAGATACTTCGTACCCAAGCTGCTGGCCGAAAGCGCCATATTCGTGAAAGACGCCATGACCGCAAAGAACGTTGCCTTCAGGTCGGCCGGCGCGTTGCGCGCGATCCAGGCCAGCATCGGCACCATCGCGATCTGCGCCAGCGGCGACTCGATCGCGGTATCCAGAATGGCGATGAACCGCGCGTCGACGACTCCACCGGTATGCGCCGCGGTCCATTCCTGGATCCCATAATAAAGACCGATATTCGGCAATGCCAGGATACCGGATGCGATCGTCAGCAGGACGATGATATAGGCGATCGACCGGCTCGCCATCATGGGGCGCAACACGATCAACCCCAGTAAGGCCAGCAGCGAGGTGATCAGTGAAAGGATCGAAAGGAACCGCTCGTCGAACTCGAGCACGTCGATTTCGAACCATATCTGCCCCGGCCCGGGCAGCGGCACGGCCCGGAACACGAAAATGATCGCTGCTGTTCCGATCAGGGCGCGCGCGGCATCGGGGCGAAGTTCCTGAAGAAGCTGCCTCATCAGGAACAGGATCACGGTCATCGAAGTCACAAAAACGATCTCTTGCGCGTAGATGAGGTCCGACGTGCCCAACCAGATACTCAGGACGACGAAGGTCAGGCCACCCCCCAGGATTTGCCAGTTGACGTGCGTCACCGCGTCCGGGCGCCTTTGGGCCACCCCTTGTTCAGCGCGGCGATGCTGCACGATCATGTGCAGCACCACGCCACTGACCGAAATCACGGGGATGGCAAGGGCGATCAGGTAAACACGGCCATACAGATCAAGTCGCGCGTCTTGTGGCAGGTCTTCTGCCCCCGAAAACATCCAGATATTCACGGCGGCTACTGCGACAAGGCCCGATATGATAGCAACGCGGCCCAGCGTCTGCATCGTCGTATGCATGGCGCGCGCCTGCCCCTCGTCGAAAGGTTGGCCCGCTTCGTTAAGGGCGGGCACGGCTTCGACCGTCATGGCATCGGCGACGACGTCCTGGATTGCATAGCCCGCCGGCGCAAGCAGAACGGCGATGACATACCATTCACTCAGCGGAAGCAACGCACGCATTTCATCCGGCCGCGAAACGATGCCATACATGATCAGCAGCGACAGCGTTATCAAACCCGCGCCGAAAAGGATAAGCAGCGCTTTCCACCGCCAGAATATGTCAACCAAATGCCCCATTGGCATCTTCAACACCCATGGCAACCCGGCCCAGAATGCCAGTCCGGCCACGAATTCCGCCGAGAGCGAAAGGTACTCCTTGAGAAAGAACGCCCCCACGACCGAGGTCAGACCGGATACACCCGCCGCGAAATAAACCATCAGAGGCGGCAGGTAGGACCAGCGCATCTGTTGCGCGGGGTCTACAAAGACGCGGTAAAAAGCACCTTTGTGTTCTGAACTTCTGTCATCTTCTTGTGATGGCATCAGGCTTTTTCCATGCGAGGCTTGTTTGTGTACGGGATCGAGCTTCTCAAGCATTCTGATCCCACACCCGCAGTTTTCAGACCACATAGGTCCGCAAGGATAATTGAAAAAAGGATCGAGTTATCAAGCGTCGGTGATGCCATTCGAAAGAAAAAATCCTTCAACAACCAAGCGTAGCCATTTGGGGCAACGAGTTATAGCCATCTATCCATGGCGGCCCGCACCACGGTCAAAGCACAGTGCGCGAAAGCCGCTTGAACCGCAGGCCTGAATATTCCCTGCCGTGCTCGATGCACGTTTCCATTTCGAAGCGACAGCGGATACCATCAGGCGTAACAACGATAGGGTCATCTTCATCCGCACAGGGTTCGATCCTGTGGCGAACAAATTTCTCCCCATACTGTCTGGGCGGAAGCCGGCCCTCTATAAATGCCTGAATTTCAGTGGTGCCCCTTATGTCTCCGAACTCGGAGGCCGTCGACCAGAGACCGTCGGGGTGAAACAGGCGAGCGGCTGCCGTACCATCGCGACGATCCACGCAATCAAGAAATCGCATCAGAAGAGACCTTCGCGAATTCCGCGCGGCATGCGTTGTGTGGGTGCTGCCAGACGAATGCGAACCAGTCTCCACATGGACAGAATGGCTGTCCCTTAATCGGCGCAGAGACTCCGCCACTCGGCAAGTGCGGCGGCCCGGTTCGACTTGAAGTTTGGTCTGGAGGAAAGCGTGCGCTCCGAATTGAACAGGTTATAGATCGAGGCATGGACGGCGACGAATTTCTGCAAACTTCGCATCCGCCGGAAGCGAAGCATCGCCCGCTCTCGTCGTCGGAACAGCAGATGTGAATTCTCAGCGCGATTGTTGAGCCAGCGCCCCGTTTCCTGGCGATGGTCGGCACCGATATCTTTCAGGGCAGCGCCGTATGACCGGAGCCGGTCGGTCACGATTACGTCAGGTCGGCCATGCTTCCGCATTGCTTTTCTTAGGAATTTCAATGCCGCTTTCTTATCTCTGGTCTTGGTGACAAAGCTTTCGCGCACCTCGCCCTCGTGATCCACGGCCCGCCACAGATAGTGTCTTTCGCCGTTGATCTTCACGAACATCTCGTCCAGATGCCATCGCCACTGGCTCGCCTTCATCCCCTCGACCCGTCGTTTTCTGATCTCGTTGGCAAACATAGGCCCAAACCTGTGCCACCAAAACCGAACGGCTTCATGGCTCACGTCGATGCCGCGCTCATGCAGCAGATCTTCCACATTCCGAAGCGACAGTGGGAACCGAACATACAACATCACCGCCAGACGGATGATTTCTGGACTGGTTTTGAAATAGCGAAACGGCGATCGTTGGGTCATGGTGCGAACGCTACAAAACCGCCCTTCTCGCCTCAAGTCAGTTTGCCTTGACGGTGCCCAGCGAATGTCTCCTTCGAGCGGAGAGCAGTCGCTATTCAACCAGCGCCCCGTTTCCTGGCGATGGCCAGCGCCAACTTCCTTCAGTGCAGCACCATAGGATCTGAGCCTGTCGGTCACGATGACTTCCGGGCGTCCATGCTTGCGCATTGCTTTCTTTAGAAATTTCAGCGCGGCCTTCTTGTCACGTGTCTTCGTGACGAAGCTTTCCAAAACCTCGCCCTCGTGATCAACCGCACGCCAAAGGTAATGGCGTTCGCCATTGATCTTCACGAACATCTCATCCAGGTGCCAGCGCCAGCGGCTCGAACGCATGCCCTCTATCCGCCGCTTCCGGATCTCGGCGGCAAACATCGGGCCAAACCTGTGCCACCAAAACCGCACGGTTTCGTGGCTGACATCGATCCCGCGCTCGTGAAGCAGATCTTCGACATTTCGCAACGAAAGCGGGAAACGGACCTACAGCATCACAGCCAAGCGGATGATTTCTGGGCTGGTTTTTAAATAGTGAAACCGCAATCTTATGGTCATAGGGCAACGCTACAAAACAGCCCTACCCGCCTCAAGCCGGTTTCCTCTGACAAGACCCGATATTGAGGCCGATGGCCGGGAACAGGTAGCTGGTAACCAGCGAGCCGCCGATCCCGATCAGGATGTCACGGCCCAGTCCAGAGCCGGCCCCCTTGACAATCAGGGTCGACACCCAGCCGACGACCGCGCCGACCACCACAGCAATCAAGAGCCCTGAAACGAGCCCCATACCGGTGCCCAGCGCTTCGGGCGGCACCTGAGCAAAGGCGGGCGTCGCCAGAAAGCCAAGTGCAGGTGGCATCATATGTTTCTTCATTGAGAAGTCTCCCTCCCTGAACGGCCAAAACTGCCGGATCAACCCACGCAAGTGTGGCGCAGACCATCACATCCGCGTCACACCTGATTTGCCTGCTTGGTTGGTTACAATCTACCGTTGCGCAGATTGAAGACCTGACCACGAGAGTTCGTCCCGCAAATTACGTGACGGTGGCCCGAGGCCATCTCGATATAGTAGTTGTCGGACCCTTCCTGGCCGGCCTTGATGATGTGAACGTCCCGCGCTCTGACACCAAAGCTGGATGAAACCTCGTCTCTGCAGCCTGCAATCGCGGCAGCGGGCACTCTGACTTCGCGGACTTTGTTTCGCTTGTGCGCGAGGTTGTTCTCACGCTCTTTATGTCCGGCCGCGTAGCCTTCGCTGTAAGCGCGGGTGCCGTAGCCCGTATCGAACTGCTCATTGTGCAAACCGTCCCGGTATCCCGCCTCGAACATCGCCGTCTCGTGGTGTCCTTGAGGTCTGTATCCTTCCTGATAATGATTTTCGTGATGCGCGAGGGCCGCAATGCCAAGGATCGCAGCCGCGGCCAAGGCCGCCTTTTCCTTGTCGGACATCGCAGCACCAGGAATCGCTGATCCGACGAACAACGAGCCAGCAACCAGGCCCGTAACTAGAATTCGCATGATTTCCTCCTATACCTAGCGATTCAACTGAAAATTGTACGCGAAGTGGCGACCAAGAAGGACGCATTTCGCACCCGTAACAGTGTCATTGGATTGGATCCTCTGGCACAAGGAATGTTGGAACGAGGTCTTCTGTGCAGCCAGAATTCACTGGTTCGCCCGGTTGATCGAAAAAGGCTGCAGCGACGTCTCTGGCGCATTGTGAGAACAACGTTGCCCCATGCCCCGTGTTTGGAAAACGGACGAACTGTGACCCGACCGAGTTGACCGCCGCCAGCTCTGCCCATGACGTCGCTGTCCGGATGCCGTGCGTTCCAGTGAAAATCATCACAGCAATACCATGACTTCTTGTTGCGAGACCCCACCGGCCTGAGAGCAACGCCTGATCCATCAGTTCGCCGCAGAGCGAATTTGTTCCATTACGGCGTCGCAGTCAGACGTACTTCCCACAACGGCACCAGGCGCTGTCTCACCGGACATCTCGGCAAGGTCGGCCGCTGCGCGGGTGAGGATCTGGTCCACCTGGTCAGGGGCCAAAAGTCCCTCCTCCTGCGCGGCAATCACGGTCGAGCAGACGCCGGCTGACATACCCGTCGCAATACCCGCACCTGCGGCCGAGCCTCCGACGATCGCCCCACCGAAGAGGGCTCCCGCGACCAGTCCAATAACCAGCCCGACAATTCCAATCAGTATTTTACCCATGTCTTCTTGCCTTTCTCAAAAACAGCGGCCTTCAGGGCCACAACAAATTGAGGATGAAAACCGCGGCACCGATTCCAAAGAACAGCGGCCAACTCCATCTCGGGCCACCGTCCTTGTGCGGGACATAAAGACCCGCTTTGTGCATGCCGATCATCACGACAAATATGAGGACGCCCGTTACAAGCGCATGTGCGAGGTCAAAGTGCATCTGGCCCTCCCTTGTTAGGTTGTTCACTGCGGGGTCTGCCGCCGTGAACGTATCGACAAAGCAATGTCAGGATCGTGATATTCAGCAACGGCGACAGGGTTGCTATCCACGGGAGCAACGGTTCGGGAAATCCGTCCGTCCAAAGAACCCATGGCAGACCAAGCGGCATCAGAAAGACGCCTGCCAGGGGATCGCGCTCCTGACCGAAGAGCCCAAAGGCTCCGATCAGGAGCAACGCCAGAGCTACGAGGTACATCGCCCAGGCGATCCGGATGATCCACTTGCAGAGTTTCAACAGTCCTCGGCGGGCAGCATCGTGATGTTGGAATAGCGTCCGTCCGCCGTGGTGATCGCTGCGCATGATCCTGTCGTGCGATTGAACCAATAGCTCGTCAGACCTTCGCTGCGGATCAGTTCGTATCCGCGCGCCTGCAGCCCACCCTCGGCCTGGCCTGCACGTGCGCCGACGAAGTCGGAGAGATCTCCCGCGCCGCCTGTGCTCGCCGGTGCCGAAGTGCCGCCCGTGTCTTCGACGCATCCCGCGAGCGCGAGCAGCGCTACTGCGCCGGCCATCATTCTGAATTCATTTCTCATTGTGTCTCTTCCACTCCTTTCATGTGAGATTGCTTCGTTACGATTGGCCAGTGGATGCTGACCAAGTTTACTGTCTGCCGTCTTGATGACCCGGCGTTGTCTCATTCAATCCCGAAGATGACATTGTATGATTGAGCACCATTTGCGGTGTTGTAGACTTCGACCACATGGTCTCCTGACTGCCAGAGCTGTCCACGATACTCTTGCGTCGCATTCATTTCATCCAGCAACACGGAACCGTCCGGGTTGTAGATTACGTACGTCATTCCGGGTCCGTTCGCGGCGAGACGGAAATACAGAAACTGACCGTCGCGCGCGCCAAGGATGTAGCGCCGGCTCTCTTGCGGCAGAAGAGAGCCCGTGAGTTCCGCTCCGGAGCTACCTACGGGGAACTTTATGATCACGGTCGACCCGCCGCTTCCCGATGCCCCCGCGGCGGTGCCTGACGACGCTGAACCGCCGCTAATGCCAGAGGCAGGATCGTTGCTGCCTTCGATCAGAAAGTCACCCGCAGCCCACCCCTCGTAGCCCGGGTCGGCCAGCGTGGCGACGCGGCACCAGCGGCGGCCCTCTTGCATCCGGCAGCCCAAGTTGCGCACGTTTTGCCCGTTGTTGAGGCGCGTCACCAGGCTCGCGCCCGAGGAAGGGCCCGAACGCAAGTTCAAGGTGCCGCCCGAGGTGGCTACCTTGTAGAAATCCGGGCCGCCCTGCAGGCCGTCCGCATAATCGGCCTGCACCCTGTCGCCGGTTTCGCCCTCGATGCTGATCGCTATCATGTAGTCAGATACTTCGTCCCGCCGCGCTGCGCTGCGCATCATGTAGACCGACACGGTGTACTCGCCGGAGGCAGGCAGAACCCCGTCAAAGATGTTCAGATCAGGCACCATCGCCCCCATGAACTGGCTGTTGACCAATGCCTCGTCACCCGGGCCCCTGCCGGGAACGTAGACGTTGAAATAGGTGGCGGTGTTTGACGGTTCGAGCCGGACTTTCATCCGTTGGCCCGCTTCGGCGCCGATCCGGTAGAGGACACTCTCATAGCCGGTTACGGAATCGTTGATAACCGTGCCAGACGTACCAGCAGCAAATCGGACATATTCGGTGCGCATCTCATCCTGCGCAAGCGCGGGTGACAATCCGCCGAAGGCCGCTGCCGCCAGACCGAGCGCGGCGGCGGCGGTAAGGTTGGTGAAGAGCTGAATGCCGGGAGTCATATTGCAAATCCTCAATGGATTTCGGGAGTAACGCACGTGACCACAGCTTAGAGTGTTGGCACTATCATGCGGATCAATGCCGACATCCCCCCAGAATGACCACTAGTCATCGATCATGTTTGCAACTGACTCGGGAATAGTCTATCCATTTGGCGCAGAGGTTATCCAAAAACCGCTGCGAAGTTGGAAATGTTTGATCCGACCGCACATGCTCGAAATCCGCCTGTTGGGCTCGGTCCCCGCGTACTATGCCAGACCGCGGATGATGAATTGCCGACCGGGCTCGGGGGATTCCGGCTGAGCGCCTATTACAGCGGCGAACGGTCCAAGCTGTCGAGGCGCCAGTTCACGGGCAAATCCACCCTCAAACTGCGCGATCCGACGGATGGCGAGGCAGCCGTCGCGATCAGCGATATCGCATTATTGAGCCTCGCCTATGTCAGATCGACCGGACATGACGTTGTCGTGCGGGAACTGCAGCGGGCCAACCTTCTGGTCCCGGTCACCGGCACGCTGGCCAGCCGAAACGAACAGATGCGGTTCGAGCGCAAGAGCGAGCCATGGATCCTGTTTGGCCGCGGGACGCGCGAAACGACGACCCTTCCCACGCAGGAGGCACCTTACCAGGCCTTCGTGCTGTCCATGCCGCCCCAGGTCCTTGGTGACCGCCTCGCACGCATGGAAGCGCAGGGCGGCATGCTCTGTGGAGACGCGTTCCGGGATGACGATCTGCATCTGGCCCGCATTACGCTCACATTGGCTGCAGAGGTGTCCCTTTGCGCGGATATGGAAATGGACATGCGCTTGGCCGAGGCATGGGGGACGATAGTGCTCGACCAGCTCAACCGCTGCGTTGACGCGCACCTCGGTACCGGCGCGAATGAGTCGTCCGGCCCCAAGGAAAACCCGTCTCTCAGGCACGTCAGAAGGGCCGAAGAACTGATACACAAGCGCCCCAACGAGATCGAGGGGCTTCCGGACATCGCCCTCCATGTCGGCGTGTCCGAGCGAACGCTTCAGGCCGCCTTTCGCAAGGTTCGCGGAGCCACGCCGATGCAAGTGCTGGCACAGGCAAGGCTGCATTGCGCAAGGCGTGCGCTGCTCGACCGCGACGGTCCGAAAACGGTGTCGGACGTCTGCTCAATGTGCGGCATCGAGCATCACGGGCGATTCAGCAAGCTCTACAAAGAGGTCTTTGGTGAACACCCCGTCGCGACCCTTAATTCACGTTGGACAACATAACAGGAGAACTTCTCTTTTGACCGCCAATGCGCCATTCAAACGCAACGAGGCAAAAGCCAGCAAAGTCCGCATTGTAGTCATTGAGCGGAATTGAGCGAACGTCTGCCTTGAGCCCGAAGCTGCCGTTAATCTAGCTGGTTTGACGTAAATCATACCGCGTTTGCCGACGCCCGCTAAACTGCCCGTCCTATTAAACTGGATGGGAGAAAATTCGATGACCAAACGCAACTGGTTACCCGCATTTTTTGATGGCGAACGGGATGACGCCAATGATCCTTTCGGTGCTCTTCGAAAGCAAATGGATGAAATGCTCGAGGACTTTGGCAAGAAACTTCCCATGAAATCCGGCGGACTCTCTGTTCGTTCGAATGTCAGCGAGACGGAGAAAGAAGTCTGTATCACTGCCGAACTGCCAGGCATCAGCATGGAGGATGTCGATGTTTCGATTGAAGGAAACCGCATCTCCGTAAGCGGCGAGAAAGTTTCTGAAGAGGAAGAGAAGAAAGAGGACGAAGGCCGCCAGTTTCGCCGGGTCGAACGGATGTCCGGCTCCTTCCGGCGTGAGATGACTCTGCCGTTTGAGATTGACCCGGACAGCGTGAAAGCCCACGCAAAGGACGGCGTGCTGACCGTTACGATTCCAAAACCACCCGAGCAGGTGGCGAAAGCAAAAAAAATCAAAATCGAGTCTTCGGGATAAGTAATCATCCGAAAACTGAACAGAAGGTTCCCCGTCGGTTCGCACAAAGCGATCCGCCGGGGGACACTCGGCACGCGGTGCATTTGATGATCGGAATGAAGTCGTGAGGACAAAGTTTTACCGATTAGCTAGGGCCTTTCGCGTCTGCTTGCCCTGTTTGCGTTCGATCAAAGAGCCGTTGACGATTTTTTGCAAAAAGGAGTCCGATTTCATCGCGAAGAAGTATCTGTGGGAGGGGCTGCTGTGACTGATGGGCACTTAATATTCTCAAACCGCGATGATGCTGGACGCAGGCTTGCTGCAGAACTGGTTAAGCGGAGCTATGACGCACCAGTGGTCTTCGCATTGCCGCGCGGCGGCGTGCCGGTTGCTGCGGAAGTCGCAGAAGCTCTTGGTGCACCGCTTGATCTGATCCTCGTGAGGAAAATCGGTGCGCCGCGCAATCCGGAGGTCGCGCTTGCGGCAATCGTTGAGGGGGACCCACCCGAGCGGGTTATCAACGAAGAGGTGATGCGTCGGTCGGGTGCCGATCAGGCATATCTGGAGAGGGCCACCGAACAGCAAGTAGCCGAAATGCAGCGCCGTCGTGAAAGGTACTTGGGCGAGCGTGGCAGGTCCGATGTTGAAGGCAAGACGGCGATCGTTGTAGACGACGGTCTTGCAACGGGAGCCACAATGAAGGCTGCGCTGATCGCGCTGAAACGCTGGGGTGCTGAAAAGGTGGTGGTGGCCATACCCGTCGCGCCCGCCTCTGAAATACCTCGACTTCAAGAGATTGCGGATGAAGTGATCTGCTTGGTCCCGGACCCGCAGTTCCGTGGTGTTGGTGGCGCCTACGCCGATTTTCACCAACTCAGCGACGAAGAGACTGTCGGCTATTTACGCCGGGCATGGACTGTTGAGCAAGCAAGCGTGGACGGTCCGGTACTGAGCCGCACCGTTGAAATTTCTCCCTTGCGGTTGCTGGGTGATCTGGTCGTCCCGCCCGATCCGCGTGGCGTCATCCTATTTGCCCATGGTAGCGGGTCAAGCCGACTGAGCCCGCGCAACCGGGAAGTCGCGGAACGGCTGAACGAGCTCGGTTTTGCGACATTGCTCATGGACTTACTGACTGCGCAAGAGGCCGAGGACCGACGCAATGTTTTTGACATTCCTCTTTTGGCCGGGAGGTTGCTTGACGCAGATCTGTGGATAGCATCGGAACCGGAACTGGGCGATCTGCCCCTTGGCCTGTTTGGAGCAAGCACAGGAGCGGGTGCTGCTTTGTTGGCTGCCGCCGAACTGAGCGGGCGTATTTCAGCTGTAGTATCCCGCGGGGGTCGTCCTGATCTCGCCGGGGAACGGCTTTCCGAGGTCATGGCGCCGACACTCCTAATTGTTGGAGGCAAGGATCTTCAGGTTCTGGAACTCAACCGCAGCGCCCTCGCAGAGCTGCGCTGTGAAAAACAATTGCGGATCGTACCGGGCGCTGGCCATCTGTTTGAAGGGCCAGGTGAGTTGGAGAAAGTTACCGATATAGCTGGCGCCTGGTTCCAGCACTATTTGGTCAAGTCGGAGGCGCCTCTTGTGCCTCCCCCGACAGAGGAACGGGTGCCCGCCACTCCGAATGAGGTCGTCCGCGCCGCATGCGAGGCCTTGCCTGAGTTGGACGATCCGAACTTCGGCACTGCATTTGATCGTTATGGCGCGGCTCGGGTCGTTTTGCTCGGAGAGTCGTCGCACGGAACATCGGAATTCTACCGCGCCCGCGCAGCGATAACGCGTCGGCTAATCGAGGAGCATGGCTTCAACATTGTCGCTGTTGAAGCAGATTGGCCTGACGCCGCAGTCCTTGATCGCCGCGTACGAGGGTTGCCTGAGCGGAGCCGCAACGTATCTGCGTTTTCGCGTTTCCCTGTTTGGATGTGGCGCAACCGTGATGTGGATGACTTCATCTCTTGGCTTTGCGCTTACAACACCAAGCTGCCAGACGCGAAACGCGTTCGTTTCCAAGGGTTGGATATTTACAGCATGTTCAACTCGATCGCGGAAGTTTTGTCTTATCTGGACACTCACGACCCTGCAGCCGCAGCGCTCGCGCGGCGGCGGTACGAATGTCTTGCGCCTTGGTCAAACGAGCCCGCAGCCTATGGTCGCGAAGCTTTGTCCCGTGGCCACGCACTGTGCGAGGAGCCCGTTACGCGGGTCTTGGTTGACTTACTTACAAGAGAGCTTTCTCAGGCGCGGCGCAATGACGACAACTTGTTCAATGCAGTGCAGAACGCCCGGGTCGTCGCCGGTGCCGAGCAGTACTATCGAATGATGTACTACGGTTCGGCCGAAAGCTGGAACTTGCGGGACATGCACATGTTCCAAACCTTGAAGCAGATAATGGACCATGTTGGACCGGACGCGAGGGCCGTGGTCTGGGCGCACAATTCTCACATCGGCGACGCAAGGGTCACTGACATGGGGGCGAACCGAGGCGAGTTCAACATTGGCCAGCTTTGTCGTGAAGAATGGGGCGAAGACGCCGCCCTCATCGGATTTGGAACCCATACCGGCACAGTGGCCTGCGCGTCGGACTGGGATGGCCCTATGGAGATCAAGGCAGTGCGTCCATCGCGTCCTGACAGCCATGAGGGGGTCTGCCATTCCGCTGGGGGCGAGCGCTTTCTGCTCGACCTGCGGCCCGGGGTTAATGAGGCGCTCCGATCCGCAATGTCAGAGCCGCGGCTTGAACGGTACATCGGCGTGATCTATCGGCCAGAGACCGAGAGATGGAGCCACTACAGCCATGCGATCCTCTCGTCTCAATACGACGGTTATGTCTGGTTTGACCGCACACAAGCTGTGGTGCCGTTACCTGCGGAACCCGTGCCTGGGTCGAAGGATACCTTCCCGTTCGGTCTGTGAGACGATCCCTAATTATCGGACAGTGCTGCCACATAGATATGACTCCGCAGTCCTCGAATACATGCGGTCCAAGGTCGGGTTGGGCGCGGCCGTGGGCGGTCTTGTTCCGCATCATTGCTAGCCAAATCTCTGTGGCGAAGACCAAAAAACAATCTGTCGGCGTAAATTTTGGCTCTCTGCAAAAATGGTCCTCATGGTGCGAAGCAACCCCGGAATGGAACCGAGGCAATTTTTTGGAATGGCGGTTTGTCCGCGCTTCAGCCGTTCGCCAATTATTGATGAACGTCCGCTGCCGCTGAAAGCAGGCGTTGACCATCGAAACGATGCAGTACGGGATCGCTGGACTGTGCGCTGCTGCAACGACTCGCTCATTATTGGATTCAGGAGCGCAAGGCATTCCGAGAGCGGGGTAAAATTGAACCCATTTATGGATTTGGGCAACGGGCCTTCGAAGCAAAGCCTCAGAAATTGTATATCACGCAGCCTGAGCGCCAGAATCCGGGTGGACCCTGCTCGGACTCATGAATATCGTTTGGGTCCAAACTGAGTTTGAGGGCGGCATGGCAAAGGCGAAAGCTAGAAACTGGGCGCAACAACTAAATTGATCGCGATCAAGTCTGATTTTGCGACCAAGCGTTAGCCTTATACGCAGACATATTTTCTAACCTAACCATTTGAATACGAAGGAGAGCAGATTTGGCTACCTCTGAAGACAAGGGCTGGGACGCCATCGTCATCGGATCGGGCATGGGGGGCATGGCCGCAGCCGCCGCGCTGTCGAAGCTTGGGCACAAGGTCCTTCTTTTGGAGCAGTACCACACGCTTGGAGGTCTGACCCACAGCTTCTCCATCGAAGGTTTCTCCTGGGATGCAGGCATCCATTACCTCAATTGCGTCGCCCCTGAAGATCGCGAGCGCCACATGCTGGACTGGCTGTCGGACACGCCGATCGAGTTCACCTCAATGGGTTCGATTTATGACAACCTGCATATCGGAGATGCGGCGCCGCTTTCCCTGTCGCGACCTTACGAGGCGCAGGAGCGCGATCTTAAGGATCGGTTTCCGGGCGAGGCCAAGGCAATCGAAGCGTGGATCTCTGCGCTCAAGGAAGGCAGGCAGGCGTCCTTCACGGCCACCTCCACGCGTGCGATGCCTGAGATCATTGGGTCGGCCATGAAGTGGTGGCATAGCCACGCCATCGACCTTTGGTGCAAGCGTACGACGCAAGAGGTTATCGACGAGATTACCGACAACCCCGATCTGGCCGCCGCCTTCGCCGCGCAGTGGTTCGACCACGGCGGCAGACCCAGCAAAGCAAGCTTTGCGATGCATGCCCTGATTACAGGCTCTTATCTTGAGAGCGGTGCATGGTATCCGTCTGGCGGAGGCGCGTCCTTAGCAAAGCACATCCTGCCGACGATCACAAAGACAGGGGGAGAGGCGCGGGCAAACACCAGAGTCGAAACGCTGGTCATCGATGATGGGCGTGCCGTTGGCGTCCGCACGGCAGAGAGAGAGGAAATCCGCGCAAAGTTCGTGATCTCCAATATCGGGGCGCGCGAGACCGTAAACTCGCTTTTACCCGAGGGGAGCGGACATCAGGACTGGATCGAAGAAGTCAACGCGTTGCCCCACTCGGTGGCCCATTTCAGTCTGTTTATGGGCTTTGAGGGCAATATCGAGGATGCCGGAGCGACCCGCTCGAACCACTGGATATATCCAAGTGGAAAAGTGGACGTCGTCTGGACCGATGCACCCGACAATCCACCCCAAGGCATGTTCGTTTCGTTTGCTTCGCTAAAGGACAGTTCGCACGAACCCGGCCTGTCTCGGAAATACGCCGGAGAGATTGTGGCGTGGACCGACTGGTCGGTGGTGGAGAAATGGGCCGGGCTGGAGCCGGGTGCGCGCGGCGAGGACTACCGGGAGTTTAAGGCAAAGGTCGAGGATATACTGTTCGCGCAGTTCGAGACATATTTCCCCGACCTTGCCAAACTCGTGGTGTTTCGCAACCTATCGACGCCCCTCTCCACCGAGGCGATCACGGGACATCATCACGGCGGTTTCTACGGCATAGACGTCACGCCTGAACGCGTGCTGAGTGGCGCACTTCAGGCAAAGACCCCGGTGCCGGGCCTTGTCCTTTCAGGTCAGGACGTTTTGACCCCGGGCATTCCCGGAGCCCTATGGGGTGGAATCTTCGCCGCGGCCAGCATTGACCCGAAGGTCTGGCGCGAACTTCCCAAATAGGTTGTGATTTCTATGCGACGCCGCCATGGAACGGCTGCAATAGCAGACTTGCAGTAGGCAAATTTGAACTCCCGCGTTGACGACCGGCTTTTTCAACAACATCTCCGCTGAGCAGTCGTTGGTGCTGCTGGCGGCCAACGGCAACTGTGAGCCCAATCCGGAAGCGGCCCTGTGCTAACGCTTGCAAGTGCAGCAATGCGAAGGCCAAAGTTACTAGCCGCGTCGCAAAGAGAAAAGCAGCCGTTCGTTCACGGTGCAGCGAGATTTGCAGCATCTATTCCCGCTGTGCGGACGGAACTGCCGTTCGCCGCAGTGCTGCATCACGGGTTGGTTAGCGGCATATAGCTTCCCTCGGCACCCCGTTTAATAGCCCCCACCCAGTGCGCGGCGTCGAGGACTTTACTCACGAAGGAACTAAAACCTGAATGAATCCTTCAGCCTGAAAAGACGCGGTTTCCGTCCATCCAGGTCTCGCTGACCTTTATGTTGGAAATATGCGTGGGTTCGACGGCACGGGGATCTTCTTCCAGTATCACCATATCGGCCAGTTTCCCCGCCTCGAGGCTTCCCAGCCTTTCTTCGTCGTGGCACTGCCATGCTGCATTCCATGTCAGCGACTTGATGGCCTGTTCGACGGTCACTCTTTCATTCGGTGCGAGAATTGTCTCCGGTTCCTTCCAGAGGTCGCGAGCAACTGCGACCCGGATCAGGTGTAATGCACTGAACGGAGAGACAGGCGCATCGCTGTGGGGTGTCCAGACAAGCCCCGCGCGCTCCACTGATCCGCAGCGGTCCAGCAGAAGCGATTTCTGGGGGCCAAAAACATCGTCGCGCATTGCCTGACCCCAGTAATAAACGTGATTCAGAAGAAAACTCGGATGTACGTCTAGGTAACCCATCCGAAAGATCTGATCGTCATGGAGGATAGAGGCGTGCTCTATGCGCGTGCGCCGACCGATCGTGTTCACACCCGCCCGGTTGGTCAGCTCGACCGCGTTCAGGATGGCGTCGATGGCAGCGTCGCCGTTTCCGTGCAAAGCAACCGGCCATCCCAGCTCGCTCAACTCTCGGTAACGCGAGACGATGTCCTCAGGTTCTACATAAAACTCGCCCAGAAGCGGTTCAGAGTGGTAGGGCGCTCGCTGGCGGCCGGTGAACCCCTGATTGGATCCGTCGGTGACCATTTTCCAACCCGCGACCCTGGCAAAGTCATTGCCATAGAAGGGCCGTATGGCCTTTGGATCGTTGGCGGGATCGTACATGTAAAAGCGCATCCGGCTTTTCATCCCACCATCGCCATACATCGAGAGAACGGCATCCACCTCTGACATGCCCGAGAGTGCACCGGTCCCCATATCGCACATTGTCGTTATGCCCAGCCGGGCCACGTCTTCGCTCAGGCGGACCGCCCCCTTACCAAAATCTGAGGATACCGCAGCCCGTATGCGCGGATTGGACAAAAGCGTGGGCAGAAACCCCGGCTGCCCATAGAGCACACCATTTGGTGTGCCATCTGCGTAACGACCAATGAGTGCTCCGGGCGCATCTCGCGTCTCTCTTGTGATCCCCGCGAGCTCCAGAAACCTCGTGTTGACATAAGCAATGTGGTTCGAGGCGTTCATGACAAACGCGGGTCTTTCAGGCGCAATCTGGTCCAGTTCGCGGGTCGTGAGTTCCCGGGCGGGCTCAAGCAGGCTTGGGTCGAACTGCCGCGCGATCAGCCATTGGTCAGGATCGCTGAGTTCGGTAGCGGCCTCACGAATTGCCGCCAGCGCACCTTCGAATGTGGGGTAGATGAAGGGTCCGACATCGGGGTATTCGCCAATAGCTGCAAAAATTGCCAGGTGCATGTGCGGTTCGATGAAACCCGGCATCATCGTTCGGCCATCGAGGTCCACAACCTCGGCGCGATCGCCAGCGAGGGCCATCATGTCGTCATTCGAGCCAGTGCCCAGAATGCGATTGCCCCGTGCCGCGACCGCTACATGCTGAGAGAAGGCATTATCAACCGGCAGAACGATCCCGCCGCGAAAGACGATTGTTCTCTCGGTTTGCGCCCGAACGTAAAAAGGTGTGGCGAGGCAAGCGGCGCCTGCTGCCGCCGATGTAATGAACTGACGTCTTTTAAGGGTCATCTTGCCCCGCCTCCGCTCTCCAGACAAAAGCATACCCAAAATTGATGAATTATGCGGTCGCCAAATCCAAGACACTAAACCGATATTTTAATTCCGTTCCGGGTTCGGAGCTGTCTTGTGGCGATGCAGCGGGGCGAGCTGCGACCCGGTCCGGACAGCAGACATTGCGAAAATTGAGATGATCCGGCGATTTGAACGACTTGGCCCAATACGCTGACATTCGGCTTTCGAAAGCCGTCGATCGCAAATTTCGGGTGGTCCGACGGTTCCGAGCCCATAGGAGAAGTGTCCAAATCCTGCTGCGTGCGCACGCAGCGCGGATTATTCTGCGGTTGCTGAGCTTTGGTTGTCGCAACGCGGCAAGAAAACCAGCCATTCGATCAGAGCGCGACGAAATTTGTCACTCGAACCAATAGATCGCGGACGAAACTGCCATTCGTCCTTGTGCTCACATCACCCGAATTTGGACCAAACTTCAGTTATGGCCCTATGATTGGAGGAGGCTTCCAGCGTTGTCCTGACATTGCGTTTCCGACAATCGCGGCAAGCAGGATTGCACAGGAGGACAAAGCCCACGATCGCCGACATCGCGGCCGAAATCAGTTGCAGCCAGAAATCCGGAGTCATGCTTCAGCCTATCAGTGTAACGGCTTGAACGATGCCGCTGAAGAGCAGCATCCACCCGAGAAACACCGCAAGAGCGACATTGGTCGTCAGAGGGTAAATGAGAACGAGAACGCAGGCGAGAACGAGCAAAATGCCCTGTACTAAGAACAGCCTCGAACTGCGCCTCACCGTCTTGCGGGTCACGTCCCGCATCGCTTCTGCGGCTGCATCAAGTGTCATCGATACAGCCATATATCCGGCTCCTTCCGTTTTGGGCGCGGCATCCCTGTCTCGTTTTGCGAATCAGAAGTGGGCACGCACGCGCAACCCGAGAACCACCATGTTTTCGGTCGTGGGGTCGTTCGCAGGGTTGGTAACAAGCTGCACACTTGGTGTGATCTGGAAGAAATCCGTCACGTCCCACCGGTAGAATGCCTCCATTGTGAACTGGTTCCGTGAGTTACCGGGTGCCCGTCCCCAGTTCACCCCGACTCCAGCAAGATCCTTGCCGTCGCGGGCGTCGTACCCGGTTCCAACGCTGATCGATCGGTCGAGAAGCGTTCCGCCATCTTTGGCATAGCCTGCACGGAAGAACGGCCTCCACGCGTCCTGGCGACCGCTCGCCAGAAAAGAAACGCCGTAACCGCCGGGCACACCAGCCTGCATTCTCTGATCAATCTGCCAGAAAGTCAGCTGAACTGACTGGTCGTATCGATTGTCCCAATCAGGCGCCCAACCTATGCCGAAGTGTTTGAAGGTCTCGCCGGTGTCGAAAAGCGTTCTGGCGCTACCGACCGGGTCTGCCGGGTCTGCGTTGGCATCTGCAAAGCCAGCGAGGATCGCCCAACTGTCGCTTAGTCTCCACTGCAGCGCGGCTCCCAATCCCTGAGAGGGCGCTGGAACAGTTGGTAGTTGCTCAAAGGCGAGGTTTGTGAAGGCGGTCCATGGGTTGGCGAGGCTGTTGATGTCAATGTAGTCTGTGACATCAACCTGACCGATGACGAAGCTGCCCCGACCATCGGCAAACGCTTGACGCCAGTAGAGGTTGGTCAACAACCACCCCGCATCGCTAAAGGTCGACGAAAAAAGCCCTGCATATCCAAGGGATGGCCCGAGCGCCTGGGGCGAGAGATGGCTTCCGAAGGCGCTCCGATTCTCGATCTTGAAGACCAAAGCGCCAGCGTAGGGAGTGCCGCGTCCGGACGCTGTCCAAGTGCCGAAGAACCGAAACACGTTGCTTGCCGCATCGGACGGCGTCAGGTCTGAGTCGGTACCGAGATACTGGGCCATCTCCTCGAGACCGAATGTCAGCCCCACGCGGTTCTCAAACCCATTTTTCCAGTCCCGGTACGCCTGCACCCCCCCCAGATCCTGCTGATCGGACGTGGCTGCCAGCGTTCCGAGAACGCTTTTTGGAGATGAAAACCCATCACGGCTTAGGCCTTCAGGTCGGACTTCCGCGGGAAATATGGTGGCGAGTAGCGCGCAGACGACCGTCAGGGTATATCGCAACCATCGGCACCAAACATAACGCCGCATCGCGACACAGACGCAATGAGGGTCAAATGCGCCTTGCATGCTCTGCTCATTAGGTGCCTGTGACATAGTTTATCAACTCCAATTGCAGGTAATTGAGGGGACAAACGCCTCGCAGGCCAACTATATGTTATGAGCTCGCTTAGCTCGTCCCGAGGACCGATGTTTGCTGCGGTCGATCCGCGCCTGGCGGCTGAGCCAAGGTCATGGCGAATAAAGTGCTCCCGATAGCTAGCACGCAGGCCGCGCCTGCGAGCCGTGAACGGGCTTCAAATCTCAGGCGTCTCTGGGGGGTGCTCCCGAGGCGCGCCTCGGCCCAGTTGCGACCCAGGATCGCCGCTATGCCGAGGGCCGACATGGCGAGCGCCATACCCGCCGAAATCGCGATCACCATCATGACCGCGGGAACCACAAGGTCGTTCGCGAGGCCAAACAGCATGACGATAAGCGCGCCGGTGCAAGGCACCACACCTACCGCGGCTGCGATCCAGCCGCCGCCTTGCGATTCGGTGTTTGCAGCGGAGCAGGCCGCACATCCGGCGTGGGCGTGGCCGCCGTGGTGATCGTCATGAGCTGCTCGTATGTTCGCGATGGCATGCCATAACATCACCGCACCTATTGCCATGATCAGCGCGTAGCTTCCGAGCCGGATCAACCTGTAATCCGAGGGCGCCGCTCCCGTCGCTTGTCGTACGGCGAAGTCGAGCAGGAAGACGACGACTACCGCCGACAGCACGTGCATAACGGCGATCCGGCCGCCCATGACGACGCCACGTCTGAGACTGCCACCGGTTCCGATGAAGTAGGAGACGACGACGGCCTTGCCGTGTCCCGGGCCAAGCGTGTGCAGCGTACCGTAGGCGAACGCGATCAGCAGCGCGAGCCCGACTCCGCCGGCAGACCGGCCTTGCTCCATGTCCGTCATCGCTGTGGTGAAGATGTCGGTGATCCTGGCCTGCGCGCGTGCCAACCAGGAAAAATCCTCGCCTGCGGAGGTAGCGGCAACGATCTCGCCGGGCGTCCCGCCGATTACAGCCTGCTCCATCGCGTACGACGTCGGAATGCTGCGCGAACCGTCTACAAGGAACAGAGTGTGACTTGCCGGCCAATGCGTCAGGCGCCCCGCAAGCCGTACCGGCGTGAACATACCAATGGAATCGACCCCCTCGGGATAATCGACATGAATGATCTGGTTCGGTGGAGGCGCAGGGGCGTGTATGCATGCTCCTATCCACGGCACCAGAAGAAACTCAACGACGCGCCCGTTTTCCCGGCGCAGCGGCAAGACATACCCGTCAATGGATAACTGAGATTCCAGCAAGCCCGATGCGACCTCAAACGCCGTTTCGTCCCAGTCTTGGACCGCGATGCCGTCAGACGAAAGCGGATCGAAGAGGTCGTCCGGCGGCAGAACCGTTTGCGGGCCGCTCAAGGATGACTGACCCGCATACGTTCCATCATCCGCTTTATCGTCTTTCTGGGCCTCGAGGCTCATACCCAGGTCGTTCCATGTGATGACTGTGGTCGGTCGATCTTGCGCATGGGTCGAACCAGCAGCAGCCAGGAGGAAAATTGACACCACGAAACAAATGCTAAGTACAAACCGATGTGGCGTGCGCTCGTCTGTTTCTTTGAGGCTATGTGATGCGTCCTGCGCGCACTTGTAATGACCAAGCATCCTGATTGGGGTTGAGAGCCAAATCATCAATTCGAAGCCTCAATTATTGCCGGTTTGTTGATCTTCCCCGGTGGGTGTGGAGTGGGAGACGTTCCTGATTTGCGACGCGGTGCGCAAAGGGGTTCGAGGCGTATTCACCGCCAGCGTGACTTGGGTTGCTTCGAGGTTCCACATACTCGCCATCCGCGCTTCACCGTCGAGGACGAAGATGGTTTCGTTGCTCTCCTGAGGCGCAAGCAGCCCCGTCACTGTCACCGGGGTGTAGAGCGACCGAGCCGGAGACCCCGCATCGACCGTCACGCGGATCAGCTGGTTGGGTGGCGGCGGGGGCGTATGGCTACACATGCCCACTTCCGGCACAAGATATCCGACGGTGAGACCGTCTTCGTCGATGCCCGCGGGAATGAGGAAACCGGTAATGGTGACCGTGGTCCGGTGGAGCTCCGGATTGGTTGAAAGGAGTGCACGCTTCCGCGCTTCGGCCACGATCCACCGCTGGGCCAGCAACTCTTCGATGTCATGGCCGGCAAGCGTCAGCGCGTCGCGCGCCGCCTCGAGCCGCGCCTCGAGCCGTGATCGTGCGTCTTCCGGAACCTCCCCGCTCGCAAGCCGCTGCTCGAGACGGACGAATGTTCGCAACTCCCCGAGCATCTCGAAACCCATATCGCGAAAAGGGTCGTCGAACTCCTGCGCGGCAGGGTCTGGCAAGTCGGGGAAACCGATCCGGGTCGGTTCCGCCTGCTCAGTCGCGGCGGCAAGCAGTACCGCGACGAGTCCAACACCCATTCGTGTCCGTAGCTTGGCTGCCCATGTCGTCATGGCTCAATTCCCTCCCTGCGGAGGAATGCCAGGCGCCACATCCGGCATGCCGGTCGAGAACTCCCGGTTCCACGCTTCTTCCGACACTGCCTCGAAAAGCGGCCGATCCTCGGGTTCGAAGCGGATCGGCTGGCCTGCGAAGACTTCGAGCAGTTCGTCGTCGCGCACCGTGACCTCGCCATGCACGATGACCGCTTTGAAGCCGGTTGAAGGGACTGCGCCCTGATTGTAGGTCGCGTTGTCAGTGACGGTCTCGGGATCGAAAACGACAATGTCGGCGATCATGCCTTCCTGCATCCGGCCACGCTCTTGCATGGCCTTCAGCCCCATGCGTCCGAGATGATGGGCTGCGTTGTAGCTGAGGATCGACAGGAGTTGCATCATCGGAATGTCGTTCTCGCGTCCCAGCCGGAGCGTTAGTGCGCGGGCACCGGCGAGGCGCGGATGGGTATTGCCCAGCTCCTCGAACGGGGTATTCCAGGGTGCCGTCAGAGGCTCGGCAAACATCGCGTCGCTGGCCATCGTCACGCCCTTGAGCGTCAACCATTTCACGGAATCCTCCGGCGGCGTCTTATAAAGAAGGATTTCCTGGGTCGGGTTGTCCTTGATCACCTGATCGTATTTTTCCTGAGTATAGAAATCACCCGTAATCGGGTCCTGCATCGTGTCTTCGTAGCGATGACCCTGTCTCTCGACCCAGTTGTCCGGCTGGAGGAAAACCGCATTCACCGTGGTCGATCCAGCGGAATAGGGATAGACCTCGCCCCAGATGTTGTGGCCCAGTTCCTGAAGCCGTGAGATCAGTTCTTGCGTGAGACGCCAGCCGGGATTGTTGAAATGCTGGATCAGCACAGGAGCGTCGAGGGCAAGCGCATTGGCGATGGCCTCTTGGGCGCCGACGTTCTCGAGGGTGTCACCGTCCGGGGTGAACCGGGTGTGTACGGCGGTCTGACGGCCATAACGCGCTCCAACCTTCTGCACCTCGAACAACTCGCGCGTAGTAACGCCATCACGCATGTAGCCCAGCGTAGAGCCCACACCCAGCGCTCCAGCCTGAAGACCTTCGTCGATAATCTGCAGGATCTTGTTGCCGGTATCGTAATCTGCTTTGTTCAGGCTCCATCCAGAACCTTTGCGGGTTGTCAACGCCGCTGCGGGACCGAGCAGAAGGGTTTCATCATCGTCGAAACCGTCGAGCACAATAGCACGGGCCTGTTCGTGGCTCGATGCGCAGCCGTAGTTCGCCTGGTTCTTGCCTTCGCGTTCTGAATACCATCGCGCCACATATGTCCCTGCGCAGCCTTCCTCGAGGTCCATGCTACTGGTCAATCCGTCCCGCAGGCCGAGCGCATAGCCCATCGGCTGCTGCCAGTGAAAATGGGTGTCGATGAAACCGGGCGCCACGATATGGCCGGTCGCATCGATCTCTTCGGTCCCGCTCAGCGCCTCCCTGGAGATCGTGACGATACGGCCATCAGAGATGCCCACATTGGCCATGCTGTCGTAGAGCGTTTCCGGATCCATGACCCGACCATTTAGAATGACGAGATCGTAGTCCTGGGCCTGGGCGAAGCTGCCGAACATCAGCGTGGAGGCCAACGCGGTCGCCGTGATAGCAGATTTAGGTTTCATGGTTGAAATGCTCCCGCGATCAAAGGGGTACGAATGAAGTTCACTGTACTAGTTCCCGGCGGATCGGTTGGCCGTGCGGCGCGTCGAGGATGAGATTTCCATCCCGCACGACGAAGCCGCCGTTCACGAGCACGGTCTGCACGCCGACGGCGGGCTGGTTGGCGTTCTCGAAGGTCGCGCGGTCGGCCACCGTCTCCGGGTCGAACACCACGATGTCGGCGTCCATGCCCACCTGAAGCCTGCCCTTTCGGCGCATCTGGGGCACGAACGCTTCCAGCGTCTGTGCGGGCATCAGCGCCATTTTGCGGATTGCCTCGCTCATCGACATCACACCGCGCTCGCGGACATAAGAGCGCAAGATCTTTGCGTAAGTCCCGGCAGAACGCGGATGCGCGAACACATCCTCCGGCAGCGGCCATTCATCTCCGGTGTAGGTCTGAACGTTGCCTTCTTCGTCGAAGTACGACCAGAAGGTCGCGTCCGAGGCAATCAACGTTGCCGGATGCGTTACTGACAGGTCGAGCATGGCGAGGTCTTCCGGCTTGCTCTCATCGAGAAAGTGCCAGGTGATGAACGTGCCCGGCTTGTTCGCCTGATAGTCCGCCAGCTCGTCCTCGGTCATGCGGTCGGCGCCGAGCTGGAAGTTCTCCGAGGTCGATTGCATCCGCTCCCGCCAGTCCGGTCCGGTGAACATCGCAGCACCGACGACCGTGCTCGCGGCGCCGTAGGGATAGGCCTCAACAGTGATGTTGATGCCCTTCGCCATCGCCTCTTCGACGAGGGCGAGCGTAGCCTCGATATCCGCCATCGAGGTGCTGTTGATATGGCAGATGTGCATGTGTGCGCCGGTGATCGCCGCATTCGCGATCAGTTCCTTGAGCGCCTCGAAGGAGCTTTGCGGCTCGATCACGCTGGCGTATCGGACATGGGTATAGGTGGCCACGCCGTATTCGTTGGCGAGCTCCGCCAGCGCGAAATACTCCTTCTGACCGTATCCCGGCGCATAGCCCGCATTGATGCCGATGCCGAGGCCGCCTTCCTTGAGCCCCTGTTCCACAAGGGCGAGGATGCGTGCGGCTTCGTCCGCATCGGCGATCTCCATCTTCCAGTCGTTCTCGGCCTGGGCCTCCTGGAAATACTCGACCGTCGCCAAAGGATCGGTGTTGTCGAAGGTGGCGATCCGGCCATACGTCCAGCCCGCGGCCGCCCCGTAGTTGATCGGCAGGTTCTTCGCTGCCTGACCCTCGTACCAGTCGCCGATGGGAAGGACGCCGGACTCGAGCTCAAGTGCGGTCGTCACCCCCTGCATCGCTTGCATCCGGTAGTCGCCGATGCTCTGACCGTGCGCATGCAAATCGATGAACCCCGGAGAGACGACGTGGCCCGTGGCATCGATCACCGTGTCGCCTTCAAGCGGGAACTCGCTGATCGCGGAGATGCGGCCGTCTTCCACACCGACGTTGCGGATCGCGTCGAGGCCCGTCTCCGGGTCGATTACCCGCCCGTTCAGGATCACTATGTCGTTGGCAAGCGCCGTCGTCGCGGTTGCGAGCAAGACCATCAGGCTGCCGATTGCGCGCAAGTTTCTTTCTGGTTGCACAGGCGATCTCCCTTTACCTTCGGCCACCTTCTGGAATCGTGACCTTTTCAGAGAGATACTAGACACACATCAGAGCCAGACGGCTTACCCCCACAGGACAGGAGGTGTCGAATCTTGTCCTAGAAAGCGCATCCTGCGAGTATTGGTGCAGTATGGCGTGTACAGCTATGCGCAGAACTCAAACCGGGGATTGCCGAATGGTCTCTGAGGGGATCGTGTTCAACCGCGCGCTACAGCTTCTGCCCTTCCTCGATCTGTTCGAGAAGCGCGGCGGCCAGATTGGCCCTGTGCTAGCAGCGGCCGGCCTCGACCAGATCGATCTCACCGACCCGGCTACGCTGATCACCGGCAATGCACTCTACAAGGCCGTCGAGGAAATGGCCGATGCACTCGACGATCCGTATTTCTCGGCGCGCGCAGCTGAGGCGTTCGTCGAGGCGGGCCCCGTCTTTGTCCGGGAGAGCTATGCGATATCCCACACCCTCGCAGAGTTCCTACCGCTGGCTATTCTCGAACTCGACCGGCAGATCAACAACGTTCGATACTCCCTCCAAATCAATGCAAATGTCACCGTGATCCGAGCTGAGAGGACTTTCTTACCGGCAGCACCCGTCGTTCAGGCAGATGCCGCCACTGCGAGCCTGTGGTTGACCCTCCTGCGGTTAGTGACCGAAGACGATTTCAATCCGTCTCGTATAACAGTTACGGCGCAGGAAAACGCGGGTATTCCGCCGGATCTGCTTCCGAAGTCTTCTTTCTTGAAACGAAAGTGCAACGGTGTTCAGATCGGGTTTCCCTCTGAGTGGCTGCAACGGCCACTAGCCCTGAACTGGAAAATCCCACCCACCTCGCGTGGAGAGTTCCGTGATACTTCCCCGCGCGATGCAATCCTGACATGGGTCGAAAAAGTCTGCCTCCAAAGGATTGGCGAGCGAACCTTCGGCCTCCAGGAACTCGCGCGTCACCTTGGCGTCCACCCAAAGAGCCTACAGCGCACGATCTCTGGATTGGGCACCTCGTTCCAGGAGATCCGCGACAAGGTGCGTAGAGAAAGGGCCCTAGAAATCCTCGACAGCGATAGATCCGCACCGAACGAGGAGATCGCCGAGTTGCTTGGTTTCTCCGGTGCAACAAGTTTTTCCAGAGCGTTCAAGAGATGGACTGGTGTCACACCGACCGAATATCGGCAAATTCAGTGACCCGTTCTCTGCTCCCTTGAGCCAAAAGAAAGCTTGGAAGATGAGGTACTCGTTGGATCAGTTTGGAGAAGTTGTAGTGCGACGTTAATAAATTAGCCGACGGCATTAATTGGTGGGTTGCCAACATCGATGCAATCTCTGCAACTGGCAGTTTTGTTGTATATTTCGGAGTTTGCAATGCTTGGTCGTGAATGTCCGGTTTGCGCTGCCGGTTCAACCGATGGCCGCAACACACTCCTCGAACTTCTCCACTAGCGAGAAGTAATTCAAGGTTATTCTCGGCCGCTCGTTGAGCTCCCCGGCGACGGCGTCGAGGTGTTCTCCGAGACGGGATGCGAGTTCGATCGCGAAGTTCGCCGCATCTGCATCAGGCTGCTAAGTCCCGCATGTGAGACATCGATAGCCAGTGGGGCGAACGGCCGGTTTAGGTTTTGGGGATTTCAGCCGCTTTGAACGTCCGGTTTTGGGAATATCGCGCTGCGATGCAGTGATGAGATGGCAGTCAGTTGGTGACCTGGGAGATAACTGATTCTGCCAGTGCATCAGTCCGGAAAGTCCGCAACGCGGTCATTTGCGTAGGCCGCAGCGAATTACCGCAATGGCGAACGTTAGATATCTGTTCCATCCCATCAGGAGCGACTAAAATCGAAGTGTTTTTGCCGACGCTGGGAAAATTCATCTTCCCAATGGCTTACAAGCTATTCACCAAATCCGCGCAGTCATGAGGTCCGGAGAATATCGACTCTGAGAGACCGCTACCGGGCATCCTCGCGCCGCGGCCAGTGCTTAGCCCCTCCCGCATAACCCTCGAAAACAACGGAAAAATCCGGCCGCAGCCGGATCGGGAGAACGCTTTCGCGAGAGCAAGTGGCGGAACGGAAGGGATTCGAATTGTCGGGACGGCGGCGTTACCGCCGCCTCACGCGCGTTTGGTTCTGTTCACGCCGCGCGACGTTGATCGGGTGTTCCCGACCGAGGGCGCGATAGAAGCCGTTGCCCTTTGACCAGTTCAGGAACTGGCTGAAGCTGTCGACCTGGTCATCGTTCCGTCCGCGTGGGAAGGACTGCAGCTCGCGCTTGAAGGTTGCCAGCCAAGGGGAGTCTGCCGGCAGACACACCTTGCCCTCCTCCACCGGGGCACAGGCCGCGTTGAAGCGGATCTCCTTGTCCTTGTCGGGGGTCACCCGTTTGAAGCGCTTGTCATCCTGGAACAACTCCTGGAACAACGGCCGACCGGTCGCGGCATCCTCGATCAGAACCTTTTCAGGATCCCATTGCCCAACCAGGGCCAGCACCTTCGATTTCAGTTCGGGGTAGTCCAGTTGCCCGCGCCAGAGATCGAGCAGATGCCAGTGGGGCGGCAGGAACCCCCAGGTCGTGCAGACGGAATAGTCCGACCGCGGATCTGATGAGGTGCCGGTATCCCAACTCTGGACGACCAGGTGATAGTGGTGCCGCGGCAGGACCTCGTCAAAGGTGCCAAACCACTCCCAGCGCAGCGGAGATCCGTCTGGTGCGATCGGGTTCTGCTGGTACTGGCAGTTGAAGATCGCCGTGCCCATTTCACGGCGCATGCGATCGAGTGTCTCCCGGTCTAGCCTTTCCGGGAACAGCAGGTCCCCCGGCCTGCGCCGATGCACTTGCCCGCGCCCGATCGGTATGACCTCGTTTTCTTCCGCGATGGCCGGCAGGTTCAGGTGCCGGTAGGTGCCCTTGTCAAGGAGGTAGCCCGGTGGGTCCATCTCGTGCAGCCGCTGGGCGATCATCACCACCCTGCCCTCCGCCGGATTGTCGAAGCGAGACAGCAACGTGCCTTCGATGAACTCCTGCGCCCGGATCAGTTCCGCCTCGGAATTGGCGTCCCCGGCCTTCAGGAGATCATCGATGATGATGTAGTCGGCGCCATGGCCAGTCACCGAACTGCCGATGGACACCGCCTTGCGACTGCCGCCCGCGGTGGTGCGGATTTCTTCCACGGTATTGCCCTTTTTCGCCAGCCGAGTCCCGGGGAACATCTCGCGGTACCAGCGCGACGACATCACCCGCCGGCAATCCTCGGAATGCTTGCGGGCGAGATCAAGGCCATAGCTGGCCACGATGATCTTGGCGCCCGGATGGTGTCCCAGCAGAAAGGCCACGTAGGAAACCGCCACGGTTACGGATTTCAGGCAGCGGGGCGGAATGTTGATCACCAGCCGCTTGTTCTCGCCACTGCGCACTTCGTCCAGCGCATGGCACATCGCGCGCACATGCCAAGCCGGCTCAAACGTACCATTGGGCCCGTGATGGAGGGTGTCGAACACCCTCCACACGAACGGGAAGAAGTTGTCCCGGCAGAGATTGATGGCGGCCTGCCGAACCATGCGCGGATCAGGTGCCGTCATCATCATCCTGGTCCTCGACATCCTCCTGCCCCGCCTGCGGGGAGGAGAAGAAATCCCGGAGGATATCATAGTCGACCGGCTCGGGCCTGCCCGAGAGACCAGCCTCAGTATCGTGAGCCTCGCTGTCGCCAAACAGGTCCGCATCAAGCTTCAGAAGGGCCAACAGCGCCTTCGAATTTCCCTTCAAGGCACTGGCCGCCAGCCGCTTGGCCATGGCTTCCGCCTTGGTGATCCGGACCTCGCGGTTGCCCTCGCGGACCGTGATTTTCGATTCAAGCTCACGCTTGAGGCTGGCACTCAACCCCCTGGCACCTTTCGGCCGCCCTTTCGGATTGCCCGACTGGCCTTTCTTGAACCGCGTGTGTTTCGGCGGCTTGCCATATCCCACCTCGTAGTCCTTTTCGTCATCAGACATGACGGACCTCCTTTTCCGCGACGGCATTTGCCTGAGCAGCCCGGCCGTCAAAGGTCTCGCCGGTGACCGCATGCACGACCTGTTCACCCGTCATCTCCTGCCAGCGACGGATGGCGACATCGACGTAAGCCGGGTCCAACTCGATCAGCCGCGCCCGGCGCCCGGTCTTCTCGGCCGCCAGCAGCGTGGCGCCGGACCCGCCGAACGCATCCAGCACCACGTCGCCACGATGGCTCACATCCATGATCGCGTCCGCCACCAGCGCCGTCGGCTTGACCGTGGGGTGATCGGCCAAATCGGCCTCGCGCCCCTTGCCGAAGCTGTTGACCCCGGCATAGTCCCAGACATTGGTGCGGTTGCGGCCATGCTTGCCCAGCTCCACGTTGTTGATGTGCCGCGCACCCGGCTTCTTGAAAATGCAGACCATCTCGTGCTTGGAGCGGTAGAGGCTGCCCATGCCGCCATTGGTCTTGTTCCAGACGCAGAGATTGATGAGGTCGAGACCGCCGGCCTTACCCATTGCGATCAGGTCCTCGATGTGGCGCCAGTCCATGCAGACCATGGCGATGCCGCCCGCAGGCAGATTGGCCACGACATGGGTCAGGAACGTCTGGAGAAAGCCGCGGAACTCCGTGTCGGTCATCTCGCCCGAGGCCATGGCGAACTCGCGGTGGCTGCCATCCTTGCCCAAGCGCACATGCCCCTGCACCGGCACATTGTAGGGCGGGTCGGTGAAGACCATGCGCGGCACATCACCATCCAGCACAGAGGCATAGCCGTCCGCTTCCAATGCATTGCCGCAGAGGATGCGGTGATCCCCGAGCAGCCAGATGTCGCCGGGCCGGGTGATGGCGACTTGTGCCGGGTTCGGCTCTTCAACGGTTTCCGGCTGACGCGCATCCGTGTCACCGGCACCGCCGATGAGGAGGTCGATCTCCGCCACCTCGAAGCCGGTGATGTCGAGACCGAACTCCAGCTCGCCATCCAGGCTCAGGTCCATCAGCTCGGCAAACTCGATCTGCAGCGCCGCCTGGTTCCAGTCGGACAGTTCCGCGAGCCTATTGTCGGCGATGCGCAGGGCGCGCACCTCGGCCGGGCTCAGGTGACCGGCCACCACGGTCGGTACCGTGGTGAGGCCAAGCGCCTTCGCTGCCTCGAACCGGCCATGACCGGCAATGATCACGCCGTCGCCGTCGACCAGGATCGGGGTGACGAAGCCGAACTGTCGTACCGAGGCTTTCAGTTTGTCGATGCTCTTTACCGTGTGAACGCGATTGTTGTTGGCGTAAGGCTTGAGGTTTGCAATCGGCGTCTGCACAACCTTTTCGGCCATCCAGACAGGGGCGGTCGATGCTGCGGCATCGCGGGGTTGGGATTGGGTACGCATGCGCGCCTCCATTCATCTGGGCTGTCGCAACAGCCGGGGATCGAATGGACCGCTTCGGGGAATTCGGAGAGAGCATGAACAGCAACTCCCCGGATCCAGCGATCCGGTTCATTGCCTCTTTCGATGCTCCCTTTAGGCGCTCGGGCCCGGTGAGTGCTTCTGGCAGGATTTGAAGGTCCTGCGTGAGGCACACCGAATATAATCACCCAACCAGAAGGAAGCAAGTTTTTGTTTTTTTCCAGTGCGTTACGACACCTACGATTCTTCGTTAGCGCCAGCGGATTCAGGCTGGACTACCGGTGCGAACCACGCATCACTGGTCCCACGCCCGACATGTTCGGGCTCACCTCGGTACCGGGGCACGGCATCCCGCCCCCCTGAACACGAGGAGACCAGACATGCCCAAAACCAAACACACCAAGACCGATAGGGTGCAAGCCCTGCTTCGCCGCCCCGCAGGTGCCAGCCTCGCGGACATCTGCAAGGCCACCGGCTGGCAGCAACACTCGGCCCGGGCCGCCCTCAGCATGTTGCGCAAGAAAGGCGCAACGATCGAACGCCGCGCATCGGACAAACCGGGCGCGCCGGCCACCTACCACCTCGTTGCCGAGGCGGAGGCGCAGGCATGACCTTCCCAGCGGAAATCGCCGAGCTGGAAGCGATGGATCGGAAGGGCTTGCTGTTGCTCTGGCAGCAGCTGTTCGACCGCCCTGCCCCGGCAATGCTGAGCCAGCCCTTCCTACGCCGCTTCCTCGCCTTCGAACTGCAGGCCCGCCGTCATGGCGGGCTCTCCCGGAAGGTAACGGCCGCGCTGGACAAGGGGGCGGACCAAAAGCCACGGCCGACGCCCCCGGCCCTCAAACCCGGGGGACGCCTGCTGCGCGAATGGAACGGGGTGACCCATGTGGTCGATGTCACCGAGGACGGCTTTGCCTGGAACGGGCGGTCCTACCGCTCGCTCTCGGCCATCGCCCGCGAGATCACCGGGGCGCACTGGTCCGGCCCCCGTTTCTTCGGTCTCACTGGAAAGGGCGCCAGATGAGCCCGCGTCGCAAAGTCCGCTGCGCCATCTACACCCGCAAGTCCTCCGAGGACGGGCTGGACCAGGACTTCAACTCGCTGGATGCGCAACACGAGGCCTGCGCCGCCTATGTCGCTAGCCAGCGTCACGAGGGCTGGTCACTGCTGCCACAGCGATACGACGACGGCGGCCTCTCCGGCGGCACGCTCGAACGCCCTGCCCTGCAGCGGCTTCTGGAAGAGATCGATGCCGGGCGCATCGACATGGTGGTGGTCTACAAGATCGACCGGTTGACCCGCTCACTCACCGACTTCGCCAAGCTCGTCGAGCGGCTCGAACAGGCCAACTGCTCCTTCGTCTCGGTGACGCAGTCCTTCAACACCTCGTCATCCATGGGTCGACTGACCCTGAACGTGCTGCTGTCCTTTGCCCAGTTCGAACGCGAGGTGACGGCCGAGCGCATCCGCGACAAGATCGCCGCCTCCAAGAAGAAAGGCCTCTGGATGGGCGGCAACCTGCCCCTGGGCTACGACCGCCACCCTGATCCCAAAGCCCGCACGCTGGTGGTGAACCAGGAAGAGGCCAGCACCGTCCGGCGCCTCTTTGATCTCTACGCGGAACTGCGCTGCCTGCGCCGGGTGGCGGAGCGGGCCGCTGCCGAGGGATTGCGCTCGAAACGGGTTGTCCGAGCTGATGGCACCGTCAGGGGCAATCGCCTGCTGTCGCGCGGCCAGATCTACTACCTGCTGCGCAACCCGGTCTATCGCGGCCAGATCCGCCACAAGGACAAGCTCTGGCCCGGCCAGCACCCGGCGATCGTCGACGAGGACCTGTGGGAACGGGTGCAGGAGAGGATGCGGCAAGCCTCACAACGGTCCCGCGCGCAACCCTCACCCGATACTCCATCCAGAGGGACGGCCCCCGGCGCCTGGCTGACCGGCAAGCTGCGAGATGACACCGGCGATTGGCTCACCCCGACCCACACCACCCGCAAGGGCCGACGGCTACGCTACTACGTCTCCAACAGGCTGATCTCCGGGGGCACGGATCCCACCGGTTGGCGATTGTCAGGACCAGCATTGGAGACGGCGGTTAGCAACATCGTGATCACACATCTGCAGGAGGCATCCGCATCGCACCGGATCCTCGCGCAGCCGGAGGCCGGGTCCGCATCTGTAATCAAGTCCGCGGTCGCAAAACTGGCCACCCGGCTCCGCGACACCGGCGGAACGATTTGCGCCGGCCTGCTTGCCTCTGGCACGCTCAAGCGCGGGCGGATCTGCCTCGACCTGGACGGCAAGGCCCTGGCAAGCACGCTTGGCCATTCGCCAGACGATCTGAACCCGGACCTGCTCAGAATCGAAGCGCCTTTCGACCTGCGACGCCGCGGCGTCGAAGCCAAGATCATCGCCGGCGATGTGCAGCCTCACCCGGATCCGCATCTCCGCTCCATGCTGATCCGCGCCCATGGCTGGGTCCGCAATCTGAAAAGTGGCGTCCAACTGGTCAACATCGCGCGCCGGGAACAGGTGCCCGCCTCCTTCATCCGCACCCGCGCCCAACTCGCCTTCCTGTCGCCGAAGATCCAGGCCGCGATTCTCGACGGCAGCCAGCCGCCGGAGCTTACCCTCAAGCGCCTGGTCAGCGTCACCCACCCGCTGGATTGGGCGGAGCAGGAGCGCATCTTCGGCTTCTGAAACTCTCCGAAATTCCGGCTTCCCTGATACCCGGTGTGACGTCCCTGTTCCGACGCAGAACTTCCCTGTTACCGTGAAAAAATTCCCTGTTCCACAGCTTAGGGAATTTGGTGCGTAAATCATTGATATCACGCCATTATCACAAAGGCGAAATCAGGAATTTCCGCCAAAAATGCCGAAATTCGCTGTAAACTCCCTGTTATCAGGGAAAATCCGCCCAAAGCGACCCCGCGAAAATACGGAACTGAGACTGGCGTCAGAACCGTGCCCTAGTTGTGCTTGCTAGATCGTCTCTGATAGAAAACGGGTATGGTAAACCGCTGAAGTCTCGACAGAAATCCGGGACAGAAAGTATCAATGGAGTGAGACAGGTATGAGTGGCGGGGAGACAGGGATTCGAACCCTGGGGACGCTCTCACGCCCAACGGTTTTCAAGACCGCCGCATTCGACCACTCTGCCACCTCCCCGGCGCAGGCAGCGGTCTAAGGCCAAGACCCGGCCGTGGCAAGCAAAAAGAGGGATTTCTTGCCGAGCCCGGTTCCTCTGTCTTTTCTTGCCGATACACGCGGGCTATGATCCGCGCGATATGGCTGCGGCATACTGGCAACAGAACCAGAGGGCGGCAGCTAGGACGGGGTCCGACCCGGCCATACAGGCAAGGGAACGCAAAACATGGAAACTGCGACACAGACACGCGTTGGCCGGTGGACGGCGGCTGTTGCGATAATGGCTTTGGTGGCGTTGAGCGGTTGTGATGAGGCGCTGCTGGCTGGCGGCCAGGCAAGCAAGCCGAAGCCCGATGGACAGCCCAACGGCGGAGCAACCGAGCTTCTTCCGGACATAGCAGGCCCCTCGCAACGCGACGTCGAAGCACCGGACGTTTTTCAGGTGACCGAGGCCGGCCTGTGGGACGGACGCCCGTCACTGGGTGGCGTCTGGGTGGCCCACCCCAACGTAGTCCAACCCGAACGGGTCAAAATCACAAATACGGCCAATGACAAGTCGGTTACGGGCGCGTTGTTCCGGCGCGAACGGAATCTGCCCGGTCCGGCGCTGCAGGTGTCCTCGGCGGCAGCCGAGAAACTCGGGTTGCTGGCTGGCGCGCCGGCGCGCCTGACCGTGGTGGCTCTGCGCCGCGAGGTGGTCGAACCCCCGGCACCCGAAGCGGAACCGGCTGAAGATGTCGCCGCGGACGCCGCAGACAGCGCAACCAAGGACGAGACGCCCGACAAGACCGACTCGGAGGCGACTACTGCGCCGGAAGAAAAACCCGCAAAGCGGAAATGGTGGCAAAAGAAGAAACCCGACGAAACCGCCGCGACCGGTGCGGCAGCTGAAGTGGCGGCGGGCGCTGCGGCCGTTGCCGCGACGGCGCCCCAGCAGGCGCCCCCCGCCTCTGACGCGACCGCCACCCCAGCCGACCCCGTCGTGACCCCGCCGGCCGAGCAACCGGCCAAGCGAAAATGGTGGCAGAAAAAGCCCAAGGATGAAATCACGGAGACCCCGCTGGACCCGATTGCCGGCGCAGCTGCCGCGATCGAGGCCTCCGAAGCCACACCAGCCAGCACCGGCTCGGAATCGGCCAGTTCAAACCTGACAAAACCCTTTGTGCAGATCGGGACGTTCAGCGAAGAGGCAAATGCCAAAGCCGCCGCTGACAAGGTCAGCAAGAACGGCCTGTCGGCACAGGTTCAACAAGTAACTTCGGGCGACAAACAGGTCTGGCGGGTTCTCGTGGGTCCGGCTGCCACAAGGGCGGAACGCCGCGCAATCCTCGGCGACATGAAGGATCTCGGGTTCTCCGACGCCTTCATCGCCGCGAAATAGACAGGGAGGCCCAAGATGCCGACTTTGATTCGAACCCTCCTTCTTGCCATCGGCCTGATGCTGGCGGCGCTGCCCGCTCTGGCCTTCGACACCTCGGCGCGGGCGGCCTATGTGATGGACCAGACGACTGGGACGGTCCTGCTGGCCAAGAATGCCGACGAGCCGCTGCCGCCCGCGTCGATGTCCAAGCTGATGACGCTCTATGTGGCGTTCGAGGCGCTGCGCGACGGCCGCCTGACGCTGGATGAAAAGCTGCCGGTGTCTGAACACGCCATGAGCTATGGCGGGTCGACCATGTTCCTGAACACCCAGGACCGCGTCCGGGTCGAGGACTTGCTGCGGGGCATCATCGTGCTGTCGGGCAACGATGCCTGCGTCGTCATTGCCGAAGCGCTCAGCCCGGACGGAACAGAGGCGGGCTTTGCCCGCTACATGACCCAGCGCGCCAAGCAACTTGGCATGACCAACTCGACCTTCGCCAACTCCAACGGCTGGCCCGCGGCCGGTCAAATGATGTCGGTCAAGGATCTGGCCATCCTGGCGGACCGCCTGATCACCGATTTCCCGGAATATTACCCGCTGTTCGCAGAGGAAACCTTTGAATTCGACGGGCGCGCACCGTCGAACGTCAATAACCGCAACCCGCTTCTCAAGCTCGACATCGGCGCTGACGGGCTGAAGACCGGCCACACGCAAGAGGCCGGCTATGGCCTTGTCGGATCGGCCCAGCAGGGCGACCGGCGAGTGATCTTCGTTCTGTCCGGGCTGGAAAGCACCGCCCGCCGCGCAGAGGAGGCCGAGGCCGTGGTTAACTGGTCGTTTCGAAATTTTGTCGAGAGGAAAGTTGCCACCGCCGAAACGCCGATAGCCCAGGCCAAGGTCTGGATGGGCGCCCAGAAGACCGTTGGCCTGGTGCCAGAAGACGACCTGACCCTGCTGTTCCCGGTGCTGGGCGACCAGAACGTTCCGGCAGAAGTGGTCTATCAGGGGCCGGTAAACGCCCCGATCCGGAAAGGCCAGCAACTGGCCGAACTGGTGGTCAAGCCCGAAGGCCTGCCCGAGATCCGTCGCCCTCTTTATGCGTCCCAGGACGTACCGCTGGGCGGATTCGTGGTGCGTCTGATGGCAGTTGGCGGCATCGTGCTGAAGGATGTTATCAATTCCCCGCTGGAGTCGATGTGAGCGGGCGCGGGCTTTTCCTGACCTTCGAAGGGATCGACGGATCGGGCAAATCCACCCAGGCACGTCTGCTGGCGGAAGCCCTGCGCGCCGCAGGCCATGACGTGGTGCTGACCCGCGAACCCGGCGGCTCACCCGGCGCCGAGGAGATCCGTCGGCTGGTGCTTGAGGGCGACCCCGACCGCTGGTCGGCGGAAACCGAGATCCTGCTGTTCACCGCCGCACGCCGCGACCATCTGGAGCGTACCATCGAGCCGGCCCTGGCGGCAGGCAAGATCGTGATCTGCGACCGGTTCGCGGACAGCACCCGGATGTATCAGGGCCTGTCGCGCGGCGATCTGCGCGCGCTGGTGGACAAGTTGCACGCCTTGATGATCCGGCGCGAACCCGATCTAACCCTGCTGATCGACATGGACCCAGACACCGGCCTGGCCCGGGCCAAGGGCCGGCAGGGCGCCGAAGAACGGTTCGAGGATTTCGGTCCCGACCTGCAACGCCGGATGCGCGGGGGCTTTCTGGATCTTGCCAAAGAGTTTCCGAACCGGTTCCGCGTCATCGACGGCAACCGCGACGTCGGCAGCGTGGCCCGCGACGTGGCGGACATCGTGCATCAGACCTTGCGCCCCCTGCAACAGACATGACCGACGACATTCTTCCCCCGGATCAGGTGCCCGGCGCGCCGCACCCGCGTCAGACGCAACAACTGTTCGGTCAGGACGCGGCCGAACGCGACTTCCTGTCGGCGTTCGCCTCGGGGCGGCTGCATCACGGCTGGCTTCTGACCGGGCCGCGTGGCGTGGGCAAAGCGACGCTGGCCTGGCGCATCGCCCGCTTCCTTCTGGCGACCCCGGCCCCGCAGGAGGACGGGCTGTTCGAAGCCCCTCCGGCTCCCACATCTTTGGACATCGCGCCCGATCATCCGGTGGCCCATCGCATGCTGGCCGGGGCTGAACCCGGGCTTGCGGTCGTGACCCGCTCGGTGAACGAAAAGGACAAGATGCGCAACGAAATCGTGGTCGAGGATATCCGAAAGCTCGGCCGTTTTTTCGGGCTGTCCGCCGCCGATGGCGGGCGCCGTGTCGTGATCGTGGATACCGCCGACGACATGAACGCCAGTGCGGCGAACGCCCTGCTGAAGATGCTCGAAGAGCCGCCGGCCCGCACCACGCTGCTACTGGTCTCGCACCAGCCCTCGCGGCTGCTGCCGACAATCCGGTCGCGTTGCCGGACCCTGCGCCTGTCGCCGCTGTCGCCGTCGGACATGCAGGCGGCGCTGGCTCAGGCCGGTGCCGACCTGCCGCCCAACCCCGACCATCTGGCCGCCCTCGGGGCGGGCTCGGTCGGCGAGGCAGTCCGACTGCTGAACCTGGGCGGGCTGGACATTTATGCCGAGGTGATCGGCATTCTAGGCACCCTCCCCCGGCTGGACCGGCAACGCGCTCTGGCCTTGGCCGAGGCTGCCGCGCAGCGCGGAGCTGCGGACCGGTTCGACCTGCTGCTGAACCTGATCGACATCGCGCTGTCGCGCCTGGCCCTGACCGGCGCAACCGGCGCACCCCCCAGCCCCGAGGCCGCACCGAACGAGTCGGAAACGCTCCGGCGGCTGTCGAATTCGCCGCAGATGGCCCGCCGGTGGGCCGAGGTTGCCGCGGCCGTATCCGCAAGGGCCCGTCACGGTCAGGCGGTGAACCTTGACCCTGCCGCTCTGGTCCTAGATACGGTGTTCAAGATACAGGACTCCGCCGGCCCGAGCAGATGAACGACACCAGCCCCCCACCCGCGATCACCGACAGTCACTGCCACCTGGACTTTCCCGACTTCGAGGGCCAGTTGGACGAGATCATCACGCGCGCGCGACAGGCCGGCGTGACCCGCATGGTCACGATCTGCACCCGCCTGCGCAACGAACCGGCCGTACGCGCCATCGCCGAGGCGCATGCCCCGGTGTTCTATGCCGCCGGCACCCACCCCATGAGTGCCGCCGAAGAGCCGATGGCCACGGTCGACGAGCTGGTCGCACTGGCCGCGCACCCGAAATTCGTGGGCATCGGCGAAACCGGGCTGGACTATCACTATACCGCGGACAGCGCCGAGGTTCAGAAAAAGTCGCTGCGCATCCATATCGAGGCCGCCCAGCGCACCGGTCTGCCGCTGATCATCCACGCCCGCGCAGCCGATTCCGACATGGCCGACATTCTGGGCGCCGAGTTTCGCAACGCGCCCTATTCCTGTGTGATGCATTGCTTTTCCTCCTCGGCCGAACTGGCCCAGGCGGCGCTGGATCTGGGGTTCTACCTGTCGATGTCGGGCATCGCGGCCTTTCCCAAAAGCCACAAACTGCGCGAAGTCTTCGCCGCCGCGCCCATTGATCGAATTCTGGTAGAAACCGACGCCCCCTATCTTGCCCCGCCGCCGCATCGCGGCAAACGCAACGAACCGGCTTTCACCGCCCACACCGCCCGCGTCGGCGCCGAACTTTTCGGGCTGGACTATGCCGAATTCGCGGCCCGCACCCAGGCCAATTTCGACCGCCTGTTCACCAAGGCCGCCGCCCACGAGGCCGCCGCATGACCACGCTGCGCTGCACGATCCTTGGTTGCGGCTCGTCCGGCGGGGTGCCGCGCCTGGGCGGACACTGGGGCGAATGCGATCCCGAAAACCCGCGCAACCGCCGCCGCCGTTGCTCGATGCTGGTCGAGCGCGACGGGCCGGACGGCACGACCTCGGTGTTGATCGATACCTCGCCCGACATGCGCAGCCAACTGCTGGATACCGGCACCGGGCGGCTGGACGGTGTGGTCTATACCCACTCGCACGCCGACCATGTGCATGGCATCGACGATCTGCGCATGATCGTGTTCAACATGCGCAGCCGAGTCCGGGTCTGGGCCGACGGCGACACGCAAAACGCGCTGCTGGGGCGGTTCGGCTATGCCTTCATCCAGCCCGAGGGGTCGCCGTACCCGCCGATCCTCGACCTCAAGACCATCGATGGCCCGTTCGCGGTTGACGGACCCGGCGGGCCGATCCCGTTCCGGCCCTTCAAGGTCAACCATGGCTCGATCGACGCGCTGGGGTTCAGGATCGGTGATCTGGCCTATCTGCCGGACGTGGCCGAGATCTATGACGACGCCTGGCCCGAGTTGGAAGGCCTGGACTGCCTGGTGATCGACGCTCTGCGCCGCAGCCCGCATCCGACCCATGCCCATCTGGACAAGACCCTGGGCTGGATCGAACGGTTGCAGCCCAAGCGGGCGATCCTGACCAACATGCACATCGATCTGGACTATGCCAAGGTCGACAGGGAAACCCCCGACCATGTAACCCCCGCCCATGACGGATTGGTGATCGAACAGCCGTTGCCGGGCGCATGACCACCCCCGTCGCGACAGGCACGACGCAGAACGAACCGAGGCGAACCGTGAGATGCTGCAAAGCCTGATCGACGTCATTTTACCAGTCTTCCTGGTCATCGGCGCCGGATATGCTGCGACCCGCCTGGGCTATTTCAAAGAAAACCATGTCGACGGGTTGATGAAATTCACCCAAGGCTTTGCAATCCCGTGCCTGCTGTTTCTGGCCATCGCCCATCTGGACCTGAGCGCCAGCTTCGACCCACGATTGCTAGGCAGCTTCTATTCGGCCGCGGGTCTGTGCTTTGTCGCGGGCATGCTGGGCGCCCGGTTCATCTTCGGGCGAGACTGGGAAGACTGCGTGGCGATCGGCTTCTGCTGCCTGTTCTCGAACTCGGTCCTGCTGGGCCTGCCGATCACCGAGCGCGCCTATGGCGCGAACAACCTGACCGGTAACTATGCCATCATCGCCTTCCATTCGCCGTTCTGCTACTGCGTCGGCATCTCGGTCATGGAGTTCATCCGCAATCGCGGCCAAGGCGGCCTGCGTATGGTCCGGTCCGTCCTGTCGGCGATGTTCAAGAACGCCCTCATCCTGGGCATCACGCTTGGGTTCATTGTGAACCTGACGGGTCTGGCCATCCCGGCGGTCGTGGACGAGGCTCTGGGGTTGATCACCCGCGCTGCCCTGCCCGGCGCGCTGTTCGCGCTGGGCGGCGTGCTGGTCATGTATCGCCCCGAGGGCGATCTGCGGACCATCGGCTATGTCTGCTGCGTGTCGCTGATCCTGCATCCCAGCCTCGTCTGGCTGTTCGGAACTGCGACCGCCCTGCCGCAGGACCTGTTCCGCTCGGGCGTTCTGAACGCGGCGATGGCGCCGGGGTTCAACGCCTATATTTTTGCCAACATCTATGGGCGCGCAAAACGCGTCGCCGCCTCGTCCGTGCTGATAGGAACCGCGGCGTCGATCCTGACGGTCTGGATGTGGCTGGTGGTTTTGGGCTGAGGCCGGATTGACTTCGACGTCGCGCGCCGCACATAACCCCGAGCAAGACAGGAGACCGCAATGCTGAACGCCGTCATCGTCGCCCACGGGCAACCCTCGGATCCGGCTCCGGCCGAGGCGGCTTTGGCGCGGCTCGCCGACGAAATCGACCAGTTGACGGATCAGGTCCATGTAATCTCGGCCACGCTGGCCGCGCCGGGGGCGCTGGAGCGGGTTCTGGACGGCCTGACCGACGCAGTGGCGATCTATCCGCTGTTCATGGCGAAAGGCTGGTTCGTGACCAGCGCCCTGCCCAAACGTGTGGACGGCCGCGATGTGCGGATACTCGACCCGCTGGGAACCGACCCGGACTTGCCCCGGATCGTGGCCACGGCCCTGTCCGAGCAGTTGGACCAGCGCGGCTGGCGAGCGGCCGAGACGGACCTGGTGATCGCCGCACACGGGTCAGGCCGCAGCCGAAACCCGTCGGTTGTTGCCAACAGCTTTGCAGACAAACTGGCCGGTTTGATATCTTTTCAGTCGGTTCGAACGGGCTTTGTAGAAGAGGCGCCGTCGATATCCGAGGCTGCCTGCGGCACCCGCGAAACCGCACTGTGCCTACCGTTCTTTGCCTGTACGGGCGGACATGTTCTGGACGATGTGCCGACCGAGCTGGCTCGCGCGGGTTTCCGCGGGCTGCAACTGCCGGTCGTGGGTGAGCTGGGTGCCGTCAAACACCGCATTGCCACGGTCTTGGAGGCCGAGGTCACGCGGTAAAACCGGTCGCGCTCAGTGCCCGGCCTTTTCCTGCTCGCAATAGAAGCGGTGGCAGCCCCGGCCGCTGCGCTTGGCCTCGTACAGGGCCATATCCGCTGCGTTGAGAATCTTGGCCGGCGTCACCGACGGGATCTGCGCGCTGAGCGCGGTGCCGATACTTGCGGAAATAGCGCAGGTCTGGCCCTGATAGTCGATCGGCTGTTGAAGCCGTGAAATAAGCCGTTCCGCGATGCGCTGCAGGACGTCTCGGTCAGACAGACCACGGAAGATCAGTACGAACTCGTCCCCGCCGATGCGGGCCACCGTATCGTCGTTGCGGGTTTCTTCCAGCATGATGCGCGCGGCTTCGCTCAGTACATGGTCGCCGGCCGCATGCCCCAGTTCGTCATTCACGGCCTTGAAGAAATCGAGGTCCAGGTGCATCAGCGCAAAAGTCGCCTTGCTGGACACGAGATGTTCAAGAATGTGGTCCATTGCCCGTCGGTTTTTGAGACCGGTCAACGTGTCGGTATAGGCCTGCTCCTCCGCCGCCAGCATTGCGCCTTGCAATCGCAGGTTCAGAGACCGTGACGCCTCCATAGCGGCCGATTTTGCCTCGACCAGGTAGAGCAGTTCGATCGCCAGATCGGTGCCCGAAAAGTCCGCACTTGTAAGCGCATAGTCGCGGACCGCGTCCAGGATCGAGATTCCGAATGACAGGTTGATGACCGCCCCGCCTGTCGGCAACGGCGAGACAAGGCCCTTGAGCGCCGTCCGCGGCTCGTCGCGAAATTTCACCGAAAGTTTCACACCTTCGCTTGCCATCAGGTCGCGGAACGACGTGATGGACCGGGGGCGAACCAGATCGAAAACGTCAAGGAAAGCGCGCCCCGGCATCGGCCGGTCAGAACGTAGCTTTTGCAGGGTCGGCCCGGCTTGGCGGATGGTTCCGTCGCCATCCAGCAGGACGAACATGGGGCACAGGGTTCCCAACAACACCCCCAGTTGATCGTGATCCAACATCAGCTTGGTGCCCCCAGATCGAAATTTCGGCCCTCGGCGAATGCGCTTTCGACAAGGGTCATGGAAATGATGTCGATTCCCTTTTCATTCGTGCCAGTGCGCGTCAGAAACACCAGCGCGCCGTAGTCATCGGCCATCGCCCTTAAAAGGCCGGTCAGGACGCAGGAATAGCCGTCCAGCCCGGGCTGACAGTGCAGTTCGAACTCGTTGGGCGAACACTCGATCAATTCCAGAGCGGGCAGCGTCAGATCGGCCACCGCCAGGCGCACCCGATCCGACAGATCGTCCAGCGAGTGCAGGAATTCCACATAGGTGACGCCGCCAAACCGCAACAGACGCCGCAACCCCTCCATGTTGGGGTGAGACACGAGATAGGTGCCCAGATCCTCGAGAAATTCATCACGCGCGCGCTTCAATTCGGCGCACAGCGCATCGAGCAGGCGATAGGACTTGCCGCGGTCATAGACCAGCATGGCCTCGAACTCGACGAAGCCAAGCTCGGCCACCGCGGTGGCACGCAGCCAGCACTCGCGCCCGTAGGTCGCACAGACAAACGACTGAATGGCCTTGTTTATCAATCCGTGCATCAACAGCCTCAGACTTGGTATGAGTCCGATCACAGCCCAGAATTCTTAACAAAGGTCGAATCCGCGCGGCCAAGTTTCTGCAAATGCAGAATAATCTCAACCTGATACGAATGCAGAGTGTTCAGAAATCCGTCGGCGCCCCGCCCTCGGCTTTGCGTCGGGCCACGAAATCGGCCAGTTCCTCGCGGATGGCCGCATCCATGGGGGGCGCCTCGAAACTGCCGATGATCTCCTTGAACAGCAGGTGCGCGCGCTCGGCGGTCCAGATGCCGCCGGCGGCCTCCCAGCCTTCATAGTTCTTCCAGTCACTCAGGAACGGCTGATAGAAGGCCGTGGAATAGCGGTCCTGCGTGTGCTGGATGCCAAAGAAGTGACCATCGTTGCCGACCGACCGGATCGCATCCAGTGCGATTTCATCCGGGCCCGTGGCGCACAGTTCGGGCTGCATGTAGCGCTGGATCTGCTGCAGGATCTCGCAATCCATGATGAACTTTTCGGGGCTGGCGATCAGTCCGCCCTCCAGCCAGCCGGCGGCGTGATAGACCATGTTGGTCCCCGACTGAACCGCTGCCCAAAGAGAATTGGAGGTCTCCCAGATCGCCTGCCCGTCCGGTACGTTGGCGGCGCATACCCCCGAAGACCGCAGAGGCAGCCCATAGAACCGCGCCATCTGGCCGGTCATCTGTGTCGCGCGCATGTATTCCGGCGTTCCAAAGGCCGGTGCCCCGGACTTCATGTCGACATTCGACGTGAAGGTGCCGATCACGCAAGGAATGCCGGGGCGAACATACTGGAACAGGGCGATCGCGCTGAGTGCCTCGGCCACCGACTGCGCCACCGCACCGGCCAGCGTCACCGGCGCCATCGCCCCGGCCAGCGTGAACGGCGTCACCACGATCGCCTGCCCCCGTCGCGCCAGCCGCAGGCAGCCGTCGATCATCGGGTGGTCATGTTTCAGGGGCGAGGTCGAGTTGATATTGGTGTACATCCGGGGCGTCGCCTCGAACGCCTCGTGGCTGAGGCCGCCGGCGATACGGACCATCTCCATCACGTCCTCGACCCGCTCCTTGCCCAGAGAGTAGGCGTGCATGGCCTTGTCGGTCAGCGTCAGCTTGTCGTACAGCACGTCCAGGTGTCGCACACTGGCGTGGATATCCACTGGCTCGACCGGATAGCCGCCTGCGAAGTGGATGCAGTTGAAATACTGCGTCAGCTTCAACAGGTTCCGGCACATCTCGCGATTGCCGGGCACCTTCTTGCCGATTTCCATGTCCCAGTAGTTGGGCGGCGAGGAGACGTTTCCGAAGAGCAGCCGTTTGCCGCCGATCTCGATCGTGTGGTCCGGGTTGCGTGGCGTGATGGTGAAGGTGGGCGGCGCCTTGCCGACCATCTCCATCACAAAGTCGCGGCCCATCCGCACGATATCGCCATCGACCGCGCAACCGGCCTGACGAAAGATCGCGATGGCCTCTTCGTTCAGAAACTGGATCCCGATTTCCTCGAGAATGCGCATCGCGCCGTCATGGATGGCTTCGACTCCCTCGGGCGGCAGCGGTTCAGTAGGGTGGTCTATATTGATCGGCGGGTTCCACGGCATCTGGTCGATGACGGCGGCGCCCCTGCGGGCGGCGGCACCTGCGCGCCCGCCGCTGCGGCGCCTCTGAGTCCTGGTGTCGGCCATGTGGTCCTCCGGCGATGGCTTTTCTCAAGCAAGCCCCGAAGTCGGCCGTTGAGCCGCTCTGTCTGCGACAGAGATGGTCGGTTTCAAATCATGAAACGCCGATTTTTTTGGCTCCCGTTCCGGTCAAATCCCCAGCCAGGCCGGAATATGCCCAATATCCGGCAGAACCACATCGGCCAGAGGCGCCAGGTCCTGCGCCGAGGCCATGCCCGTCAGCACACCGATCGTCGTCATGCCGGCCGCCCGACCGGCCTGCATGTCGTGCAGGCTGTCACCAACCATGGCGGTCTGCGACGGCGCAACGCCGATATGTTCGGCAAAGGCCAGCAACTGGCCCGGAGCGGGCTTGAAGCCGTGGCCGCTGTCATAGCCCGCGACGAAGTCGAACAGATGATTGACCCCGACCGAAGCCAAGTGTTCGCGTGCAGGCATCTCGCCGTCATTCGTGGCAACGCCCAGCCTTTTGCCGGCCTGTTTCAGACCGCGCAGAAACGGGGCCAGGGCAACCGCTTCGACCTGCGTCGCGCCTGCGGATTCGGCATTGAGCATCTCGATCAGACCGGCCCGCGACCATTCGGGCAGTTGCGGGACCAGTACATCCACGATCTCATCGATCGTACCCGCGACCACGATGCTGTCGGACGCGTAGGTACCGCGCACCGGATCAAATCCGATCGCCTCGCCCAACCGCGCGGCACGCGCGTCGTCGCCGCCGCCCAGCCGCCGCAGAACAGCCGCGCCGAACGCGCCCCAAGTGGCCGCAAAGTCGAACAGAGTTCCGTCTTTGTCGAACACCAGGGCTTCGATCTGCATGTCGTTTTCTCCAGATTCAGGCCCGGTCACGTCCAGTGAATATCGGCCCCTCCCGCCAGGGCCGTCCGGGCCTGCGCCGGACTGTCATAGGGCACGGAATTGTCGTCACAGAACGCCATGACCCACGAATCGTCAAGCATCAGAAACTCGAGCACAGACATCAGGAATTCAGGCTCTGCGGCGCGGTCACGAAGATCTGTGATCGACGCCCCCGTCGAACCCAGAAAAACTGGCAGCAAATCGTCATTGCCGGCAAGCCAACCCAGCGCATTCAACGCCAGCGTCTCGGCATTTTCGAAGGATATCGTCATAAATCTCTCGAACGGCGGCAGTTGGAAAGGGTTTGTTAACCAGAGTCATAAACACTTTGGCAACACATTCAACCAACGGTGAAAGCCATGTCCGTGCAGGGAACCATCCTGGTTCTTGATGGGGTCTCGACCAATCGCATCATGCTAAAGGTGCAGCTGACGGCTGCCTGGTATCAGGTGGCGCAGGGCAACAAGCTGGCTGGCCTGCCCGCCTTGGTGCGGCGTGTACAGCCCGATCTGGTTCTGACGGCGATGACATTGGCGGACGGCACCGCATCGGAGGTGAAGAAACTGGTCCAGTGCGATCCACAGCTTCGTGATGTTCCCGTCGTCGCGATCGCGCAGCAGAATGACAAGACCGCCCGGTTGCGCGCCCTTTCGGACGGGCTCGACGACGTTCTGCCATATCCCTTCAAGGACACATATCTATTGGCGCGGGTCCGCAGCCTGCTGCGTGCACGCGCCGAAACGCAGGACCTGCGCGGCAGGAATGACGTGCAATCCATCGGCTTTTCCGAGGCGCCCGACCCGTTTGTCGCGCGTACCCGCACCGACCGGATCGCCGTTCTGGCTCGCTCGGCTTCACGGGGTGCGATATGGCGCCGCGCGCTGGCTGAGCTATCCGGTCAGACGATCTCGGCCCACACCATTCCCAACCTGCGCGGCTTGCTGTCGGGTTCGATCCCGGACGCCATCGTCGTGGACCTGGATCGCGACGCTCAGGGCTTGAACCTTCTGACCGACCTCAAGTCACGCAACGGTACCCGCAAGACCGCGGTGATCGGCGTCATCGCGGATGACAACGCGGCTCTTGCCGCCGACGCGCTGGACCGGGGCGCCGACGCGATCTGCATGGGCGGGTTCTGCGCGCACGAGGTTTCGCTGCGGATCGGCGCGCTGATCGCGCGAAAAGCGCAGGACGATCACATGCGGGCGGCGCTTCGGCGCGGGTTGGAAGACTCTCTGATCGACCCTCTGACCGGGCTGAACAACCGCCGGTTCGCACTGTCTGCTCTGGCCCGGATCATGGCGCGATCCAGGGAAACCGGCCGGAGCTATGCGATCATGCTTGCCGACCTGGATCATTTCAAATCGATCAATGATCGGTTCGGCCATGCTGCCGGCGATCAGATTTTGATCGAGGCCGCGAAGCGTATGAAGCGCAGACTGGGCGCGGGTGCCTTTTTGGCCCGGATCGGCGGCGAAGAGTTTCTGATCGGGATGCCCGACACCACCGAGGCCGAGGCCAAAAGAAAAGCGGACGAGATCTGCACCCGCATTTCTGCCACGCCTTTTGTCCTGCCTGATGTGCCCACGCGGCTGACCGTTACAGTCAGCGTCGGCCTGAAACTGTGCGACCCACACACCAATCCGATTGCTGAGGGTCCCGGCGCAGCGCTCAGTCTGATCAAGTGCGCCGATCAAGCCCTCTACGCCGCCAAACGGTCTGGTCGCAACCAAGTGAGCCTGAGCGCCGCCTGACGGGGCTAGTATTCGCGACCGGGCTTGCGCGAGCGTCGATCCTTGACCACCTGTTCGAGACGATCGGCATAGGCCTTCCGCTCGGCGTCGGTCATTTTCGTCACACGCGACAGCCATTTTTTCTGTAAGTTCGACTGGATCAGGGCAGTTGTGGCCGCCTGCTCTTTCAGAACGTTCTCGACCAAGACCGGATCGAAAGGAACTGCGCGCAGGGCTTCGCCCAGCTCGGCAAAATCCTGGGCGCGTTGCCTGGCCCCGCGCCTGTGCTCATCGAACAATTCATCTCGCAAGGCTTTTCGGTCAGTTTCGGGAAGAGCCCGGAACAGAGCCGGCCCGAACCCTGGGGGGACATCGACATGATCGCCACGGAACCGCAGGACGGCGCCCAGCAACACACCGGCAACCAACAGGTTCAGACCCAACGAGGCCACCAGAAGAATGGTCATCCAGCGGCGCGGTTGCTTGACGGTTTCGGTCATTCCAATTCCTCCAGAAAGGTGGGTTCCAACCCCATATTCGCCACCAAGTAGGATGTGTCCTGCGATACGAAGTAGCTTGCCGGATCAGGCAGGTACGAGGGCGCGGCAAACCCCACCCAGACCCCTGCGACGCTTGCAGCCATCAGCCCGCCCAGACCCTGCCACCCGCCCAGCCCGTCGTACAGGCTGCGGATCAGACCACGGTCTGCGGGCACGGCCGGTCGCGACCGTTCAAGACGTACCGCCTCGGCATCGGTCAGGATGCGAACGGCCAGATCGTCCGGCAATTCAGGGCTGCTCCGCCGCGCCTCGGCGAACAGCAGGTCCAGATCCGTGTCATTATCTGAAGTCGTCATATCCCAACTCCTCTCGTCGACCCGACAGGATTGCTGTCAGCGTCCGTTTTCCCCGTGCCACCAGGCTTTCCACCGCTTCGACCGAGATTCGCATGATCTGGGCAATCTCGGGGTTCGACAATTCTTCGATATGCCTCAGAATCACTGCCTGACGCTGGCGTTCCGGCAATTGCGCCAAGGCCCCGTTCAGGGCGTTCAACCGGGCCTTCTGCTGCATCTGTTCGACAGCGCCCGCGCTGTCATCCTGAGGTTCAGGGGTACCGTCGAGCGCGTCCGCCGACTTTCTGCGACGCAGGTCGATGCACAGGTTCAGGGTCACCCGGTACAGCCAGGTTGAAACCCTTGCCTGCCCCGGCACCCAATCCGGCGCGACCTTCCAAAGGCGCATCATCGCCTCTTGGGTCACGTCTTCGGCCTCGGCGCGGTTGTTCAACATGCGCAAGGCCACCGAGAAACAGCGCGGCCCCAGCCGATCGGTAAGCACCCGCGCCGCCGCCGCGTCGCCATCGGCGAACAACCTCAGCAACCGCTCGTCGCTCAGGTCTTCCGCGGCGACTCGGTCGCCGCGGAACTTTTGCGCTGAGGAGGTCAGATCCTCCATCCCGCATCACTTGTCGTCTGCGCCGGGACGACCACCTTTCCTGTGGTGCCGCCCCATCCGGTCCTTCGCATCCGCGAACTCCTCTTCGGACAACGACCCGTTCCCGTCCGCGTCCATCCGGTCGAACATCTTGTCAGCCCGGCGCGGCTGGGGCAACTCATCCTCGGTCAAAAAGCCGTCCTTGTCGGCATCATGACGCGCAAACATGTCCGTCACGCGCGCGTCGGCTTTGGCCTGTGCCGCGGCCTGCATTTCCTCGACGCTCAGCTTGCCATCCCCATCTGCATCCATCGTGGTGAACTTTTGCGTGCGATGTTCTTCCATCTCGGCCTTGGTCACCTGGCCGTCGCCGTTCGCATCCAGGTCCTGGAAACTGATGGGGGCATGATCCCGCGGACCTTTCGCCAAAGCCGATGTCCCGGTGATCGCAACCGCAGACAGAACGATGGCAGAGATGAATTTTGCGCTTTTCATTGCTCGGTTCCCTTATGTTGCCGCGGCCCTGTGCCGCTGCTTACATCTGTTCAAACGCCGCGCCGTGGGGTTTCCGTCGCGCTGACGAAAATTTTTTGTCGAAAAATTCGGATTGCGGGGTCATATATTCGGAAACGGCGCGCGCAAAGCGACGCACCCCCCTTTCCGGGCGGCCCAAACAAGCGCAATATTCATCCAAATCCGAGCGCGAGTATCAAGATGACAGACCAAACTGTGGAAATCATGGCCCATGACGATCGGCCAACTTGGCCGGCCTTGGTAAAGGGGTTCCGTTGCAAATGTCCAAATTGCGGCAAAGGGCAGCTGTTGCACAGCTATCTGAAGGTGAATGACACCTGCAACGAGTGCGGTCAGGACCTGTTCCACCACCGGGCGGATGACGGCCCGGCCTATCTGACGATCCTGATCGTCGGCCACCTGCTGGCCCCGGCGTTGCACGTGTCCTATGTCCACTTCCGGCCGGACCCGCTGACCATGGCGCTGATGTTCTCGGTGGGCTGTGTGGCGTTGTCCTTGTATCTGCTGCCGCGACTCAAGGGCGCAGTCGTCGGGTTTCAATGGGCTCGGCGGATGCACGGGTTCGGCGACTCGAAATGATTTGGCCGCGGGCTTGATCCGAACATGACCGTAGACAAATCTGCCATTCGCGACGCAGCAACCGTGATCGTGCTGCGCGATCGCCATGAAAAGCCGGCGATCCTGATGGGCCAGCGCGGCGCAGCCGCGGCCTTCATGCCGAACAAGTTCGTGTTTCCCGGCGGCGCGGTCGACCCCGAGGACGCCCGTGTGCCGCTGGCCGCGCCCCTGCCTAATATCTGCCACCAACGCCTGGCCGATCAGGCCCCCAACGGCCTGCAGACAGCATTGGCAGCAGCCGCGATCCGCGAGTTGTGGGAAGAAACCGGCCTGATCCTGGGGGTTCCCGGGCAATGGCCCGGACCTGCCCCGCAGGACTGGATCAGCTTCGCTGAGCGCGGGTTCCTGCCTTCGGCGCAGCCCTTGCAGTTCGTGTTCCGGGCAGTCACGCCACCGGGCCGGCCGCGCCGGTTCGACGCGCGGTTCTTCTTGGTGGATGCCGACGCCATCGCCAACGACCCGGACGACTTCAGCCAAGCCTCGGACGAGCTGTCGCACCTGCAGTGGATCCCGCTGGATCAGGCCCGCGATTTCGACCTGCCCTTCATCACCGAGGTGGTGCTGGCCGAGGTCGAAGCTCGGGTCACCGACCCGGCCCCGCCAGCCTCGGTGCCCTTCTTCCTCAACAACGAGGAAGCCAGCCTGTTCCAGCGTCTCAAAGGCCGCCCGATGCCCGAAACGGGCTGAGCCCAGATCACTTCATCCGGCTTATCACCACAGTCACTTCGGGCTTCTTGCCGATCTCGATCTGGGCGCTTTGGCGCACGATGCGGCGCATGGCCTCTTCCAGCTTGTCGTCGTCGCGCAGAGTCTTGACGTCGGCCCGCATCAAGAACTGATTCAGGTCCTCTTCCAGCACCTCGACCAGCCCGGCACGCGACGCGCCGGTTTCCGGCAGGCCCATCGTATCGCACCAGGGCTCGCCCAGGGGCTCGTCGTCTTCGTCCAGGATGACGGTCACGATCACATGCCCGTTCAGCGCCATGCGGATGCGGTCGCGCACCACACCGTCCAGTGCCCCGATCTTGACCGAGCCGTCCAGGTATGTGCGCCCGGTTTCGACATAGTCGACCACCTGCGGCGCGTTCCCCGACAGGTCCAGCATGGTGCCGTTGACGGCCAGCACACCAGCCCGTCCACCGGCCTCGGCCAGCTTGGCATGTTCGCGCAGGTGCCGGTGTTCGCCATGCATCGGGATGACCACCTGCGGGTCGATCAGCGCATGCACCCGTTCCAGATCCGGGCGGTTGGCGTGGCCGGATACATGATACAGCCCATTGCTGTCATCGACGACGTCCACGCCTTTCTCGCTCAGTTGGTTCATGATGCGGATCACGCCGCGTTCGTTACCCGGAATGGTCTTGGATGAAAACAGAAACAGGTCGCCCTCTTTCAGCTCGATCCCCCGGTATTTGCCACGCGCCAGCTGTGCGCTGGCCGCACGGCGTTCCCCCTGGCTGCCGGTGACGATCAGCATCAGGTTCTGGCGCGGCAGGTCCAACGCCTCTTCGGCGCTGACCACGCGCGGGAAATCGGTCAGAATCCCGGTTTCGGTGGCCGCTTCGATCATCCGCCGCATGGCCCGACCCAGCAGCACGACCGACCGCCCGGCCCGGTGGCCGGCCTCGGCGAGAGTTTTCACCCGCGCCACGTTCGAGGCGAAGGTTGTTGCCACGACCATCCCGCTGGCCTGCTCGACCAATTGAGTGATGGCGGGCCCAACCTCGGATTCCGACCGGCCGGGATGGGGCGAGAACACGTTCGTGCTGTCGCAGACCAACGCCTTGACGCCGGGTTTTGCCACCTCGGCCCACAGGGCCTCGTCGAACGGTTCGCCGACCACGGGGGTTGTGTCCAGCTTGAAGTCCCCCGAATGAACGATGCGCCCGGCGGGCGTGTCGATCACCAGCGCGGCACTTTCGGGAATCGAGTGCGACACCGGCAGGAACCCCACGGTGAAAGGCCCGGCCTTGATCTGCTCGGGCCAGGCCGAGACGGTACGCACCGCATCCTCGGGGTGGCCGGCCTCTTCCATCTTCTTGCGGGCGATGTTGGCGGTGAAAGCCCGCGCATGGATCGGAGCGCCAAGCATTTCATGACATAGCGCCACGGCGCCGACATGGTCTTCGTGTGCGTGGGTCACGAAAATCGCCTCGAGCCGGTCGGCCCGTTCCTTCAGCCAAGAGATGTCGGCATAGATCAGGTCGACGCCCGGCGTGGTGTCCATGTCGGGGAAGGTCACACCCAGATCGACCAGGATCAACCGTTCCTTGCCGGGCGCGCCATATCCGTAGACATAGGCGTTCATGCCGATTTCACCCGCGCCGCCCAGCGGCAAATAGATCAGTCGTTCACTGCTCATGCCGAGCCATTTTCCTTGTTGTAGCGATGGATCACGGTCAGACCGTGCATCGTCAGATCATCTTCAATTGCGTCAAAGCCCACATCGGCCTGGTCGAACAGCGGCGCCAGGCCGCCGGTTCCGACAACCTTCATCGGCATGCCGTATTCGGCCTTGATGCGGGCGATCAGGCCTTCGATCAGGCCGGAATATCCCCAATACACGCCCGACTGGATACAGCCAACCGTATTCGTACCGATCACCTTGTCGGGCCGCGACACATCGATATGCGGCAGGGCGGCCGCGCCTTGGTGCAGCGCCTCGAGGCTGAGATTCACCCCCGGCGCGATCACGCCGCCGACATAGGCGCCATCTGCCGCGACCACGTCGAAATTGGTGGCGGTCCCGAAATCCACCACCACGACGTTGCCGCCATGACGGTCGAAGGCGCCCGCGGCATTGGCCAACCGGTCCGGGCCGGGAACCGTGCCTTCATCAATCCTTGGCGGAACCGGCAGCAGGCAATCGGGCTTGCCCACCACGAGCGGTCGGCATCCAAAGAACCGATCGGCAAAGACGCGCAGGTTGAAAACTACACGCGGCACGGTCGAGGCGATGATGACATCGGTGATGTCGGCCTCGATCCCGTAATGTTTCACCAGGGTCGAGTACCAGGTGAAATAGGCATCGGCCGTGCGCGCATGATGGGTCGAGGTGCGCAGCGTACACAGGAATTTCTCGCCATCCCAAATCGAGAACACAGTGTTGGTATTGCCGCAATCAATGGCCAGAAGCATCTGCGCCCCTTTCAGAAATAGACGTCTGCCGCCGGAATGCTGACCCGGCCCTTGGCGGTGTTTAGGACAAGGTTGCCGCCCGCGTCCACCGTTTCAAACGTCCCGACGGTCTCGGACGTGGCGGTACGCGCCGTAATCACCTCGCCCAGCTTCGCGGCCCGAGACAGCCAGGCCGTGCGGATGGGCTCGAACCCATAGGTCGTGAACTGCGCCTCGTATCGGGCATAGGCAGCGGCCAGTTCCGTCAGGAAGTCCTCGGCCTCGACCTGCGCGCCGGTTTCCGACAGAAGCGAGACCGGACGCAGCGCGCCCGGCTCGACCGTATCGGGGGCAGGCGCGTCAGCCAGGTTCACCCCAATGCCGATCGCCAGATGCGACACGCCCCGCCCCTGCCCCGTGCTTTCCAGCAGAATGCCAGCCAATTTGCCACCGTTCAGCAGCACGTCATTGGGCCATTTCAGCGACAGCCCCGCCGCCCGCCCGGTCACCGAGACCACGGCATCGAACAGCGCAAGCGCCGCGACAAAGCTGCGCAGCGCCGCCTGTTCCGGGTGGCCTTCGGGACGCATCAGCAAGGTTGCGGCCAGATTACCCTTGGGATTGGCCCAGACCCGGCCGCGCCGCCCGCGCGCCGCCGTCTGGTGATGCGCCATGATCCATACCGGCCCGGCTGCGGTGGGCGCGATACGGGCGGCCTCGTTCAAGGTGCTGTCCACCTCCTGCAGGATGTGCAGGCCGTATCCCTGCGGCCAGTCAGTCATCGCAAAAAGGCCCGGTCCTGCGACCGAGCCCCTCTGTTTCGTGCGGACAGCAGATCAATTGACAAGCGTTGCTGCGGCGGCGGTGGCCGCGCCCTCGATCCCGAACTGGTAGAATACGCCGATCAACATCAGCGCCGCCGACCCCATCAGCGCCGCCCACAGAACGGGCGACGACCGGGTGTCGATCGGGTCTTCGTTCTCGTCCCCGAAATACATGTAGAACACGATCCGCAGATAATAGAACGCACCGATGACCGACGAGATGGCCGAAACGATGACCAACCCGATCAGGTCGGCCTCGACACCAGCCTGCCACACGCCCAGCTTGGCAAAGAAACCCAGCATCGGCGGCACGCCCGCCAGGCTGAACATCAGGATCAGCACGGCCAGCGCCTTGCCCGGGTCACGCTTGGAATATTGGCGCAGCGCGTCGATGTCGGTCACGGGCTTGCCGTCGCGCTCCATCATCAGGATGAAGGCGAAGGTGCCGATGTTCATGGTCACGTAGATCGCCAGATACATCAGCATCGCCTTGATCCCCAGCGCCGTGCCCGCCGCCAGACCGATCAGCGCATAGCCCATATGTGCGATCGATGAATAGGCCATCAGCCGCTTGATATCGCGCTGGCCGATGGCGGCAATGGCACCCAGCAGCATCGACAGGACCGACAGCAGCACGATCACCTGCTGCCAATCGGCGACCGCGCCGCCAAAGGCGTCATGCAGCACCCGCGCGAACAGGCCCATGGCCGCAACCTTGGGCGCGGTGGCGAAAAAGGCCGTGACCGGCGTGGGCGAGCCTTCGTAGACATCCGGCGTCCACATGTGGAACGGCACCGCCGACACCTTGAACGCCAGCCCCGAGATCAGCAGAACCAGCCCGATCAGCAGGCCAAGCGAGACCTCGTCATGATGCACCGTGGACACGATCCCCGAAAACAGCGTGGTTCCCGAGAAGCCATAGACCAGCGATGCCCCAAACAGAAGCAGACCCGAGCTGAGTGCCCCCAGTACGAAGTATTTCAGGCCGGCCTCGGTCGACTTGGCGCTGTCGCGGCGCAGCGCGGCAACGACATACAGCGACAGAGACTGCAGCTCGAGCCCCATATACAGCGACATCAGATCGCCGGCGCTGACCATCATCATCATGCCGACCGCGGCCAGTGCCACCAGCAGCGGATATTCGAACCGCAGCATATTGCGGCGCGCCATATAGTCCTGGCTCATGACCAGAACCGCGGCCGCCGACAACAGGATGGCAACCTTGGCAAAGCGCGAGAACCCGTCATCGACGAACATTCCGTTGAAGGCTACGTTCGTGCCCTCACCGTTTGCCGCGATCCAGAAGGCCAGCACGGCCATCAGTCCCGCCGTGGCCCAGATCAGCACGGGGGCCAGCGCGTCTTTCGAGGTGTAGACCGCCCCGATCAGCGCCACCATCGCATAGATCGCCAGAATGATTTCCGGCAGGATTACAATCAGATCAGCCTGGATCATGTCTCCAAAGCTCCCTTAGTGCGAGGCGACCTGGGTCGCGGCCTCGGCCGCGGCCAGAGCCGTGTCATAGTTCGAAATCAGCGCGGCGGTCGAATTGCCGATCACGTCCGTAACCAGCGACGGGTAGACCCCCAGCAGAATGGTCATGACGATCAGCGGCGCAAAGATCAGGCGTTCGCGTGTGCTCATGTCGGTGATCGACTTGAGGCTTTCCTTGATCAGGTCGCCAAAGACCACGCGGCGATACAGCCACAGCGCATAAGCTGCCGAGAAGATCACACCGCTGGCCGCCACTGCTGTCACCCAGGTGTTGACCTGGAAAGTGCCCATCAGCGTCAGGAATTCGCCGATGAACCCGCTGGTGCCCGGCAGGCCTACATTGGCCATGGTGAACAGCATGAACACCAGCGCATAAGCCGGCATGCGGATCACGAGGCCGCCATAGGCCTCGATGTCGCGGGTGTGCATCCGGTCGTAGATCACACCGACGCAAAGGAACAGCGCGGCCGAAATGAACCCGTGGCTGAGCATCTGGAAGATCGCCCCGTCGATGCCCTGCTGGTTGGCGGCGAAGATGCCCATGGTCACAAAACCCATATGCGCGACCGAGGAATAGGCGATCAGCTTTTTCATGTCCTCCTGCACCAGCGCCACCAACGAGGTGTAGACCACGGCGATGGCCGACAGCCACAGGACCAGATCGGTCATCACGGCCGAGCCGACGGGGAACATAGGCAAGCTGAAGCGCAGGAAGCCATAGCCACCCATCTTCAGCAGGATCGCCGCCAGCACGACCGAGCCCGCCGTCGGCGCCTGAACGTGGGCGTCAGGCAGCCAGGTGTGCACGGGCCACATCGGCATCTTCACCGCGAAGGACGCGAAGAACGCGAGGAACAGCAAGGTCTGCATGCCGCCGACGATGTGGACGCCCAGCACGCTGAAGCTCTCGGACGAGAACTGGTGCGTCATCAGCGCGGCAATGTCGGTGGTGCCAGCGTCGGCATACATCGCCACCATCGCCACCAGCATCAGAACCGAGCCGAGGAAGGTATAGAGGAAGAACTTGAAGCTGGCATAGATCCGGTCCTTGCCGCCCCAGATCCCGATGATCAGGAACATCGGGATCAGCCCGGCCTCGAAGAACAGGTAGAACAGCACCAGGTCCAGAGCCATGAATACGCCCAGCATCAGCGTTTCCAGCAGCAGGAAGGCAATCATGTATTCCTTGACCCGGTCGGTCACGTTCCAGCTGGCCAGGATGGTCAGCGGCATGATGAAGGTGGTCAGCAGCACGAACAGAACGCTGATGCCATCCACGCCCATCTTGTATTTCAGGCCCATCAGCCATTCGCCCTCTTCCACCATTTGAAAGCCAGTGTTCGAGGGGTCGAACTCGGTATAGATACCGATCGAGACCAGAAAGGTGACCGTGGTTGCTACCAGCGCGATCCACTTGGCATTGCTTTGAGCTGCCGCATCCTTCCCGTGCAGGAACAGCGCCATCAGACCGGCGGAAATGGCCGGAATGAATGTGACAATGGATAGGATATTGTCCATCAGTGTGCGCCTCCGCCGATCGACATCCAGGTGACCAGGGCTGCGATGCCCAGAACCATCCAGAAGGCGTAAGTGAAGATGTAGCCCGTCTGTGCCTTGCCTGCGAGGCGGGTGAAGAAGGGAACGACGCCCATTGCTACTCCGTTCAGGAAACCGTCGATCACCTTGCCGTCACCGCCCTTCCACAGGAACCGGCCCAGGGCCACGGTCGGTTTGACAAGGATCGCGTCGTAAATTTCGTCAAAGTACCACTTGTTCTTGAGGAACAGGTACAGCGGACGCTGGTTCTCGGCCAGGCGGCTCGGCAGCGCCGGGTTCACGATGTAGAACAGGTAGGCCAGTCCAAAGCCCAGAACCATTGCGATGAATGGCGAGATCTTGACCCATTTCGGCGCAGCATGCGCGTCGTCCAAAACATGGTTGTCCGGCGCGATGTACAGCGCGCCCTCGCCCGGTTTGCCGACAAAAGCATAGTGGTGGTCGCCGCTCTTGGCCTTGTCACCGTGCGCAGCTTCGTCGTCATGAGATTCTGTGGCATGCGCGTCGTCGCCATGATCATCGGCCTTGGCATGGTCACCGGCCTCGGCATGCGCCTCGGCAACCGGAATGCCATAGAACTTGCCAACCTGATCGGCGTGACCGAAGAAGTTGTTGTACCAGATCATGCCCGCGAACACGGCGCCCAGCGACAGAACACCCAGCGGCACCAGCATGACCATCGGGCTTTCATGCGCGTGCTCATGCGTGTGCTTGTCGCCCCGCTCCTCGCCATAGAAGGTCAGGAAGATCAGGCGCCAGCTATAGAACGAGGTCATCGCGGCGGCGATCACCAGCGCCCAGAAGCCAAAGGCCGACCCGCCGGCATAGGCGCTTTCGATGATGGCGTCCTTGGACAGGAAGCCGGCAAAGCCGATCGTGGTCAGCGGGATGCCGACGCCTGTGATGGCCAGCGTGCCGATCATCATCGCCCAGAAGGTGTAGGGGATTTTCTTGCGCAGGTTGCCATAGTTCATCATGTCCTGTTCGTGATGCATGGCGTGGATCACCGAGCCCGCACCAAGGAACAAGAGCGCCTTGAAGAAGGCATGCGTGAACAGGTGGAACATCGCCGCCGAATACATGCCGACGCCCGCGGCCACGAACATGTAGCCCAGCTGCGAACAGGTCGAATAGGCGATCACGCGCTTGATGTCGGTCTGCACCAGACCCACGGTCGCGGCAAAGAACGCGGTCGAGGCCCCCAGCACGGTGACGAACCCGGTCGCACCCGGCGCGAACTCCATCAGAGGCGACATACGGCAAACCAGGAACACACCGGCCGTCACCATGGTGGCGGCGTGGATCAGCGCCGACACGGGCGTCGGGCCCTCCATCGCGTCCGGCAACCAGGTGTGCAGGATCAACTGCGCAGATTTGCCCATCGCACCGATGAACAGCAGCACGCAGACGACCTCGACCGCAGACCATTCGCCCCACAGGAAGGTCAGCTGCGTTTCCGCCAGCTGGGGTGCGGCAGCAAAGATATCCGAGAAGTTGATGCTGTCGGTCAGGAAGAACAGCGCAAAAATCCCCAGCGCAAAGCCGAAGTCGCCCACACGGTTTACGATGAACGCTTTCATCGCCGCCGCATTGGCCGAAGGTTTGCGGTAGTAGAAACCGATCAGCAGGTAGGATGCGACGCCCACGCCTTCCCAGCCAAAGAACATCTGCACCAGGTTGTCCGCCGTTACCAGCATCAGCATGGCGAAGGTGAAGAAGGACAGATAGGCAAAGAAGCGCGGCTTGTAGCTTTCGCCTTCGCGCCACTGCGGGTCGTGATCCATGTAGCCGAACGAATAAAGGTGCACGAGCGCCGACACCGTAGTGACCACGATCAGCATAATGGCGGTCAGCCGGTCCAGACGAATGGCCCACGAGGTCGACAGCGAGCCGCTTTCGATCCAGCGCATGATCTCGATCTGCTGGGTCTGTCCATCAAAGCTGAAGAAGACGATCCACGACAGCAGACAGGCCAGGAACAACAGGCCCGTGGCCGTCCACAGCGCGGCCTTTTCGCCGATGAATTTCCAGCCAAAGCCGCAGATCAGCGCGCCCACGAGCGGGGCAAAGAGGATTGTGGTTTCCATGATCCCTTACCCCTTCATCATGTTGATATCTTCAACCGCAATAGTGCCGCGGTTGCGGAAGAAGCAGACCAGAATAGCCAGCCCGATCGCCGCCTCGGCCGCGGCCACGGTCAACACAAACAGCGTGAACACCTGCCCGACCAAATCGCCGAGAAAGCTGGAAAACGCCACGAGGTTGATATTTACCGCCAGCAGCATCAATTCGATGCTCATAAGCAGGATGATGACGTTCTTGCGGTTCAGAAAGAGACCGAAGATGCCGATGACGAACAGCGTCGTCGCGACGGTAAGATAGTGCTCAAGTCCGATCATGGTCTCAAAGTCCCTGCCCCGGTTTCACGTCCTTCAACTCCAGCGCCTTGGCCGGGTCGCGCATCATCTGGGCGATGATGTCCTGCCGCTTGATGTCCTGGCGGTGGCGCAGCGTCAGTACAATGGCACCGATCATGGCCACCAACAGGATCAGGCCCGCCAGTTGGAACAGAAGGAAGTATTGATCGTAAAGGATGACACCCAGCGCTTCGGTGTTGTGGCGATCGGCCGGGATCGGTTGGGCCAGGTTGGCCGCCGCGCCCTGTGCGCTGTCCCAGGCGCCAAAGGCCATGACGAACTGCATCAGGATGACCAGACCGATCAGCAGGGCCAAAGGCATGTAGCGCGCCATCTCGGCCTTGAGCTCGGCAAAGTCCACGTCCAGCATCATCACCACGAACAGGAACAGCACCGCCACCGCGCCGACATAGACGATGATCAGCAGCATGGCGACGAATTCCGCCCCCAGCAGCACGAACAGCCCCGCAGACGACAGGAAGGCCAAAATGAGCCACAGCACCGAATGCACCGGTTGCCGGCTGATCACGGTGAACAGCCCGCCGGTGATGGCGCTGATGGCAAAGAGGTAAAAGGCAAATACGCTCATTGGTCATCATCCTCGTTTTCGCCCATGGCCTCCTGCGCCAGTTCCAGCGCCCGGGTCATGGCCGGGATGCCGGCAAAGACCGACATTTGACCGATCGTTTCCACGATCTCTTGTTTCTTGGCCCCTGCCTCGATGGCATGGCGCACCGTTTGGCGTACGGCCGTATCGGCCTGCGCGCCCTGACAGGTCAGCCCCGCCAGCGTCAGCAACAGGCGGGTCTTGGCATCCAGTCCGCCCGGATTGACGGTGTTGCCGAACATCATCTCCATGACCTCTTTGGGCATGGTCGGCCACAGCGCCTCGAAGCCGCGCATCGCGTCGACGGGCGAATAGCTCTCCAGCGCCGGGTTGAACGCCTTGGCCATGTCATGTGCCTGTTTCAGCATCTGCTCGAATGGGTTCTTGACCGGATCACTCATCTGTACGGCGCGTCCAGTTCCAGGTTGCGGGCGATCTCGGCTTCCCAGCGGTCGCCGTTCTCTAGCAGTTTCTGCTTGTCATAGAACAGCTCTTCGCGGGTCTCGGTGGCGAATTCGAAATTCGGCCCTTCGACGATCGCATCGACCGGGCAGGCCTCCTGGCAGAATCCGCAATAGATGCACTTGGTCATATCGATGTCATAACGCGTGGTGCGGCGGCTGCCGTCTTCGCGCGGTTCGGCGTCGATGGTGATGGCTTGGGCCGGGCAGATCGCCTCGCACAGCTTGCAGGCGATACAGCGTTCCTCGCCGTTCGGATAACGACGCAGAGCATGTTCGCCCCGGAACCGGGGCGACAGCGGGCCCTTTTCATGCGGATAGTTCACCGTGGCCTTGGGGGCGAAGAAATACTTCATCCCCAGCTTGAAACCCTGCCAGAAGTCCTGAAGCAGGAAATACTTGGCCGCACGGGTATAGTCGATCTGGGTCATTGTCAGCCTCCTACGCTCCAGCGGGCAAACGCGCCCCAGAACCAATCGAATTTTGCAGCAAAAGCCACGAAGACCACCCACACCAAGCTGAACGGCAAGAAAACTTTCCAGCCCAGCCGCATCAGCTGGTCATAGCGGTAGCGCGGCGTGATCGCCTTGACCATCGCGAACAGGAAAAAGAAGAACGCCATCTTGGCGACCATCCACAGCACGCCATCCGGCAGGCCCGGGATCGGCGACAGCCAGCCGCCGAAGAACAGCAGCGAGGTCAGCGCGCACATCAGGAAGATGGCGATGTATTCGCCCGCCATGAACAGCAGGAAGGGCGTGGCCGAATATTCCACCTGGTAGCCGGCAACCAGTTCCGATTCCGCCTCGGGCAGGTCAAACGGCGGGCGGTTGGTTTCGGCCAGCGCCGAGATGAAGAACAGGAACACCATCGGGAAATGCGGCAGCCAGTACCAGCTGAAGAACCCGAACGCGCCGTCCTGCGCCCGCACGATGTCGCCAAAATTCATCGAGCCGGTCGAGATGATCACCCCGATGATGATCAGGCCGATCGAAACCTCGTAGGAAATCATCTGCGCGGCCGAGCGCAGGCTCCCGAGGAACGGGTATTTCGAGTTCGACGCCCAGCCCCCCATGATCACGCCGTAAACCTCGAGCGAGGATACGGCGAACACGTACAAAATGGCCACGTTGATATCCGACAGCACCCAGCCATCGTTGAACGGAATGACCGCCCAAGCGATCATGGCCAGCACGAAGGATGTCAGAGGCGCCAGGATAAACACCGTCCGGTCAGCCCCGGCGGGGATTACCACCTCTTTCACCACGTATTTCAGCGCATCCGCCACCGATTGCAGCAGACCATACGCGCCCACGACGTTGGGGCCGCGACGCATCTGGACCGCCGCCCAGATCTTGCGGTCGCCATAGACCAGGAACAGCAGCGAGATCATCACGAAGGCGACGACGGCCAGCACCTGTGCCAGTATGATCAGGGCTATTCCGCCCGGGGTGTCAAAGAATTCAGCCATTGGTCCTCACACCGTGGGTATTCCGTTTGCCGCCGTGGCCGCCAAGCCCAGCCCGACGGCCAGAGACTCGCACCGCAAGCGGTTGGTTTGGCGTGTCGGTGTAAACAGCATCCGCCGTCCGTACGCCACCTTTTTTCTTCCTTTTCAACGGTCGCGCACACGACGCGGCCGCCGCCCCGTCATACGAGCCGGCGGGCAACGGCGCGCCGTTGTTCTGCCGTATGACCGCCGCCAGACTCATTCCGCCGCGATCTTCTGGTTGCCGCGCGCCTTGGCCAGCGCCGAAAGCTCTGCCATCAGCTGCGACGCCCGCGCGATCGGGTTGGTCAGATAGAAATCCTTGATCACAGTTCGGAAGGTCGCCTGCCCCAACGGCCCGGCCTCGAGCGGCTGCATTTCGTTCTCGGGCACTTGGTCGATCTGCGCCAGATGCGGCACCGCCTCGACCAGCGCCGTGCGCAGCTGCGCCAGCGAGTCGTAAGGCAGCGCCTGCCCCAGCTCGGCCGAAAGCGCCCGCAGGATCGCCCAGTTTTCCTTGGCCTCGCCCGGGGCGAACCCGGCGCGCATCGCCAATTGCGGGCGGCCTTCGGTGTTCACGAACAGCCCGTTTTCCTCAGTATAGGCGGCTCCGGGCAGGATGATGTCGGCGCGGTGGGCACCGCGGTCACCGTGGCTGCCCTGATAGATCACGAAGGGGCCGTCCTCGATCTCGATTTCGTCGGCCCCGAGGTTGTAGATCACCTCGGCCCCATCGATCGCTGCCTCGATTCCTCCTTCGGTGACGGCGCCCACATCCATCGCACCAACCCGCGCCGCAGCCGTGTGCAGCACGAACAGGCGGCCCGACAAGGCCTGGGCCGCAGCCAGAACGGCCAGGCCATCGGCCTCGGTCACGGCGCCCTGCCCGACGATCACGATGGCATCCTTGCCTGCCTTTGCCTTGGCCAGAGCCGCGCGGTCCTCACCCAGATGGTCATAGTCATAGGTCAGATCCACCGCCGGACCGATCACCTTGACCGTGGCCCCGGCCAGCCACGCCTTGCGGATGCGCGCGTTCAGCACCGGGGCTTCGTGCCGCGGGTTGGTGCCGATCAGGATGATCTCTTTCGCGGTGTCGATCTCTTCGATCGCCACGTTTCCGACATAGGCCGAGCGGTTGCCGATGGGCAGGCGGGCATTGTCGGTTCGGCACTCGACCTTACCACCCAGCCCTTCGATCATCTGCTTCAGGGCAAAGGCGGCCTCGACCGGAACCAGGTCGCCGACCAGGCCGGCCACGGTCTTGCCCTTCATCGCGTCCGCCGCGGCCGCAAGCGCCTCGGTCCAGCTGGCCGGGCGCAAAAGGCCGTTCTCGCGGATATAGGGCGTGTCCAGCCGCTGGCGGCGCAGCCCGTCCCAGACAAAGCGTGTCTTGTCGGAAATCCACTCTTCGTTCACGCCGTCATGGTTGCGTGGCAGAATGCGCATCACGACGCGGCCCTTGGTGTCAACCCGGATGTTCGAGCCCAGAGCATCCATCACGTCGATTGATTCGGTCTTGGTCAGCTCCCACGGACGGGCGGTGAACGCATAAGGCTTGGAAGTAAGCGCGCCCACCGGACACAGGTCGATGATGTTGCCCTGAAGGTTCGAGTCCAACGTCTGGTTCAGATAGGTCGTAATCTCGGCGTCTTCGCCCCGACCGGTCTGCCCCATCTGATCGACCCCCGCCACCTCGGTCGTGAAGCGGACGCAGCGGGTGCAGCTGATGCAGCGGGTCATGGCGGTGCCCACCAGCGGCCCAAGATCCAGATCGTCCACCGCGCGCTTGGCCTCGCGGAACCGGCTGGCCGAGATGCCATAGGCCATCGCCTGATCCTGCAGATCGCATTCACCGCCCTGGTCGCAGATCGGGCAATCCAGCGGGTGGTTGATCAGCAGAAACTCCATCACGCCTTCGCGGGCCTTCTTGACCATGGGCGAGTTGGTCTTGACTACCGGCGGCTGGCCTTCCGGCCCCGGGCGCAGATCGCGCACCTGCATGGCGCACGAGGCGGCGGGCTTGGGCGGGCCGCCCACGACCTCGACAAGGCACATGCGGCAGTTGCCTGCGATCGACAGGCGCTCGTGATAGCAGAAACGCGGCACTTCGATCCCGGCCTGTTCACAGGCCTGGATCAGGGTCATTGCACCATCGACTTCGATTTCCTTGTCGTCGATCACGATCTTGCGGAGGTCAGACATGGTCTAGTTCGCCCTCAAATACACGCCAATGGCGCTGTTTCTTTCGATTTCCCTGCGCCCCAGCGCACAGAAAGTTTCGGTGTCGGCATAGCTTACGCCGTTCTGAGCCAGGTATGCCTCGCCCTTGGCGCGCATCCGCGCCTTTTCGGCATCCGATTCCACATAGGCCCGGATCTCGGCATCCGAATATCCCAGCTGGTTCGCTTTGGATCGCAGCCCCCACATCACGCCTATCGCCTTCAGACGACGCCCGCTGATTGTCGGGCAGATTTCCGAAATCTCGTTGGCGATGGCGATGTAGTAGAGCGAGTCGTCGATCTCTTTAACTTCGCGCAAGGGCGGTTTGGCCCCGGCCACGGCAGGTAGCGCGACGACGCAGGCAACGGCGGCAAGTTTCGCAGCTTTCATGACATATCCTTTCGTCTTGGGTTCCCCAAGACGACGCGCTCCCCGACCGCTATGCAATAACGCGCGGCCTGCCGGAACCTGATATGACATGGCATGGGTCATGGCCGCTGACACTTCCCGGCAAAAGTCAGGCTGTCATTGTCGATCCGCAGAGTCTGCGGCTCGGCATCCGGTCCGATTTTCCAGGCGATGCGGGAAGACCCGAAATTCTGCACACAGAACCGCGTGGCCTCATAGCGCCCCGCTTCGCGCGCGCCGTCCAACGAAGCCGACACGCCCTTGACCGTCACGGTGAAATCGGCCGGCGACCTTTTCTTGTCGACCGCCTTCGCCTTGGCGCGAAATGCCTGCCCATCGAACAGCACGCGATCCTCGGCCTTGCCACCGCAGGCCGACAGCACCGCCAGAACCGCCAAAACACCGGTCAACGGAGCAATGGCCCAACCACGGGCAAGAATAGGGATCAGCCTTGCCATCAGATCGCCGCCACCAAAGCCATGACGCCCAGCACAGCCATGCATGCCCAGGCCACAACGTACAGAACGCTTCGCAGGCCGCTGTGCGGTTTGCCAATGCCGCGGATATGAACCACCAGCATCACCAGACGCGCCACCAAGGCGATCGAGGCCAGCCAGTTCACCCAGACCGGGCTGACCCCCAGCAGCATGGCCGCCAGAGTCACGGTCAGGAACGCGGGCAGAGTTTCGGTTCCGTTAAGATAGGCGCGGTTCAGACGATAGGCACTGTCGGCATAGTTCTGTTCCGGCGTCGCCCCTGGCGCCAGGCCCTTGCCCTGCTTGGCCAGCGCCGAGAACGGCGCCAGCAGCAGGACCACCAGCGTAAAGGTCACCAGCGCGGCAATCGCGTGCGAGTATTCGGAATATACTTCCATCGGATCTACTCCGCCGCCATCGCACCCATACGGCCCGATTTGCGGGCCTTGATGCGGTCTTCGATTTCTTCGCGGAAGTTGCGGATCAGGCCCTGGATCGGCCATGCGGCCGCGTCCCCCAGTGCACAGATCGTGTGGCCTTCGACCTGCTTGGTCACCTCGAACAGCATGTCGATCTCTTCCAGCTCGGCCTCGCCGCGGACAAGGCGATCCATCACGCGCATCATCCAGCCCGTGCCTTCGCGGCAGGGCGTGCACTGGCCGCAGCTTTCGTGCTTGTAGAATTTCGATAGGCGCCAGATCGCCTTGATGATGTCGGTGGACTTGTCCATCACGATCACAGCCGCCGTTCCCAGCCCCGAGCCCAGATCGTTGCGCAGATAGTCGAAATCCATGATCGCATCGCGCATGTTCTCGCCGCGCACGCAAGGCACGGACGAGCCACCGGGGATCACGGCCAACAGGTTGTCCCACCCACCGCGGATGCCGCCGCAATGGGTCTCGATCAGTTCTTCGAAGCTGATCGACATCGCCTCTTCGACCACGCAGGGGTTGTTGACGTGGCCCGAGATCGCAAAAAGCTTGGTGCCCGCGTTGTTCTGGCGGCCGAAACCGGCGAACCAGTCGGCACCGCGGCGCAGGATCGTGGGCACGACGGCAATGGATTCCACGTTGTTCACCGTGGTCGGGCAGCCATACAGACCCGCCCCCGCCGGGAACGGCGGCTTCATGCGCGGCATGCCCTTCTTGCCTTCTAGGCTTTCCAGCAGCGCGGTTTCCTCGCCGCAGATGTAGGCGCCAGCGCCGTGGTGCAGGAACAGGTCGAAATCCCAGCCCGAGCCGGCCGCGTTCTTGCCCAGCAGGCCGGCGTCATAGGCCTCGTCGATGGCGGCCTGCAGCGCCTCGCGCTCGCGGATGTACTCGCCCCGGATGTAGATGTAGCAGGTATGCGCGTTCATCGCGAACGACGCGATCAGGCAGCCTTCGATCAGCGTGTGCGGATCGTGGCGCATGATCTCGCGGTCCTTGCAGGTGCCCGGTTCGGATTCGTCAGCGTTCACAACAAGGTAAGACGGACGGCCATCGCTTTCTTTTGGCATGAACGACCATTTCAGACCGGTCGGAAAGCCCGCGCCGCCACGCCCGCGCAATCCCGAATCCTTCATCGTCTGGATGATCCAGTCGCGCCCTTTAGCGATCAGGTCAGCGGTGCCGTCCCAATGCCCGCGGGCCTGGGCGCCCTTCAGCGTGCGCTCGTGCATCCCGTAGATGTTGGTAAAGATCCGGTCCTGATCCTTCAGCATCGCGTGTTACCTTTGGCTGTCCTGACGCATGCGCCAGAGTTGAAAAATGTTGACGCCCGCATAGATGAAAGCCGCGATCGCGGCGAAATCAAACAGCAGCGCATAGCGTCCCGGCAGTTCCAGCGCCGGGCCGATGAACAGGGTCACGGCAAGCCACATCAGCATGGTCACCGCGATGACCACGCCGATATGTCGGCCCTTGCGGGCGATGGCCTGTTCCTTGTCCTTGTCCATCACACTCCGATGCCCGTATCGGGCACCGTCTCTCAGTCTTCGTAAGTGCCTTCTTTCTTGGCACGTTTGGCAAATTCGGTTTCCTCGCCGGCCGCCAACTTGGCCGCCTGTTCGATCCAGCCGTCGCGTTCGATCCGGCCCTTGAATTTCAACCGTGCATCTACCCAGGCCACCTGTTCGGGCGTCCAGGCCGCGATCTGGTCATAGTGGTAAAAGCCCAGTTCGTTCAGCGTCTGCTCGAGCTTCGGGCCTACGCCCTTCAGCAGCTTCAGATCGTCGGGTTTGCCGCCACGAGGACCAGTCAGCGTTTCGGGCTGAGTCTCGGCGGTTGCGGGCCTAGCTGCGGCGCCCTCGGGCGAAGATGGCTCGGCCTTGGCGGATTTCTTGGGCGCGGCCTGACGGGCCGCGGGCTTGCCCGGGTCCGCCGCCTTGGGCGGCTTGGGCGCGGCTTTCGCGCCGGCGGCCTTGCCGTCCTTGCCCAGCCATGGCGTCAGGATCGGAACCTCGGTCCCATCGATGCGCTTGACCGTATCACCCAGATCGGCGGCCAGTTGAACGCTGGCATTGTACTTGGACTTGCCGGCCTCGTACTGTTTCAGGCTGGTCAAGCCGCCCTTGGGCTCGGCGGCATAGCGCCCGTTCTGCGGACCCGGAACCGGCGCCTTGCCGGCAGCCAGATCATCGATGATGCGGGCAAAGCTCTCGGCGGTCAGATCCTCGTAATAGTCCTTGCCGATCTGCGCCATCGGCGCGTTCGAGCACGACCCCAGGCATTCGACCTCTTCCCAGCTCAGCTTGCCGTCCGCCGACAGCTGATGAGGCTTGGGCGCGATCTTTTCGCGGCAGACCGCGATCAGATCCTCGGCCCCGCAGATCATGCAGGACGTGGTGCCGCAAACCTGAATATGCGCAACGGAACCAACTGGTTGCAGTTGAAACATGAAGTAGAAGGATGCAACTTCAAGCACCCGGATATAGGACATGTCCAGCATCTCGGCCACATATTCGATGGCCGGGCGGCTGAGCCAGCCATCCTGCTCTTGCGCGCGCCACAGCAGCGGGATGACCGCGCTGGCCTGACGGCCCTCGGGGTACTTGCTAATCTGAGCCTTGGCCCAGTCCAGATTGGCGGGCGTGAAGGCAAAGCTTTCGGGTTGTTCGGGGTGCAGGCGGCGGAGCATTAGCGGTCAATCTCTCCAAATACGACATCCATTGTGCCGATGATCGCGGCGACGTCGGCCAGCTGGTGGCCCTTGGCGACGTGGTCCATGGCTTGCAGGTGCAGATAGCCCGGCGCGCGCAGCTTGGCGCGGTACGGCTTGTTGGTGCCGTCGGCGACCAGATAGACGCCGAACTCGCCCTTGGGCGCTTCGACGGCGGCATAGACTTCGCCCGCCGGAACGTGGAAGCCTTCGGTGTACAGCTTAAAGTGATGGATCAGGCTTTCCATCGAGGTTTTCATGTCCGAACGTTTCGGCGGGGTGATCTTGCCGCGCGCCAGAACGTCTCCGGGGCAGTCGCGCAGCTTGGAGATGGCCTGACGAATGATCGACACCGACTGGCGCATCTCCTCCATGCGGACGAGATAGCGGTCATAGCAGTCCCCATTCTTGCCGACGGGAATCTGGAACTCGAATTCGTCGTAGCATTCATAGGGTTGCGCGCGTCGCAAGTCCCAGGCCAAGCCCGATCCGCGCACCATCACGCCCGAGAAACCGTATTTCTGGATGTCATCCTCGGTTACTACACCGATATCGCAGTTGCGCTGTTTGAAGATGCGGTTCTCGGTCAGCAGGCCGTCGATATCATCCAGAACAGCAGGGAAAGCATGGCTCCAGGCCTCGATATCGTCAAGCAGTTCGGGCGGCAGGTCTTGGTGAACGCCACCGGGGCGGAAATAGGCCGCGTGCAGGCGTGCACCGCAGGCGCGCTCATAGAAGACCATCAGCTTTTCCCGCTCTTCAAAGCCCCATAGCGGCGGGGTCAGCGCGCCAACGTCCATCGCCTGCGTGGTCACGTTCAGCAGGTGGTTCAGGATGCGCCCGATCTCGGAATACAGAACCCGGATCAGCGAGGCCCGGCGCGGCACCTCGACCCCGGTCAGCTTTTCGATGGCCAGGCACCAGGCGTGTTCCTGGTTCATCGGCGCGACATAGTCGAGACGGTCAAAATACGGCAGGTTCTGCAGGTATGTGCGGCTTTCCATCAGCTTTTCGGTGCCACGGTGCAGCAGGCCGATATGCGGGTCGCAGCGTTCGACGATCTCGCCATCCAGTTCCAGCACCAGACGCAGCACGCCGTGGGCCGCAGGGTGCTGCGGGCCGAAGTTGATGTTGAAGTTGCGGATCTTCTGCTCGCCCGTCAGAGCGTCTTCGAAGCCCTTGCCGCCATCCATCATCGTGTCTCTCCTGTCCGGGGATCAACCCCGGCTGTTCCGTTCGTGCCGGACCGGTCCGGCAAGCGAGGGCCTCAGCGCCGCCCCCGGTTTTTCTTTTTTGCCTCGGCCCGAACCCGGACCCTTTCGGCGTCTGCCGCTTTCACCGCCGCCCCGGCCAACAACGCGCCCAGAGCCCCAATCACAACCAGTTCTCCAAGCATCGTCAGCATCTCAGCGGCGCTCCAGTTCCTGCAGCTTCAGACCCATCCACCACAAAAGGGCGATCGTGCCGAAGGGAACCAGACAGGCCAGCGCCCAGTATTTGTTGATCCCGAAAAACGGCAGAAGCTTGACCATCGGGATGATGGTCAGCGCCGAAAGGATCAGCCACCAGATGCCGCCCATTTACTTGGTCTCCTGCTTTTCGTCCCCCGGCAGAATGTAATTCGCACCCTCCCACGGGCTCATGAAGTCGAACTGGCGGTATTCCTGAACCAGCGAGACTGGCTCATAGACCACGCGCTTCTGCGCCTCGTCATAGCGAACCTCGGTGTAACCGGTGGTCGGGAAATCCTTGCGCAGTGGGTATCCCCGGAACCCGTAGTCGGTCAGGATGCGTCGCAGGTCCGGGTGGCCCGAGAACAGGATGCCGAACATGTCGAACACTTCGCGCTCGAACCAGTTGGCGGACGGGTGCACATCGACGATCGAGGGCACCATCTCGTCCTCGCGGACCGAGACCCGCAGCCGGATGCGATGGTTCTGATACATCGAGAGGAAGTGATAGACGACGTCGAACCGCTTGGCCCGCTCGGGATAGTCCACGGCGGTGATGTCGACGAGGGTCGAGAATTTGCAGTTCTGGTCAGACTTCAGATACTCGACGAATTCGATCAGGTTCGACGGGGCCACATCGACGCTCAACTCACCAAAGCTGACGTCCCATGACAGGACGCAGTCGGGCCGCTTGATTTCGATCAGTGCGCCAAGTTCCTTGAGTGCTTCGCTCATCAGGGTTCCTCCTCAGCGCACGATGGTGCCGGTGCGGCGGATCTTGCGTTGCAACTGCAACAGACCATACAGCAGCGCCTCGGCGGTCGGCGGGCAGCCGGGAACGTAGATGTCCACCGGAACGATGCGGTCGCAGCCGCGCACCACCGAATAGGAATAGTGGTAATACCCGCCGCCATTGGCGCAGGATCCCATCGAGATGACATAGCGCGGCTCGGGCATCTGATCATAGACCTTGCGCAGAGCCGGCGCCATCTTGTTGGTCAGAGTGCCTGCCACAATCATCACGTCCGACTGGCGCGGGGATGCACGCGGCGCGATGCCGAAGCGTTCGGCGTCGTAGCGCGGCATCGAGGTGTGCATCATCTCGACCGCGCAGCAGGCCAAGCCGAAGGTCATCCAGTGCAGCGACCCGGTACGGGCCCAGTTGATGATGTCCTCGGACGAGGTCAGCAGGAACCCTTTGTCCTGCAACTCGGCGTTCAGGGCCTGGGTGGCGACTTCCTTGTCAACGCCCGCGGTGTTTGCACCCGTCATCACTCCCATTCCAAGGCCCCCTTCTTCCATTCATAGGCAAAGCCGATGGTCAGAACGCCCAGGAACACCATCATCGACCAGAAGCCGACATCGCTGATATCCTTGAAGCCCACGGCCCAGGGAAACAGGAACGCAATCTCAAGGTCGAAGATGATGAACAGGATCGAAACCAGATAGAATCGGACATCGAACTTCATCCGCGCATCGTCGAACGCGTTGAACCCGCATTCATAGGCGCTGACCTTTTCGGGGTCGGGATTGCGGACTGCCAGAACGACGGCGGCCAGAATCAGGACGATTCCAAGGCCCACGGCGACGGCCAGAAACACCAGGATCGGGAGATATTCCCGCAACAGCTCTTCCACGAGTGGCTCCTTTCCTGCGCATCCCGAACGAGACGCGCCGTCAATTGGCGTGTTGACTGGACATTCTCTATCCGCGCGGGGTCAGAGGGTCAACCGAGCACAAGCGCGCATGGCATCGAATATTCGGCTTGCCAACGCCCAGCGCTGCACTAGGCGCAAGCCCTTGGCTTCAAATGGTCGCGGACGGTCAAACCTCACTATTCCATGAAGGTTTTCGCTTGTCGAAGAAAGCGCTGATTCCCTCATGCGCCTCGTCCGTTTCCCATCGGTCGACCAGCGCCCGGATCGTGTGGTCGATCACCGCGTCGTCGATGCGCGGCCCGAGGTCCCGAACCAACGCCTTGGCCGAGGCCACGGCGCCCGGCGCACAGGACAGATAGGGCTGCACTTCGGCTTCGATCGCGGCATCCAACTCATCCGCCGGAACGGCCCGCGCGAGCAGGCCAAGATCCACCGCCTCGGCCGCGTCGAACAGACGGGCCGACATGAACACGCGCCGCGCGCGGGCCTCGCCCATGCGGGCGATGACATAGGGGCCGATGGTGGCCGGGATCAGCCCCAGCCGGGTTTCGGTCAGCCCTATCTTCAGACTGTCCACGCCGACGGCCACGTCACAGACCGCGGCCATGCCCACGCCACCGCCAAAGGCGTTGCCCTGAAGCGCGCCGATCAACGGTTTTTGCAGGGTGTTCAGGGCGTTCAGCATCTCGGCCAGCTTGCGTGCCTCGACAAAGCGGGTCTCGGGATCGGCGGCCATTTGGGCCTGCATCCAGCCCAAGTCACCCCCGGCGCAGAAGCTCTTGCCCGCGCCGGTCAGAACTACGACACGCACGTCGTCGGTTTTCCCCAGTTGCGCGGCGGCCTGGGTCAGTTCGGCGATCATCTGCGCCGACATCGCGTTGTGTTTTTCCGGCCGGTTCAGCGTCAGCGTGGCAACCCCGCGCGGGTCGGTGGAGATCGAGATGGTCTCAAACATGTCAGCCTCTTATCCCGCCCGCATCGCGCGGGCCATTTCCGCCGCTTCGTTCAGCACGGCGGCGTCCAGTCCGGTGTCATAGCCCAGCCGCTCCAGATGCGCGGCCACGGCTTCGGTGGCCACATTCCCGGCCGCGCCCGGCGCGTAGGGGCAGCCGCCCAATCCGCCCACGGCTGCGTCGAACACCCGGACGCCCAGCGCAAGCGAAGCGTCTATATTGTCAATCGCGCGCCCGTTGGTGTCGTGGAAATGCCCGGCCAAGCGGGTCGCGGGCACATATTCACGCACCGCCAGCAGCATCCGCGCGATGCTGTCGGGTGTCCCCTGCCCGATCGTGTCGCCCAGCGAGATCTCGTAACAGCCGTGCGAAAACAGCAGGTCGGCCACCTCGGCCACTTTGGCGGGCGGCGTCGGCCCGTCATAGGGGCAGTCGGTCACGCAAGAGACGTATCCCCGCACCGGCAGGTCGATATGGCGCGCCGCCTCGAGGATCGGGACGAACCGCTCGATGGATTCGGCGATGGTCGCGTTGATGTTGGCCTTGGAAAACCCCTCCGACGCCGAGGCAAACACCGCGATTTCATCCGCCCCGGCAGCCAGCGCGTCCTCATAGCCGCGCATGTTCGGGGTCAGCGCGGCATAGCGCACGCCGGGGGCGCGGGTGATCCCGGCCAGAACCTCGGCGCTGCCGGCCATCTGCGGCACCCATTTGGGCGAAACGAAACTGGCCACCTCGATCCGGCTGAACCCCGCCCGGCTGAGGCAGTCGACCAGCGCGATCTTCTCGGAAACCGGGATTTCGCGCTTTTCGTTCTGCAGCCCGTCGCGCGGCCCCACTTCGAAAATCTCGACACGTTCCGCCATGGCGGTGCCCTCCTGTTCAGTCCGGCCCGCCTCGTTTGGGGCGGGCGTTCAGGGTTTCAGTCGTCTTCCAGCCGGACCAGCGCCGCGCCGGCCTCGACCTGCGATCCGGCCTCGGCCAGAACCTCGGCCACGACACCGTCGCGGGCGGCCAGCAGCGAATGCTCCATCTTCATCGCCTCGAGGATGGCCAGCCGGTCGCCCTCCTTCACCGCCTGTCCCGGCGCGGCGAATACCGCCTTGACCAGCCCAGGCATCGGAGCCTCGACCACGTTGGTATCACCGGCGGCGCTGACGTCGCGGTCCAGCGGGTCCAGTACCTCGAAGCTCACGCCATAGGCGTCGAACACGGTGACATCGTGGCCTGCAATCGCAACCGGCGGCATCGGCTGGCCGTCGATGATCCAGCGGCCATTGACCCGTTCGGCGATCACGGTGGTCCCGCTAACCTGCCAGTCCTGCCGGTCCGGCCCTGCGACCTGGACGTCCAGATCCAGAACCTCGCCGTCGCGCTTCAGCTGAAGCGCCCGGTGCAGCGGGGCCCAGAGGGTAAACCCGGTGTCCTCGGCGGGCTTGTCCAGTCCGGTCGCGGCCATCGCGGCCGCAACGGTCATTGCCGGGGTGACGGCGGGTTCGCGCACCAGATCGTCCAGATCGCGGCCAATCAACCCGGTATCCACATCCCCCGCCGCAAACCCGGCGTGCCGGGTCAGTGCGCCCAGGAAAGACAGGTTGGTGACGGTTCCCGCCACCTGCGTTTGGCGCAGCGCCCGGTGCAGTTGTCCCAGCGCCACCGCGCGGGTCGGGCCGTGCACGATCACCTTGGCGATCATCGGGTCATACCACGGGCTGATCGTGTCACCCGCCCGCACGCCGCTGTCGGCGCGACAGCCGCGCGGAAACTCCAGATGGGTCAGAGTGCCCGTCGCGGGCAGGAACCCTTTGGGTACGTCTTCTGCATATAGCCGGGCCTCGAAGGCATGGCCGTTGATCGACAACTCGCTCTGCTGTTTTGGGAGGCTTTCCCCCGCCGCAACCCGCAACTGCCATTCGACCAGGTCGATGCCGGTTATGGCTTCGGTCACTGGGTGTTCGACCTGCAGGCGGGTGTTCATCTCCATAAACCAGAAGCGGTCGGGGCGCAGACCGTCCGAGGCATCGACGATGAACTCCACGGTGCCTGCGCCCTTGTAGCCGATGGCCTCGGCCGCGCGCACGCCCGCCTGGCCCATCGCTTCGCGCATCTCGGGCGTCATTCCGGGGGCCGGTGCTTCCTCGATCACCTTCTGGTGGCGGCGCTGCAGCGAGCAGTCACGCTCGAACAGATGCACGGCATTGGTGCCGTCGCCAAAGACCTGCACCTCGATATGGCGGGGCTTGGCCACGAATTTCTCGACCAGAACGGCATCATTGCCAAAGGCGGTCTTGGCCTCGCCCCGGGCACTGTCCAGGGCGGCCGCGAAATCCGCGGGTTTCTCGACCAGCCGCATCCCCTTGCCACCACCGCCGGCCACCGCCTTGATCAGAACCGGATAGCCGATCGTGTCGGCCGCACCGGCCAGATGCTCGGGGTCCTGGTTATCGCCGTGATAGCCGGGCACGACCGGGACGCCAGCCTGCTCCATCAACGCCTTGGCGGCATCCTTCAGACCCATTTTGCGGATTGCATCCGCCGAGGGGCCGATGAAGATCAGGCCCGCCGCCTGAACTGCATCTACGAAATCGGGGTTCTCGGACAGAAACCCGTACCCTGGGTGGATCGCCTGCGCGCCGGTGTCCAGCGCGGCCTGAATGATCACGTCGCCTTTCAGATAGCTGTCGGCCGGAGCCGCTCCGCCAATATGCACGGCCTCATCCGCCATCTGCACATGCTTGGCGGCCGCGTCCGCATCTGAATACACGGCAACGCAGGCCACGCCCATCTTGTGCGCAGTTTCGATGACCCGGCAGGCAATCTCGCCCCGGTTGGCGATCAGGATCTTGTCAAACATGGCCGTTACCCTTTCCCTGCCAGATCTTCCACAAGGCGAAACCGTTCGCAGACCAACTCCATCCTTGGGTCGAAGCCGCCGTTTCTTTCGAAATATCTGCGATGATCCTCGCGCCAGCCTTTCAGGCTGTCGTTTTCGCCCTCGGCCAGGGCAAACGCCTCGTCCACCTCGCAATAGCGCCGGACCGTCACATCGACCGTTTCGATGACCAGCGCGGGCTGTCCGTCCCAGTCCAAAGCGATGTCGCGGCGGCCAACCTGCGGCATTGCCTCGCCACCCGCCGCAAAGGTACGCAATGCGCCACATGTCGCGGTCTTGCGCCCCGAGCGGACCAGAGCCAGCAAGTCGTCGCACAATGCCCGGCTATCGCCGAACTGAAAAGTCTCGGCCCCAGGGTATCTTTCTTTCAAGCTTTCCAGCATCGAACCGCCCCTTCTACATCCGGAACACGCCAAAGCGCGTGTCCTCTATGGGTGCGTTCAGTGCGGCGCTCAGCGACAGGGCCAGTACATCGCGACTTTTGCGCGGGTCAATAATGCCGTCATCCCACAACCGGGCAGAGGCATAAAGCGGGTGCGACTGCTCTTCGAACATCTCGAGCGTTGGGCGTTTGAATTCGGCCTCTTCCTCGGCCGACCATGTGCCGCCCTGCCGTTCGATCCCGTCGCGTTTGACCGTTGCAAGAACACCGGCGGCCTGCTCGCCACCCATGACCGAGATACGGCTATTCGGCCACGTCCACAGGAAACGGGGCTGATACGCGCGGCCCGCCATGCCATAGTTCCCGGCCCCGAAAGAGCCGCCCACCAGCATGGTGATCTTGGGCACGCTTGTGGTGGCCACAGCGGTCACCATCTTGGCGCCATGGCGCGCGATGCCTTCATTCTCGTACTTGCGGCCCACCATGAACCCGGTGATGTTTTGCAGGAAAACCAGCGGGATCTTGCGCTGGCTGCACAGTTCCACGAAATGCGCGCCTTTCTGCGCGGCCTCGGAAAACAGCACGCCGTTGTTGGCGATGATCCCGACGGGGCAGCCTTTGACATGGGCGAAGCCGGTCACCAGCGTCTCGCCGAACCGAGGCTTGAACTCGTCAAAACGCGAGCCATCGACCAAGCGCGCGATCACCTCGCGTATGTCATACGGCGTGCGCAGATCGGCCGGGACAACGCCCAGGATTTCCTCGGGGTCATAGGCCGGGTCTTCGGGGCTGGCCCAATCCACCGTCTGCGGCTTGTTCCGGTTCAACGAGCCAACGGCCCGGCGGGCCAGAGCCAGCGCGTGGGCATCATCCTCAGCCAGATAATCGGCCACACCCGAAAGGCGCGTGTGCACGTCGCCGCCGCCCAGGTCCTCGGCGCTGACGACCTCGCCCGTCGCCGCCTTGACCAGCGGCGGGCCAGCCAGAAAGATCGTGCCCTGTTCCTTGACGATGATCGTGACGTCGGACATGGCCGGCACATAGGCGCCGCCCGCGGTACACGAGCCCATCACCACAGCAATCTGCGGGATGCCCTTGGCGCTCATCCGTGCCTGGTTGTAGAAGATGCGGCCGAAATGGTCGCGGTCGGGAAAGACCTCATCCTGGTTGGGCAGGTTCGCGCCGCCGCTGTCGACCAGATATATGCAGGGCAGATGGTTTTCCTCGGCGATCTCCTGCGCGCGCAGGTGCTTTTTGACCGTCATCGGATAATAGGTGCCGCCCTTCACGGTGGCGTCGTTGCAGACCACCATGACCTCTTGCCCCTGCACCCGACCGATGCCCGCAATGACACCGGCACAAGGGGCCGCACCGTCATACATGCCATACGCCGCCGTCGCGCCGATTTCCAGGAACGGAGAGCCCGGGTCCAGCAGGTTCGCCACCCGCCGCCGGGGCAGCATTTTGCCCCGCGACACATGGCGTTCGCGCGATTTCTCGCCCCCGCCCATGCGCGCGGCCTCGGCGGCGTCAGAGATCTGCGCCAACGCCTCAAGGTGCGCGGCACGGTTTTGCTTGAAGCCATCGGACGAGGGCAAAGCGGAAGATCGCAGCTTCATCTGGTATACTCTCTCAGAAATTCGCGAACGGGGTTTTCGCTGACGCCAAAGCTCTGCATGATGCGCGCATAGCCCTGCGACACGTTGCTGGAGCAGACGGTGTCCAGCTTCTTGATTTCCGGCTCTTCGAGGAAATCCTCAAGATCCCACATCGGAACCATGAAATAATATTCGAACGGCTGCATCTCGGCCGCCATTTCCATCGCCTCGACGGCCTTGTCCTGTTCTCCGCGGCACAGATAGGCCAGCGACAGGTTGCGATAGGCGCTCCCAAGGCTCTCATAGTCGTCGTCTGCCTCGTATTGGTTGACCGCGAGTTTGAGCCGCCCAACGACCTGACGACCGAAATACCCGTCATCCGCCTGCGCCTCAGGCAGGAACATCGCGACATAGGCCAGCTTCTCGTCATGCCAGCCATCGGTCTGCATCTCGTTGCTGAAGACGTCGTGCAGCATCCGGATTTCCGGTTCGTATTTCAGCGTGCCCTCCGAGTCGGCCACCGCATCCAGATAGTTGTCATAAAACGCGATCCTGCGTTTATCTTCGGCATCCAGCCTGGCGACCCGACCGGCGATCTTGCGCAATTCCGATATGGCCTCGTCCGGGTAGCCGTAAAAAATCAGCAGATCAGCCACTTGCAGTTTTTCGATGACGGCAACCTTTTCTTCGACCGCCTTGTCGATCGTGTCGCGCATCCAGGTTTCGAAATAGGTCTTTCCGGCCCAAAAGGCCCCAATAACCGCGATGACGGTCGCGCTAAACTCGACTCCGGTCCGGACGCTGGATTTATCTGCCATGGCACATCTCCTCGGACGCGCGACGTTTCAATTCCTTGCGAATGACTTTCCCCGTCACGGTCAAAGGCAAGTCTTGCACAAAAGCCACCTCTCGCGGGTAGGAATAATGTGCCAGACGGTCCTTGACCCAATCCTGTAGCTCTTGTTCCGAGGCCTCAGACCCCGGTTTCAGCACCACATAGGCCTTCACGATCTCGGTCCGCAGCGGGTCGGGTTTGCCGACCACGCCCACGGTGGCCACCGCCGGATGGGTCAGCAGGCAATCCTCGATCTCGGCCGGGCCGATGCGGTATCCCGCCGAGGTTATCACGTCATCCTCGCGGCCGACAAAGCGCAGATAGTCGCCCTCCCACACGCCGCGGTCACCGGTGACCAGCCAATCGCCGCGAAACTTCTCGGCCGTGGCCTGCGGGTTGTTCCAGTATTCCAGCAGCATCGAGGCCGAGCCACGCCGGATAGCCACATCACCCTCGGCGTCGGTCGGCTTGCCTGCGGCGTCGATCACCGCGACCTCGTGGCCCGGCACTGGCTTGCCGATACAGCCCGGGCGCGCGGGGAAATCCTCGGCACAGGACGAGACGACCATATTGCATTCGGTCTGGCCGTAGAATTCGTTGATCGTCAGGCCAAAGGCCCGCTGCCCCCACGCCAACATTTCCGCGCCGAGTGGCTCGCCACCCGAGGCCACGGACCGCAGGCCGGGGATCTCTATATCCGCAGCCTTGAGTATCCGCAGCGCCGTGGGAGGAAAGAACACGTTGCGCACGCCGCCGCGCTTGACCACCTCCGCGCAGGCCTCGGGGGTGAACTTGTCGAGCCGCACAGCGACGACCGGAATGCCCAGCGCCAGCCCCGGCATCAGCACGTCGAACAACCCGCCGATCCAGGCCCAGTCGGCCGGTGTCCACAGGCAGTCGCCCGCACGCAGGTGGTTGTGGCTGATGGACACGCCCGGCAGATGCCCAGTCAGCACTCGGTGCCCATGCAGCGCCCCCTTGGGCTTGCCCGTCGTGCCCGAGGTATAGATCAGCACCGCCGGGTCCTCGGGACCGGTGTCAGCAAAATCCACGGCGGGCCCGTCCGCCCCCAGTTCTGACACGATCAGCGGCTGCGCCAGATCGCCCAACATATTGGCGCCCTCGCCGTCGGTCAGCACATACCCGGCCCCCGCATCGCCGATGCGCGAGGCCAGGGCATCGCGCTTGAACAGCTTGAACAACGGCACCGAGATTGCCCCGATCTTCCAGATGGCCAGATGCGCGGCCGCGCACCACGGTGACTGACTGAGCAGCACGCCGACCCGGTCGCCGGGTTGCACTCTGCGGAGCAACCCGCGCGCCACCCGATCGGTCATTTGTTCAAGTTCACCATAGGTGATCTCGGTCGTAACCACAGAAGATAGATCAAGGATAGCCACCTGCTCGGCTGGCTGCGAGAGGCACTGACGCGCCATGTTCAACCCGGGCGGAATCACCCAGCCCCCACCCCGGTGCAAACCTGGTATGCGTCTAGTGGGATGCAATGGATTTACCCCTTAATTTCTTATGCCTTGAACGCATTTTCTCAAACAAAACAAAAGGCAGATTTTGACTCAGATCAGTGTCCCGACCCGACCGACCTGAAACACTGGGCGCGTCAACTAACCCAAAGGCATGAAAATGACCAAGAAACTCGCCATCCTCGCGCTTTCCACCGCCGTCGCCGCCCTGTCGGCCCCCGCCTTCGCCCAGTCGGAGGGCGACTGGACCTTGGGTATCGGCATCGGGTATCTGGACCCGAAATCCGACAACGGTACGCTGGCCGGATTTAGCACCGACATCGACTCGGACACCCGCCCGATCTTCACCGCCGAGTATTTCATCCGCGACAACTTGGGCATCGAGTTGCTGGCCGCAACCCCGTTCAAGCATGACGTCACGCTGGGCGGAAGCGTCGATGCCGGCAGCGTCAAGCACCTGCCGCCCACCCTGTCGCTGAACTATCACTTCCCGACCAACAGTGCCTGGAAGCCCTATGTCGGTGCCGGTCTGAACTACACCATCTTCTTCGACGAGGAATCGCCGCTGGGCGATCTCAAGGTCGACGACTCGTTCGGCGTGTCGCTGCAGGCCGGTCTGGACTACATGGTCACGGACAAGGGCGCGGTTCGCCTGAACGTCCGCTGGTTCGACATCGACTCGGACGTCACGCTGAACGGCGCGAACATCGGCAAGGCCGAGGTCGATCCGTGGCTGGTTGGCGTGTCCTACGTCCATCGCTTCTGATCCTTCGATCGGATATGCCTCGCCGTGACCTCGTCGGCGAGGCGTTTTTCTTCATAGCATCTCGTTCATCAGCTCACGGCCGATCAGCATCCGGCGGATCTCGCTGGTGCCCGCGCCGATCTCCATCAGCTTGGCATCGCGGAAGATCCGGCTGACCGCCGCATCCGACAGGAATCCGGCCCCACCCATCGCCTGCACCGCCTGATGGGCCTGAACCATCGCCTGCTCGGACGCATAGAGGCAGCACGCCGCCGCATCCTGCCGGGTCACGTCGCCCCGATCACAGGCCTTGGCCACCTCATAGATGTAGGCACGCGCCGAGTTCATCGCCGTGTACATGTCGGCGATCTTGCCCTGCATCAGCTGGAAGGTTCCGATCGGTTTGCCGAACTGCTTGCGCTCGGCCATATAAGGCATGATCTCGTCCAGACAGGCTGCCATGATTCCGGTACCGATCCCGGCCAGAACCACCCGTTCATAGTCGAGGCCTGACATCAGCACGGCAACGCCCTTGCCCTCTTCGCCCAAAACGTTCTCGAAGGGCACTTCGACATCTTCGAAGATCAGCTCGGCCGTGTTCGACCCGCGCATCCCCAGCTTGTCGAAATGGGGCGAGGTCGAGAACCCTTTCATCTCTTTCTCGATGAGGAAGGCCGTGATGCCCTTGGACCCGGCCTCCGGGTCGGTCTTGGCATAGACGACCAGCGTATCGGCATCCGGGCCATTCGTGATCCAGTATTTGTTGCCGTTCAGGCGGTAATGGTCATTGCGCTTTTCGGCGCGCAGCTTCATCGAGACCACGTCCGACCCGGCACCGGCCTCGGACATGGCCAGCGCGCCCACATGGTCGCCCGAAACCAAGCGCGGCAGGTATTTCTTCTTCTGCTCTTCGTTGCCGTTCAGCTTGATCTGGTTGACGCACAGGTTGGAATGCGCCCCGTAGGACAACGAAACCGAGGCCGAGGCCCGCGCGATCTCCTCGACAGCCACGACATGGGCCAAGTAAGACATGCCCGCCCCGCCGTATTCCTCGGGCACGGTGATGCCCAGCAGCCCCAAGTCACCCATTTCCTTCCACAGTTCGTTGGGAAAGGCGTTGGTCTTGTCGATCTCGGCCGCCATCGGCTTGACCCGCTCCTGCGCCCAGCGGTGCACCATCTCGCGCAGCGCGTTCACATCTTCACCCAGATCGAATTGCATTGTCGCCGTGAACATACGCGCTCTCCTCTCTCGCGTTAATGAACAGGTGTTCAATAAACTGATACAGACCTTTCCCCTCGCGGTCAATCATCGCGTGGCCCAAATGAAAAGCCGCCCCTCGGGCGGCTTTTGCAGGGTTCGGGCGTGCGCCTCATGGCGCACTCGATTGAATTACTGTTGGAAAACGGCGCCGACCTCGGCGCGGATGATGCCGGCAATCAGGCGGCAATCGTCCAGCGAGAAGGTGAGCGGAACGCGCATGTCGATGATCCCGCGCAAAATTCGGTCGGTCTCGGGCATCCGTTCCGACTCGGCATAACGCCAGCTGTCATAGCGCGAAGTGAACCCGGTTGGCTCGGCCCCACCGAACCACTTCAGCTCGACCCCACGATCGGCGCAGCGTCGCAGAACCTCGGCGATCTGCTCAGACGCCCAATCCAGCAGAAGGAACTGGATCGACGAGCCTACATATCTTTCCTCCGCAGGCCGCTCGACGATGGTCAGGCCGGGCGTGCCGCGCAGGCCCGCCTCGATCTCGGCATAGCGTTCGTTCCAGCGCCGTACCTGCTGGTCCAGATTGCGCAACTGGGGGCGCAGGATCGCGGCGCGCAGATTGTCCATCCGCCCCGACACGTTTGGCGTGGTGTACTTGATCCGCTCGAACACCTCGGGGCCCGGTGCCGCAAGGTGGCGTTCATACAGCATGTACGAGCCCGACAGCATCGTGGCCTTGGCCGCCAGCATCTCGTCATCGGTGATCAACAGACCACCCTCGCCAGAGTTCACATGTTTGTAGGTCTGGCAGGAATAGCAGCCGATCGCTCCCTGCCGGCCGGACAACTGCCCACGCCAGGCGGCGCCCATCGTATGGGCGCAATCTTCGATCACCGTCACCCCGGCTGCGTCGCACATCTGCATCAACCGGTCCATGTCACACAGGTGCCCGCGCATGTGGCTGAGCATCAAAACCTTGGCGCGGTCCAGCTTGGCCGCCAGATCGTCCAGATCGATGGTCAGCCCCTCGGTCACGCCCACAAAAACCGGGCGCGCATTGACCGAAGCAATCGCCCCCGGCACAGGGGCCAGCGTGAAGGCGTTGGTCAGAACCGCGTCCCCCGGCTGGACACCCACGGCACGCAGGGCCGTGGCCAGCGCATAACCGCCAGACGACACGGCCAGACAGTATTTCGCCCCCATCTGCAAGGCAAATTCCTGTTCCAGAAGGGCGGTTTCGCTCACCTCTCCGGGGGCCACGTTGTAGCGGTGAAGCCGCCCGTGGCGCAGAACGGCCAGCGCCGCCTCGATCGCCGCGTCGGGGATTGGCTCCTGCTGGGTGAAACTGCCAGAAAATCGCTCGGTCATGGCGTTGTTTGTGGGGCCAGTCGCAGCGCGGGTCAAGAGATCAGGCCGCCGCGCCCACAAGCTCGGCAACGATTGCGGGCAGATCGTCGAAATGGTGCAGCAGCGCCTCGGGCTGCAGCGCGGCCATGTCATCGCCTGACGGGCCGAAGGTCACAAGGATCGACGGCACCCCGGCGGCACGGGCCGTGTTCCTGTCGGTATCCGAGTCGCCCACTAGGATGCAGTGGTCGGGATGTCCCCCGGCCCGGCGCGCGGCTTCACGCAGCGGCGCGGGGTCGGGCTTGCGCACCGGCAGCGTATCCGCCCCCACCAGCGAGCCGAACAGCGCCCGCGCGCCCAGCCGTGTCATCAGCAGCTCGGCCAGCGCCTCGGGCTTGTTGGTGCAGATGCCGACACCGTATCCGGCGGCTTTCAGCGCTTCGACCGCCTGCAGCGCGCCGGGATAGAAGGTGGTGTGGGTGTCGATAGCCTGTCCATAGGCCTCGAGCAGGACCGGGTAATAGGCGTTCACGGTCTCTTCGTCATAGGCGCCCACGCGTTTCAGCCCATGGGTCAGCATCATCCGCCCGCCGCGCAAAGCCACCGCAGCATCCTGCCCGTGCACCAGCACATCACCATGCCCCATCTGCCGGAAACAATGGTTCGCCGCCGCCAGCAGATCGCCCGACGTATCGGCCAAAGTCCCGTCCAGATCGAAGATGACCGTGCGCATTTTGTCTCCTTGCTCGGCAGTTTTCCGCCATGTCGTGTTGCAAACGGCAATCTTGTTTGATGGCCGAACGGCTTGCGCCCCTGCCCCCAGCGGATAAAACGGACCGCGACAAAACAAAAGAGAAAACGCATTCATGAGCACTGCCCTTGTCATCCTTGCCGCCGGAAAAGGCACCCGGATGAATTCGGACATCCCAAAGGTTTTGCACCCGATCGCCCAGGTTCCGATGCTGGTGCACGCCATGCGCGCCGGTTCGGTCCTGGCCCCCGAACGCATGGTCATCGTCACCGGCCACGGCTCGCAGGCGGTGGCCAAGGTCGCGCAGGCCGAGGATGAAGACGCGCGCATCGTCGTGCAGGACCAACAGTTGGGCACCGCCCATGCCGTCGCCCAAGCGCGCGAGGCGCTGGACGGGTTCATCGGCGACGTGGTCGTTCTGTACGGTGACACCCCGTTTCTGCAGCCCGACACGCTGGAGCGCATGATCGCCGCGCGGGCTGACAACGATCTGGTGATCCTTGGCTTCGAGGCCGCCGACCCGGCCCGGTACGGCCGTTTGGTGATGAACGGCGACGCCCTGGAGCGGATCGTCGAGTTCAAGGATGCGTCAGATGAAGAACGCGCCATAACCTTCTGCAATTCTGGACTTCTGGCCTGTGACGCGGGCACTCTGTTCGACCTGATCGACGCGGTCGGAAACGACAACGCGTCGGGCGAATACTACCTGACCGACGTGGTCCAGATCGCGCGCGACCGCGGCCTGAAGGTCACTGCCGTTTCGTGCGACGAAGCGCAGACGCTGGGCGTGAACTCGCGCGCTGATCTGGCCGCGGCCGATGCCGTGTTCCAGGCCCGCGCCCGGGCCGAGCTGCTGGATCTGGGCGTCACCCTGATGGCCCCCGAGACGGTCTATCTGGCCGCCGACACGGTGATCGGCCGAGACACGGTGATCGAACCCAACGTGGTCTTCGGCCCCGGCGTCACCGTCGAAAGCGGCGCGACGATCCGGGCGTTTTCGCACCTGGAAGGCTGCCATGTCAGCCGCGGCGCCGTGGTCGGCCCCTATGCCCGGCTGCGCCCGGGGGCGGAACTGGCCGAGAACACCCGTATCGGCAATTTCGTCGAGATCAAGAATGCCGAAATCGCCGAGGGCGCCAAGGTCAATCACCTCAGCTATGTCGGCGATGCGTCGGTGGGCGCAGGCACGAATATCGGCGCGGGCACCATCACCTGCAACTATGATGGCGTGATGAAGCACCGCACGGTGATCGGCGAGAATGTCTTTGTCGGTTCGAACACCATGCTGGTGGCCCCGGTCACCGTGGGCAGCGGCGCGATGACGGCCACGGGCACCATCGTGACCCGCGACATCGAACCCGACGCCCTGGCGGTGGGTCGCGCCAAACAGGAAAACAAACCGGGCTATGCCCGCAAGCTGTTCGAGATGCTGAAGGCGAAAAAGGCACGCCGGGACAAGGGAGCCTGAGTAAATGTGTGGAATTGTTGGCGTATTGGGCAAGCACGAAGCGGCGCCCATTCTGGTCGAAGCACTGAAACGGCTGGAATACCGCGGCTATGACAGCGCGGGCATCGCAACCGTAAACGGCGGCAAGCTGGGTCGTCGGCGCGCGGTAGGCAAGCTGGTCAATCTCAGCGACTTGCTGGTGCATGACCCCCTGCCTGGTAAGTCGGGCATCGGGCACACGCGGTGGGCGACCCATGGCGCACCCTCGGTCAGCAACGCGCACCCGCATCAGGCCGGTCCGGTTGCCGTGGTCCACAACGGCATTGTCGAAAACTATCGCGAGCTGCGGGCCGAACTGGCCGAGAACGGAATCAATTTCCAGACCGAGACCGACACAGAAACCGTCGCGTTGATGACCGAATTCTACATGAAATCGGGGCTGGGCCCGGTCGAGGCCGCCTTCAAGACCATCGACCGGCTGCAAGGCGCCTTCGCGCTGGCCTTCCTGTTCGACGGCGAGGATGACCTGATCGTCGCCGCCCGCAAGGGCTCGCCGCTGGCCATCGGGCACGGAGATGGCGAGATGTTCGTCGGCTCGGACGCCATCGCGCTGGCGCCGCTGACCGACCGGATCACCTATCTGGAGGAAGGCGACCGCGCCGTGGTCACCCGCAATTCGGTCGAGATCCGCAACGAGGCGGGCGAGATCGCCAACCGCGAGATCCGCAAGATCCAGCTGGATCAGACCCGGACCGACAAGGGCGGGCACAAGCATTTCATGGCCAAGGAAATCGCCGAACAGCCGGTGGTGGTGGCCGAGGCGATCCGCTCGTACCTGCTCACCGGCAGCGACCGGGTGGTTCTGCCGGATGCGGATCTTGATTTCTCCAAGCTGGACCGCCTGACCATGGTGGCCTGCGGCACGGCCTTCTATGCCTGCCTGACCGCCAAATACTGGTTCGAGCAACTGGCCCGGATGCCCGTAGAGGTCGATATCGCCAGCGAGTTCCGCTATCGCGAACCGCCAATCGCTGACCGCACGCTGGCGCTGTTCGTCAGCCAGTCGGGCGAAACCGCCGACACCCTGGCCGCGCTGCGCTATTGCGAGGGCAAGGCTGACAAGATCGTGTCGGTGGTCAATGTCCCCGAAAGCTCGATCGCGCGGGAAAGCGACGTGGCGCTGCCCATCCATGCCGGGGTCGAGATCGGCGTGGCCTCAACCAAGGCCTTCACCTGCCAGCTGAGCGTTCTGCTGATGCTGGCGCTCAAGGCCGCGGCCGACCGGGGCACGTTGGACGACGATGCGCTGGCCGATCACGCCGCCGCGCTGCGCGGCCTGCCGACGCTGCTGAACGCCGCGCTGGACCAAGAGGAGGCGATCCGGAAATCCGCGCAGCGCCTGTCCGAGGCACGCGACGTTCTGTTTCTGGGGCGCGGCCTGATGTACCCGCTGGCCCTTGAAGGCGCGCTGAAACTCAAGGAAATCAGCTATATCCACGCCGAGGGTTATGCCTCGGGCGAGCTGAAGCATGGCCCCATCGCCCTGATCGACAAACACATGCCCGTGGTGGTGATGGCCCCGCGCGATGCGGTGTTCGACAAGACCGTGTCGAACATGCAAGAGGTCATGGCGCGCAAGGGCAAGGTCATTCTGGTCTCGGACGACGACGGAATCGCAGATGCCCAGGACGGGGTCTGGAGCACGATCCGTATGCCGCATGCCCACGCCTCGGTCGCGCCGATCCTGTATTCGGTGCCCGCGCAGCTGCTGGCCTATCACACGGCGGTTGCCAAGGGCACCGATGTGGACCAGCCGCGCAACCTGGCGAAATCCGTCACGGTCGAGTAAGCCGCCATGCCGGACAGCCCACTGGACCAGATCAAGGCGTATGCCGACCCGGACCGGGCCGCCCAGATGGCGGCCTATCACAAGGTCGATCGCCCCTATCTTGGTGTACCGAACCCGGTGCTGAATGATCTGACCAAAAGCTGGCGGCAGCAGATGGACGTGGACGCCCGTGTCGCGCTGGCCGATCAGCTGTGGCAGACCAACATCCACGAGGCGCGGCTGGCCGCCGCCAAGCTGCTGACGCAGGCGCGCATCCGCCCCGATCAGGCGGTTTGGGAGCTGCTGCAAAGCTGGCTGCCCGATTTCGACGCCTGGGCGGTGGCCGATCATGCCAGCATGGCCATGCAAAAGCGCCTGTGGGCCGACCCGTCGCGGCTGGATCAGGTCGAGAGCTGGACGACCTCGGATCACATGTGGACCCGACGCGCGGCGCTGGTGGCCACCCTGCCCTGGACCAAGCAGAACCACCCCAAGCCCCAAGACCTTCAGCGCCGCGACCGAATTCTGGGGTGGGCCGCCGGTTATGTCCCCGATCGCGACTGGTTCATCCAGAAGGCGGTGGCCTGGTGGCTGCGCGACCTGTCTAAACATGAGCCCGACCGGGTCCGGGCCTTTCTGGCCACGTACGGTGACGCGATGAAGCCTTTTGCCCGCAAAGAGGCCGGCAAGTACTTGAAAGATCAGTCGGAATAGACGTCCAGCTCGACCAGTTCGTCAAACGGCACCAGCAGGGCGCGCATCGCCTCGAGCGAGAGCCGCCCGCCGCCGCCCTCGGGGCCCGACGCGGGAACCAGCGTCACATAGGCCTGCGCCCCGGTCTTCGTCACCACGACCCGGCCATTCCGCTCGGCCTGCACCAATGGCGTTTCCAGCCAGCGCCCAGGCTTGTTCGGATCGCCCAACCCCGCGATCGTCCGTTTCGCACCACTCCAGCCGGGCTGGGCCGCCGCAACGGGCTGTGCCTCGACGATCTCGGTTTCCGTGACCATCGCATCCGTTTGAACGGTTGGCGCTTCTGGCGACCGATCCAGAGTCTGCCGCACCGCATCGCAGCCGGTCAGAAACGCAGGGAGGAGGACAAACAGGTATCGCATGCAACCAGCCTACCCCTGCCCGCGCCCGTGTTCCACCCCTCGAACGCAGTTCTGACTTGTCGCAAGGCACGGTGCGCTTTACCTATTGGGCATGACTGCTCCGCTGATCGACCCGTTTGCCCGCGCAATCACCTATCTCCGCGTCTCCGTCACGGACCGCTGCGATTTCCGCTGTGTCTACTGCATGTCGGAAAACATGACTTTTCTGCCCAAGAAAGAGCTGCTGACGCTGGAAGAACTGGACCGGATGTGTTCGACCTTCATTCGGCTGGGCGTGGAAAAGCTGCGGATCACCGGGGGTGAGCCACTGGTGCGCCGTGGGATCATGGGGTTCTTCGACTCGATGACCCGGCACCTGGACAGCGGCGCGCTGAAAGAGCTGACGCTGACCACCAACGGCTCGCAATTGGCGCGCTTCGCCGACGACCTGTACGCCGCCGGGGTGCGGCGGGTAAATGTCTCTCTCGACACGTTGGACGAGGACAAATTCTCCCAGATCACACGCTGGGGTCGCTTGAAACAGGTCCTGGGCGGGATCGATGCCGCGCAGAAGGCCGGATTGCGCGTCAAGATCAACGCGGTGGCCCTGAAAGGGTTCAACGAGGAAGAACTGCCCAAGATCACCCGCTGGTGCGCCGAGCGCGACATGGACCTGACCTGGATCGAGGTCATGCCCATGGGCGACATCGGCAACGAGGATCGGCTGGACCAGTACTGGTCGCTGAAAGACGTCCGGGCCGAGTACGAAAACCACTATACTGTTACCGATCTGGCCGAGCGCACGGGCGGCCCGGCGCGCTATGTCCGGTTGGAGGAAACCGGGCAGAAGATCGGCTTCATCACACCGCTTAGCCATAATTTCTGCGAAAGCTGCAACCGGGTACGCCTGACCTGTACGGGCGAGTTGTACATGTGCCTGGGGCAAGAGGACATGGCCGACCTGCGCGCGCCCCTGCGCGACCACCCCGACAGCGAAAAGCCGTTGGAACAGGCGATCCGGGCGGCGATCACCCTCAAGCCCAAAGGCCATGATTTCGACTATTCCCGCCAAAAGATCGATGGCCAGATGAGCCGTCACATGAGCCACACGGGCGGCTGACATGTCAGAATTGTCGGGGCGATCCACGGCGCTGTACCGCGTGTACTGCGCGCTGACATCCCTCGCCATGCCGCTGGCCTGGCGCACCGTTCGCGCCAAGCTGCAGTCGGCGGGTGTTTCTGAAATCCGTCAGCGCGAGCGGCTGGGCCATGCGAGCCAGCCCCGCCCCGACGGTCGGCTGATCTGGTTTCATGCGGCCAGCGTGGGTGAGAGCCTGTCGGTTCTGAGCCTGATCAAGCGCATGAGCGAACGGATCGACGATGCGCAGTTCCTGATCACCTCTGGCACCCCGACCTCGGCTTCGCTGGTGGAAAAACGGCTTCCGCCGCGCACCCGCCACCAATACCCCCCGCTGGACAGCGCCGGCCCGGTGGCGCGGTTTCTGGATCACTGGCGGCCCGATGCCGGCGTCTTTGTCGAAAGCGAGATCTGGCCACGACTGATCGTCGAGACCGCCCGGCGCGGGACGCCCCTGGCCCTGCTGAACGCACGCCTGTCCGAGAAATCGGTGGCCGGGTGGAAGAAGCGCCCCGACACCGCCCGCTATGTCCTGAGCCAGTTCCGCCTGTTCCTGACGCAAAACGACCGCACGGCCGCAAACCTGATCGCCATGGGGGCGCCCGTCGATCGGGTGCAACCCGGAACCAACCTCAAGGCCATGTCCGATCCGCTGCCGGTGGATCAAGACATGCTGACGCAGATCCGCGCCCAGATCGGCGCGCGGCCGGTCTGGATCGCCAGCTCGACCCATGCAGGCGAGGAAGAGACCGTTCTGGCCGCCCATGCCGAATTGCTGAACCGCTGGCCCGACCTGCTGCTGCTGCTGATCCCCCGTCACCCTGAACGGCGGGGCGAGGTCTGCGCCCTTGTTGATGCGGCGGGTCAAAGCCATGCTCTGCGCAGCGCCGGGCAGCCGATCACCCGCGACACACAGGTCTATGTGGCCGATACGCTGGGCGAAACCGGAACGTGGTACGCGCTGTGCCCGATCGTGTTCCTGGGAGGGTCGCTGAAAGAGATCGGCGGCCACAACCCGTTCGAACCCGCGCAGGCCGGAGCCGCGGTGATCACCGGACGGGGTTACTACAATTTCGCCGAGACATTTGCCCCGCTGGTGGACAGCGGTGGCGCGGTCGAAGTGTTCTCGGCCTCGGACCTGAGCGGGGCAGTCGCGCTTTGGCTGTCGGACAGATCGGCGCTGGCAGCAGCGCAAGCGGCGGCGCAGTCCTGCGTGAATACCCAGAAATCGGCTCTGGATGCGGTTGTTGATACGCTATGCGACAAACTGGGCCTCGAGGACGCAGGCCCCTGACCGCAAACGGCAGCGGGGGCCTGCGCCCCCGCTACGGAATCAGGCTGCGGGCATCCGCTGTTCGACGATCTCGGCCCACCAACTGCACCCGGCAGGGATCGCCTCGTCGTTGAAATTGTATTCCGGGTGGTGAACCATCGCCGTATCGCCATTGCCGACCAGGATATAGGCTCCGGGGCGCTCTTCCAGCATGTAGGCAAAATCCTCGCCGCCCATGACCAACGGTGCGACCTCGCAATCGCCCGAGACCGACTTGGCCACTTGGGCCGCAAAATCGGTCTGTTCGTCACTGTTCACCATGACGGGATAGCCGCGCATGTAGGTCACGTCGGCAGTGCCGCCGAACGTGGCCGCGACGCCCGCGCAGATTTCCTTGATCCGCTTTTCGGCCAGGTCGCGCATTTCGCTGCTCATGGTGCGTACGGTGCCCTTGATCTGCACCTTCTGCGGGATCACGTTGAACGCCTTGGACGAGGTCTCGAACGAGGTGACCGAGACGACGACCTGATCGATCGGATCGGCATTGCGCGACGCGATGGTCTGCAACGCCAGAACGGCCTGCGCCGCCATTACGGTCGTGTCCACCGTCTCGTGCGGCTTGGCTGCGTGCCCGCCCCGCCCCTCGAAAGTGATGTCGAACTGGTCGGTCGCCGCAAAGAAAGCCCCCGGCCGGATCGAAAAGCTGCCGACCGGCTTGCCCGGCCAATTGTGCATCCCGTAAACCTCCTGGATGTTCCAGCGGTCCATCAGGCCGTCCTCGCACATCTCGCGGCCGCCACCTCCGCCCTCTTCGGCGGGCTGGAAGATCACCACCACGGTGCCATCGAAGTTGCGGGTCTCGGCCAGGTATTTCGCCGCGCCGAGCAGCATGGCGGTATGCCCGTCATGGCCGCAGGCATGCATTGCGCCCGGTGTTTTCGAAGCATAGTCGAGGCCCGTCGCCTCGTGGATCGGCAGCGCGTCCATGTCGGCCCGCAGGCCGATCACCCGGCCCTTGGTGTCGGCCTTGCCTTTGATCACGCCGACCACCCCGGTGCGGCCAATCCCCGTGACCACTTCGTCGCAGCCGAATTCCTTCAGCTTTTCCGCCACCACCGCGCTGGTGCGGTGTGTTTCGAACAGGATTTCGGGGTTTTCGTGCAGATCTCGTCGCCATGCGGTGATTTCGTCCTGCAATTCGGCAAATCGGTTCTTGACTGGCATTTTCGTCTTCTCTCTCCTTCAAAGCCTCAGGCCGCCGGCATCCGGCTTTCGACCATTTCGGCAAACCATGAGCATCCAATCGGAATGATTTCGTCATTGAAATCGTATTCAGGGTGATGCAGCCCGGCGCTGTCACCATTGCCCAGAACTATGAACGCACCCGGCCGTTCCTGCAACATGAACGAGAAATCCTCGCCGCCCATTACCATCGGTGCCTCGAGGCAGCTGCCGCCCACGGCGATGGCTGCTGCCTCGGCGTGCTGTGTGGGCACTTCGGCGTTGATCGTCACCGGCACGCCACGGGTATAGGTTACCTGCGCAGTTCCGCCCATCGCGGCCGCGACGCTCTGCGTCACCTCGGTCAGGCGGCGCTCGATCAGGTCGCGCATCTCATTGGAATGGGTACGCACCGTGCCACGCACGCGCGCCGATTGCGGGATCACGTTGAACGCGGTCGAAGATGTCTCGACCGAGGTGACTGACAGCACCGACTGCAGAGTCGGATCGGCGTTGCGCGCCACGATGGTCTGCAGCGCCACCACAAGGTGCGACAGCATGACGGTGGTGTCCACCGTTTCGTGCGGCTTGGCCGCATGCCCGCCGCGCCCTTCCAGATGGATGTCGAACTCGTCCGCCGCCGCCAGCAACGGCCCCGAGCGGATGGCGAATTGCCCCGTGGGCAGGCCCGGCACGTTGTGCATGGCATAGACCTCCTGGATGCCAAAACGGTCCATCAGCCCGTCCCGACACATCGCTTCGGCGCCGTTCCCGCCTTCTTCGGCCGGTTGAAAGATCACCACCGCCGTGCCGTCGAAATTGCGTGTCTCGGCCAGGTATTTCGCGGCCCCTAGAACCATTGCCGTATGTCCGTCATGGCCGCAGGCATGCATGGCCCCCGGCGTTTGCGAGGCATAGTCCAGCCCGGTCTGCTCCTGCATGGGCAGCGCGTCCATGTCGGCCCGCAGGCCGATCACCCGGCCCTTGGTGTCGACCTTGCCTTTGATCACGCCGACCACGCCGGTGCGGCCAATCCCCGTCACCACCTCGTCGCAGCCGAATTCCTGCAGCTTTTCCGCAACCACCGCGCTGGTGCGGTGGGTGTCGTACAAGATCTCTGGGTTCTGGTGAATGTCACGCCGCCACGCGGTGATTTCGGGATGCAATTCGGCAAAACGGTTTCTGACGGGCATGCACGTTTCCTCCACTACCAGCATCCAAGCCTAAAGCCTTGGGCTGGGACAAAAAAATCAGGCGGCCAGTTTCTGAACCAACCGCTGCATGAATTGGTGCCCGGCATTGAACTGGGCAACGGTTATGAATTCGTCGGGCTTGTGCGCCTGGGCGATGTCGCCCGGCCCGCAGATCACGGCCGAATAGCCGGCCTCCTGGAACTGCCCCGCCTCGGTGCCATAGCTGACGACATGGGTCGCGTTGTCGCCGGTCAGCGAGCGGACCAGAGCCTCGGCCTCGCCCTCGGGTTCGGGGACCAGCGCGGGAACAGCAAAGCTGGGCGTCACGTCGATCCGCGTCTCGGGGCGGACCTGCTGCATCCGCGCCTCGACCGCGCGCACCTGCGCAAAATAGGCGTCGCGCCATGCGGCGGCACTTTCGCCGGGCACCACGCGGAAATCCATCATGAACCAGCAATCCTTGGCCGTGATGTTATGCGCCGTCCCACCCCGGATCATGCCCACATGGCACGTCGTCCAAGGGGGGTCGAACACCGCCGCCAGCGCGCCGGGTTGCGCGGCCATGTTCTTTGCATTCTGCTGATTGGCCCAGTCGATCAAGGGGGCCGCCTGCATGATGGCATTCACCCCTTCGTGCAGGCGCGAACTGTGGACCTCGTAGCCCACCACATGCGTGTCATAGCCATAGCTGCCTTTGTGCCCGGTCACCGCCTGCATCATCGACGGTTCCCCCACGATCACCGCCGAGCCCTTGGGTAGAACCTTCTGCATCGCCGCGATCATCGGCGGAGCGCCGGTACAGCCGACCTCTTCGTCAAAGCTCAACGCCAGTTGCAGCGGGCGAGCCACGCCCGCGTGATGCGCCTCGACCAATGCCCAGATCGCCAGCGCGTCGAACCCTTTCATGTCGCAGGTGCCGCGCCCGAAATACTTGCCTTCGCGCTCGGTGACCGTGAAGGGATCGCTGTCCCAGGCCTGCCCGTCCACCGGCACCACGTCGGTATGACCTGACAGAACGACGGCACCTTCGTCCCAAGGCCCGACATGGGCAAACAGAGCCGCCTTGTGCGGCTGGTCGGGATCGGGCCAGCGGTGGGCTTCGATGCCATGACTTGCCAGATAGTCCCCGACCCAGTCGATCAGAGGCAGGTTGCTGTCGCGGCTGACCGTCGGGAACGCAATCAGCCGCGTCATGATCTCGAGCGGTGTCAGGCGCCGCGCCATCGGGATCAATACCCGCTGTCGGTGGTCAGAATGAAATGCCCCGGCTCGACCTCACGGTATTCAGACGGCGCGGGCTGATAGTCGATCGGATGAATGGGCGACGGGATCGGTTTGAAATTCAGGTCTTTTTCCGATTTTCGCTGGTTCGGGTCCGCGATCGGCACCGCCTTCATCAGCGCCTGGGTATAGGGGTGCTGAGGGTTCTCGAACACCCGCGCCCGCGGGCCCAGTTCGACGATCCGGCCCAGATACATCACCCCGACATGGTGGCTGACGCGTTCAACCACGGCCATGTCGTGGCTGATGAACAGATAGCTGAGCCCCAGTTCGGACTGCAGTTCCATCATCAAGTTCAGCACCTGCGCCTGCACCGATACGTCTAGTGCAGAAACGGCCTCGTCGGCGATGATCAGCTTGGGGTTCAGCGCAAGGGCGCGCGCGATGGCGATACGCTGGCGCTGGCCGCCCGACATCTCGTGCGGGTACCGGCGCATGAAGCTGCGCGGCAGGTGCACCTTGTCGAACAGCTGCGCCACACGGTCCTGCAATTCCGACCCCGAAGCCACGCCATAGTTGCGCATCGGCTCGGCGACCTGATCGACCAGCTGCATCTGCGGGTTCAACGAGGCGAACGGGTCCTGAAAGATCATCTGCATGTCCAGCCGGGCCTTGCGCAGGCCCTTCTGGTCCAGTTTCATGATGTCGACGCCATCGAGGTCCACCTCGCCCGACAGCGGCTCGACCAACCGCAGGATCGACCGCCCCGCCGAGGACTTTCCGCAGCCGGATTCACCGACCAGACTCAGCGTCTGACCCCGGTTCAGAGTGAACGATACATCCTCGACCGCGTGCACGTTCGAGATCGTGCGGCGCAGCAGCCCGCCCTTGACGGGGAAGCGCGTGGTCAGGTTGCGGACCGTCAGCAGCACGTCCTCGGTTCCGGGAATCGGAGCGATGTTCTGGCCCTCGACTCCCAGCAGCTTCATCGGTTCGGGCGCGGATTTGCCGCGCATCTCGCCCAGCTTGGGCACCGCGGCCAGCAAGGCCTTGGTGTAGTCGTGTCGGGGGTTTTCGAAAATCTCGGTGACGGTGCCCTCTTCGACCTTGTTGCCGCGATACATGACCACGACGCGGTCGGCCATCTGGGCGACCACGGCCATGTCATGGGTGATGAACATCACCGCCGTGCCGGTTTCCCGCTTGAGCCGGTCCATCAGCGCAAGGATCTCGGCCTGAATGGTCACGTCCAGCGCCGTCGTCGGCTCGTCGGCGATCAGCAGGCGCGGCTCGCACGCCATCGCCATGGCGATCACCACCCGCTGTCGCATCCCGCCTGACAATTCGTGCGGGTACTGTTTGAGGCGCCGCTCGGGCTCGGGGATGCGGACTTGCTTGAGTAGCTCCAGCGCGCGCGCCTCGGCCTGTGCCTTGGACATGTTTTTGTGGATCCGCAGGCCCTCGGTCAGCTGTCGGCCCACGGTGAAGACCGGGTTCAAAGCGGTCATCGGTTCCTGGAAGATCATCCCGATCTCGTTGCCACGAATCTGCTTCATCAGGTCCTGATCGGCCTTGGCCAGATCCAGCTTGCGCCCGTCGCGTCGGTCGAACAGCAGTTCGCCCCCCGCGATCTTGCCGCCGCCGAATTCCACCAGCCGCATCAGCGACAGCGACGACACCGATTTGCCCGACCCCGATTCGCCCACGATGCAGACGGTTTCGCCCGGATGGACCTCGAACGAGACATCCTCGACCCCGACGACCGGTCCATCCTTGGTCTGAAACTCGACGCGAAGTTTTCTGATATCGGCAATAGGCTGGTCCAGCACGCGCGCGCTCTCCTTGAGGGCTTGTTCGATTTGAGTGCCAAACGCTAAGGCGGCGAAGTGGGAAAAGTCAAACCCATTGCCCGATTTCGCTGCGGCAAGGCTTGCAATTTTCCAAAACTCTGTTTCGATACCCCGCGTAACCGCGCCGGTAAACCTGTGCAGGCCGCAATAAGCGAAACCTTTTTTCTTTTCGTTACAGCAGCTTGCCCCACGCGCGGCAACGCCAAGTCCGCAGGCCTTGCGGAATAATCGAGACACGAATGTGTCCAACATGGAGTGTATGATGAAAATCAAAGCCCTTTTGCTCAGTGCGATTGCAAGCACGGCGATGGCCCCTATGGCCATGGCCGAGCGCGGATCGGACGGCAATGTCAGCATCATCTATTGGCAGGCGCCCTCGATCCTGAACCCGTTCCTGTCGGGTGGCACCAAGGATGTCGAGGCGGCCTCGCTGGTGATCGAACCGCTGGCCCGCTATGATCAGGACGGCAACATGGTGCCCTACCTGGCGGCCGAAATCCCCACAGTCGAAAACGGCGGTGTCAGCGAGGATCTGACCTCGATCACCTGGAAGATCGCGCCCGGCATCACCTGGTCGGACGGCTCGCCCTTCACCGCGGCGGACGTCAAGTTCACCGCCGACTACTGCATGGACCCTGAGGGCGGATGTGCGCAGGTGACCAAGTTCGAAGGCGTCACCAGCGTCGAGGCGCTCGACGATCTGACCGTCAAGGTCACCTTCGACAAGCCGACCCCCTTCCCCTATGGCCCGTTCGTTGGCGGGGAAAGCCCGATCATCCAGAAGGCCCAGTTCGAAAACTGCATGGGCGCCAAGGCGCCGGAATGCACCGAACAGAACTTCAATCCGATCGGCACCGGCCCGTTTGTCGTCACCGAGTTCAAGCCGAACGACGTGATCACCTTCAAAGCCAACGACAACTATCGTGATCCGAACAAGCCTGCCTTTGCGACAGTGACGTTCAAGGGCGGCGGCGATGCAACCGCTGCGGGTCGCGCCGTGATGGAAACCGGCGAGTTCGACTATGCCTGGAACCTGCAGCTGGCGCCCGAAGTGATCGCGCAAATGCAAGAAGGCGGCAAGGGCACTCCGGTGGCAGGCTTTGGCCCGCTGGTCGAGCGCATCATGCTGAACCAGACCAACCCGTCCCCCGAACTGCCGGAAGGCGAACGTTCGACGGCCAAGCACCCGCACCCGTTCCTGACCGACCCGGCGGTGTACAACGCCATGTCGCTGGCAATCGACCGTCCGCTGCTGGTTGAGATCGGTTATGGCCAGGCAGGCAAAGTTACCTGCAACTGGGTGCCGGCTCCGGCCGCGTTCAACTCGACCACCATGACCTGCGACAAGCAGGACATCGAAGGCGCGAAGAAGCTGCTGGATGATGCCGGGATCGTCGATACCAACGGCGACGGCATCCGCGAAAAAGACGGTGTTCCGCTGAAAGTTGTATACCAGACCTCGACCAACGCCGTCCGTCAGGACTTCCAGGCGCTGATCAAGGAATGGTGGAGCCAGATCGGCATCGAAACCGAACTGCGCAACATCAACGCCTCGGTCTTCTTCGGTGGTGATCCGGGCTCGCCCGACACGTTCCAGAAGTTCTATGCCGACGTTGAAATGTACGCCAACACCTTCAACGGCACAGATCCGCAGTCGTATCTGGGCAACATGCTGTGCGACAAGGCTCCGCGTCCGGACACTCAGTGGCAGGGCGAGAACATCTCGCGCTGGTGCGACCCGGAATATGACGCGCTGCATGCCCAGCTGGCCCAGACCGCCGGCCTGGAAGCCCGCGCCGAGATCGCGAAAAAGCTGAACGACATGGCCGTAATGGGCGGCGCGATGATCCCGCTGGTGCACCGTGGCCGCCTGTCGGCACATTCGAACACGCTGGGTGGCGTCGTTCTGAACGTGTGGGACAGCGAGCTGTGGAACATCGCTGACTGGTACCGCAAGACCGGTTCCTAAGCGTCAGGCTTGCACTGCCGCGCCCCGGTGTCTATCGGGGCGCGGTTACCTGCATCCACCCCAACGAAAAGACGCATGCACAAAGGCGCCTTTGAATGCTCAACTTCACCATTCGACGACTGATCCTGGCCGTTCCGACGCTGTTGTTCATCAGTCTCGTCATTTTCCTGCTGCTCGAACTCGCCCCCGGCGACCCGATGGCGCAGGTTCCGCTGACCGTTCCGCCCGAAGTCAAAGAGAAGATGCGCGAGGCGCTTGGCCTCGGCCAGCCGATGCATGTCCGGTTCTGGAAATGGATCGTGCAGTTCTTCTGGATTGAACCTCAGGTTCTGGTCGATCACATTTTTGGCACTACCTTTTCCGAAGGTGACCTGCGGGTGATTTCGTGGCAGACCCGCTCGCCCGTCATGGACATCGTCGTTCAGCGCATCCCGCAGACCCTGTGGGTTGTCGGCACCGCCTATTTGGTCGCCATCCTGATCGCGCTGCCCATCGGCATCTATTCGGCCTATCGCCAGTATTCATGGTTCGACCAGATGGGCACCTTCGTGTCGATGGTCGGCTTCTCGGTCCCGCCGTTCTTCTCGGGGGTGCTGGTAATCGTGATCTTTTCGGTCCAGCTGGGCTGGTTCCCGTCGATCTATGACACGACGCATGTGGTCAATGACTGGGACAGCTTCGTCGTTCAGCTGAAACAGATGATCATGCCGGTGATGGTGCTGGCGCTGCAGATCACCGCGCAGCTCAGCCGGTTCATGCGCGCCTCGATGCTGGACAACTTAAACCAGGACTACGTCCGTACCGCCCGCGCCAAGGGCTTGAGTGAGTACACCGTCGTCATGGTGCATGTCCTGCGCAACTCGATGATCCCGGTGGTCACCGTGATCGCCTTGGGGATTCCGTCGATCTTCGGCGGCGCCATCATTACCGAGCAGGTATTCAAGGTGAACGGCATCGGACAGCTGCTGATCGGCGCCATCCAGGCCAACGACCTGCCGATGGTGCAGACCCTGACCTTCATCTTTGCCGTGCTGATCGTCCTGTTCAACCTGATCGCCGACGTTCTCTATGGCATTCTGGACCCGAGGATCCGCTATGACTGACAAGGATCGCTTTGTCCCCGACGAAGGGCTTGCGCCCGCTTCGACCGCTCTGCCCGCCGCGGACGTGGTCGAGGAATTCACCGCCCCGCCCCGCAGCCAGTGGCGCGACGTGTGGGACCAGTTCAAGACCCACAAGGGCGCCATGATCGGCGCGATGCTGTTCATCTTCATCGTCGCGGCCGTCTATCTTGGCCCGTTCCTGTGGACCATCGACCCGACCCAGATCGACATCCGTGCCCGCAACCAGGGGCCCAGCTGGGCCCATCCGTTCGGTACCGATCAGCTGGGCCGGGACATCTTGGCCCGGATGATGTCGGGGGGGCAGACCTCGGTCTCGGTCGGCATCACCGCGATGCTGCTGGCGCTGTTTCTTGGGTCGTTCATCGGCGTGGTCGCCGGGTTCTTCAAACGGTTGGACGGGCCGCTGATGCGCCTGACCGACCTGTTCCTGGCCCTGCCGCTGCTGCCGCTGCTGCTGGTGATGATGTTGCTGTTCCGCGAGCCTCTGTCCGCTGCGTTCGGGCTCGAGCGTGGGATCTTCATCCTGATCGTCTGCGCCATCGGCATCACCTCGTGGATGCCTACGGCGCGGATCGTGCGCGGCGACGTGCTGGCCATCAAGGAACGCGAATTCGTTCTGGCCGCCCGCTCGATCGGCACCAGCAACACGCAAATCATCACCCGGCACATCCTGCCCAACGTACTGTCTCCGATCATGGTGTCGGCCACGCTGGGCATCGCCACGGCGATCATCACCGAAAGCGCGCTGTCCTTCCTGGGGCTGGGCTTCCCGCCCGATTTCCCCACCTGGGGCCGGCTGCTGTTCGATGGTGTTGATTATCTGCAGCAATACCCCGAGCGTGTGTTCTGGCCCGGCTTGGCGATCTCGCTTACCGTTCTCAGCGTGAACTATCTGGGCGACGGCTTGCGCGATGCGCTCGATCCGCGGATCCGCGGACGCTGAACAAAAGTCAGTCGGCGCGCCTAAGCGCGCCGGCCAACACAACGATCACAACTGCCAGCGGCAGCAGGACGCCAAAGGCCAGCCGCAGTGATACGATCCCCGCCAGAAGCCCGATCAGCGGCGGACCGATCAGAAGACCTCCGTACCCCAAAGTGGCGACACTGGCGATGGCCTGCCCCGGCGGGACATGCGGGTCGTTCGCGGCTCGGCTGAAGGCCAGCGGCATGATCACCGCATAGCCCACGCCCATCATCGCGAATCCAGCCATCGCCCCGACCGCCCCCCTAGCCGATACCACCAGGAACACGCCCAAGGCCGCGCAGGCTCCGCTGACCCGAGCCACCGGCACCGGGCCGAACCGGGCGATCACGAGCCCACCCAGGAGCCGAACTGCAACCATGGACACCGAAAAGACGGCATAGCCCAATGCCGCAACGCTTTCAGCCACACCCGTGGCATCCCGCAGAAAGATGGCGCTCCAATCGGCCACCGCGCCCTCGCCCAACGCGCCGCACATCGCGGTCAGCCCGACCAGAACCAGAACCCCGCTGGGCAAGGCAAAGATGGCGTTGCCGTCGGACTGCACCCGCCGCGACGTCCATCGGACCCAGGACAGGGCAAGCGCCAGCGCCACGGTTGCCCCGCCGGCCAGCAGGAAATGTGGCAACACGGCAAGCTGCAGCTGAACCGCGCCGTAGCCGCTGAGCGCTCCCAACCCGGCGCCGAGGCTCCACATCGCGTGGAACGAGGACATCACCGGTTTGGCGTAGGCCTGCTCGACCTCGGCGGCCCAGGCGTTCATGGCCACATCCATAGAGCCGTGTAAGGCCCCGAAGATGAACAGGAACGCAGCCAGCATGGCGAAGCTGTCGGCGGCCGCAAGAAGGATCAGTGATGCTGTGTACAGAACCGCGATCACCCGCGTCACTGTCACCGCGCCGAACCTGTCGGTCAGGCGTCCGGTGACTGGAAAGGAACACACCGCCCCAGCCGCCATGAACAGCAGGCCATAGCCCAGCTCTTCGTGGCTCAGCCCCAGACGGTCACGGACGGCCGGGATGCGCGAGGCCCAGATGCCGAACAGGGCGCCGTTCAGGATGAACATGGCGGCCACGGCCCGCCAGGCTGAAACCAATCCGATCATTTGCCCTGCCCCACCTGTGAATTGCCTGCCTTGCAGCAATACAGGCGCCGTGCGGGTTGGCAAGCCGCCCTATTCCAGCTTGCGGCGGATACGGCGCACGGCCAACCAGACAAGCGCCACAACAGGCAGCGTCACGCCTGCGGTCAACATCCCCTTGCTGATCCCCGCCTTGGTCAACGGATACAGCAGGTAACTGACCAGTGACACGGCATAATAGCTGATGGCCACCACTGAAAGACCCTCGACCGTGTGCTGCAGACGCAGGGCCAGATCCGCCCGGCGGTCCATGCTCTCCAACAAAGCCTGGTTCTGCGCGCTGCGCTCGACATCGACGCGCGTTCGCAGCAGGTCACCGGCGCGAATGGCCCGGTCCGAAAGCGCCTGCAGTCGCCGTTCGGTCGCCTTTACCGTGCGCATGGCCGGGTCATAGCGGCGCATCATGAAATCGGCAAATGTCTGACGCCCGTGAAAGCGATCCTCGCGCAGCGCCTCGATTCTCTGGTGCACGATGGCCTCATAGGCCCCCGTCGCGGCAAAGCGAAAAGCCGAACGCGCCGACAGCGTCTCGAGCTCGGTCGACGTGGCCAGCAATTGCGGCAACAGATCGTCAGGATGGGTCGTGTCCTTGGTCATCTCGCCCATCAGCTGGGTCAGTTGCCGGTCCAACTCGCCGATCTGGGGCATCAGGGCCTTGACCCGGGCAAAGCCCAACATGGACATCGCCTTGTAGGTCTCGATCTCGCACAGGCGTTGGATGATCCGGCCGGTACGCCTACGCCCGGTGCCCTCGGACACGAACAGGGCAAACCGCATGTGGCCCGCCGGGTCGATGCGAAAATCGCTGGCGCAGATCGCCGAGTCGTCCAGCACCTGTGACACAGCCAAGCTTTCGGGTTCGAACCAGTCCGCCAGCGCGGCTTGCGCGGCCCCGTCATCCGGGCGCGGCACCACCCGCAGCATGATCGAGGTCACACGCTGCCCCGGACTGGCCATCAGCCAGTCGGGGGGGAATACCTCGAAATCGGCGGGGTTGAAGGCGCGCTCGCTGACATTCTGAGTGATGGCCGTGTAGGTCACGAATTCCGTGTGGTGTTCCCACTTCAACCAATGTCGCCCGATCTGGCCGGCATAGTGGGTGGCATCGGGTTGCGGATGCTGCGCCGCATGGCGGTCCAACAGGTCGATCAGGTGGGCCATATCTTCGGCTCGGTCGCGCGCCACCGCGGCGACCGGTTTTTTGATCGCAAGGAAGACAACCGTGCACGGGGCCTGCGCAACGGGGAACGGCCGCGCGTGCAATTCATTGGCCAACGTATAGCGCAGCGGATGATCCTCGATTGGCGTCATGAACGGCTCCTTGTGTTCTGGGCACTATACGACACCGACTGATTTCATCAATTCTCTTTTTATTTCATGTACTTACATGGATACCGCGGTATACAAGCCAGCTATCTCATTGATTTGGCTGCCAGAGCTCGATCGGATTGCCCTCGGGGTCGTTCAAGCGGGCGAATGTTCCGATCTCGCTGTTCCATTCGTCTCGGGTCTCCACCGCGATTCCAGCCGCGCGCAGTTGGTCGACCATGGCCGCCAGATCGTCGACGCGGAAATTGATCATCCATTGTTGCGCCGCATCACCGAAATAGTCCGTATCTTCCGAGAAAGGGGCAAAAACGGTGTAGCCTTCGCGCTGCTTCCACGGGACAGGGTCATAGTGGTTGACGCCCAGATGGGCCTCGTACCATTGCGACAGAGCCTTCGGATCACGGGCGCGAAAGAACACACCGCCAATGCCGTTTACCTTATGCATGGAACACCTCGTGCCGTTGGGGGTTGCTGTGGCATCATACCCTGAAACGGAAAAAGGCGCCCACGAGGGGCGCCTTTTCCAAGGATATGGGCCGCGGATTAGTCGATCATTGGCAGCAGCTTGTCCAGCGACTGCTTGGCGTCGCCATAGAACATGCGGGTGTTTTCCTTGTAGAACAGCGGGTTTTCGATACCCGAATACCCGGTGCCCTGCCCGCGTTTCGAGACGATCACCTGCTTGGCCTTCCACACTTCGAGCACCGGCATCCCCGCGATGGGCGAGTTCGGGTCTTCCTGCGCGGCCGGGTTCACGATGTCGTTCGAGCCGATGACAATGACAGCGTCCGTGTCCGGGAAATCATCGTTGATCTCATCCATCTCTAGCACGATGTCATAGGGTACCTTGGCCTCGGCCAGCAGCACGTTCATGTGGCCCGGCAGGCGGCCCGCAACGGGGTGGATGGCAAAGCGCACGTTCTTGCCTTTGGCGCGCAGCTTGCGCACCAGTTCACTGACCGACTGCTGCGCCTGTGCCACCGCCATGCCATACCCCGGCACGATGATGATGCTGTCGGCATCGTTCAGTGCTGCGGCGACACCTTCGGCGTCGATGGCCACCTGTTCGCCTTCCACGGCCATCTGTTCGCCCTGCGGGCCGCCGAAGCCGCCCAGGATCACGCTGACAAAATGGCGGTTCATCGCCTTGCACATGATGTAGGAAAGGATCGCACCCGACGAGCCAACCAGCGCACCGACCACGATCAGCAGGTCGTTCCCCAGCGAGAAACCGATAGCCGCCGCAGCCCAGCCCGAATAGCTGTTCAGCATCGACACTACCACCGGCATGTCGGCACCGCCGATGCCCATGATCAGGTGATAACCGATGAACAGCGCCGCCAGCGTCATCAGGAACAGCGGGAAGAAGCCACCCGAAGCGGTGTACCAGATCAGACAGATCAGCGAGAGGCCGGCCGCCGCCGCGTTCAGCGCATGCCCGCCCGGCAGCTTGGTTGCCGCCGAGGTGACCTTGCCGGCCAGCTTTCCATAGGCCACGACCGAACCGGTAAAGGTGATCGCACCGATGAAGATGCCCAGGAACAGCTCGACATGCAGTATGGCCAGCTCGGCCGGGGTTTTCTTGGCGATCAGTTTCGCGAAGGCCCCCAGATCCGACAGGTCGGCATCCTTGGCCGCGTCAACGATCGCAAAGACTTCGGCGACGTTCTTGATCTCGAAATGGGCATTGTAGCCGACGAATACGGCCGCCAGACCCACCAGCGAGTGCATGGCGGCCACAAGCTGCGGCATCTCGGTCATCTGGACGCGCTGCGCCACGTATTGACCGATCAGGCCGCCGCCGATGATCAGCAGCAGCGACAGTGGCCACAGGCCCGATCCGGGGCCGACCAGCGTGGCGAACACCGCCAGCGCCATGCCGACGATGCCGTACCAGACCGCGCGTTTGGCGCTTTCCTGGTTCGACAGACCGCCGAGCGAAAGGATGAACAGAACAGCCGCAACGACATAGGCGGCGGTGGTGAAGCCAAATTCCATGTGCCCGGCCTCCTTAAGATTTCTGGAACATGGCGAGCATGCGCCGGGTTACGAGGAAACCGCCGAAGATGTTGATCCCGGCCATGAAGATTGACAGCGCCGCCAGCAGAATGACGAGGAAAGACCCCGACCCGATCTGCATCAACGCTCCCACGATGATGATCGAGGAAATCGCGTTGGTGATCGCCATCAACGGCGTGTGCAGGCTGTGGCTGACGTTCCAGATTACCTGGAAGCCTACGAAGACCGACAACACGAAAACGATGAAGTGCTGCATGAAGCTGGCCGGAGCCACCAGCCCCACCAACAGCATCAGCGCACCGCCCACGCCCAGCAGCGTCACCTGCTGTTTCGTCTGCGCCTTGAAGGCCGCGATCTCTTGCGCGCGCTTTTCTTCGGGCGTCAGTTCCTTGACCTCGGCCTTGGGTTTGGCCGCGATGGCCTGCACCTTGGGCGGTGGCGGCGGGAAGGTGATCTGCCCTTCGTGGGTCACGGTCGCTCCGCGGATCACGTCGTCTTCCATGTCGTGAACGATCTGCCCGTCCTTGTTGGGCGTCAGATCGGTCATCATGTGCCGGATGTTGGTGGCGTACAGCATCGAGGCCTGCGTCGCCATGCGGCTGGGGAAGTCGGTATAGCCGATGATGGTGACGCCATTGTCGGTGACGATCTTTTCGTCCGGAACGGTCAGCTTGCAGTTGCCGCCCTTCTCGGCCGCGAGGTCCACGATGACCGAGCCGCGTTTCATCGACTGAACCATGTCCTCGGTCCACAGCTCGGGCGCCTCGCGGTTGGGGATCAGCGCCGTGGTGATGACGATGTCCATTTCGGGCGCCATCTCGCGGAACTTGGCCAGCTGCGCCTCGCGGAACTCGGGGCTAGAAGGCTTGGCATAGCCGCCGGTTTCCGCGCCGTCCTGATCGTCCTGGAAATCCAGATAGACGAACTCGGCGCCCATGGATTCGACCTGTTCGGCCACTTCGGGGCGCACGTCGAACGCATAGACCACAGCACCCAGGCTGACGGCCGTACCGATCGCGGCCAGACCGGCCACGCCGGCGCCCACGACCAGAACCTTGGCCGGCGGCACCTTGCCCGCGGCGGTGACCTGACCGGTGAAGAACCGGCCGAAATTGTTGCCCGCCTCGATCACGGCGCGATAGCCGGCGATGTTGGCCATCGACGACAGCGCATCCATCTTCTGCGCGCGGCTAATGCGGGGCACCATCTCCATCGCGATGACGTTCGCGCCCTTTTCCTTGGCCAGTTCCATCCCTTCTTCGTTCCCGGCCGGGTTGAAGAACGAGATCAGCGTCTTGCCCTTGGTCAGACGCTTGAGTTCGGTTTCGGTGGGCACGCGCACCTTGGCGATGATGTCGGCCGTTTTCCACAGCGCAGCCGCGGTCTTGACGATTTCGACCCCGACGGCCTTGTAAGCCTCGTCCGAGAACCCGGCGGCCGCGCCGGCCCCTTTCTCGATCGCGCAGTCATAGCCCAGTTTCTGCAACTGAACGGCCGACTCCGGAGTCATCGCGACCCGGTTCTCGCCCTTTAGTATTTCCTTTGGCGTGCCTATTTTCACCGGCAAGTCCCCCTAATTATCACTCTGTCCGAGCGGCTGATCGGTATTTCCTGTTAAGCAATCATGTATCCCGCGCAACATTATTTCGCAAGCGCAGCATTCATTACGTTGTGTCACGGGTCGGCGCATCTCAGATCCAGCGCCGGGTTTTGCGTTCGTAGCGCGCGAAATCCGCACGGAAGATGCGGCGAAGGCGGTTTTCCTCGGGCAGGATGAACCGCCGTTCAAGCACCCAGACGAAGACCGGAACCAACACCATCGACAACACGGCATCGAAGCGTAGGATCAACCCGGCAAGGATCAGGACATCGCCCAGATAGATCGGATTGCGGCTGCGCTTGTAAATGCCCGACTGCACCAGCGCCGAAGGTGTTTCATGCGGAATGACCGTCGTACGGTGGCGGCGGAATTCGACAATTGCCAGAACCGCCAGCAGGATGCCTGCACCGATCAACAGCCCGCTCAGCAGATCCGTGAACCAGCCTTCCAGCGAAAGGCCGAACGACAGATAGCGGCCCTGCAACCAAGCCAGTGCCGCAAAGCCCACAAGCCACAGTGGCGGTAAGTCGATACGGCGCATTCGCATCCCTTCGTTGTCGCGACAATCACGGGCAGATTGTCGCTTCCGACTTACGTCCTACCGTTTTCATGACAGGATGGCAAAACCCCAAGGTGTCGCAACCCGAAATCGGGCCATCGACCCCTGAACACCCGATCATGGACAGTCCAGCGTCGATCCGATACCCCCAGATCAAAGAAGAAAAACCCTAGGGATCCAGCATGACCGATTTCGCCGCCACCAAAGCCATGTTCAACCTGCCGGAAGGAGTTCTGTATCTGGACGGCAACTCGCTGGGCCCTCTGCCCAAGGCGGCGGCCGTAAAGGTGCAGAAAATGCTGACCGAGGAATGGGGCCAGATGCTGATCACCGGGTGGAACAAGGCCGGATGGATGGGTATGCCGACCGACCTGGGCGATCGGATCGGCCGCTTGATCGGCGCCGCGCCCGGCACGGTCGTGGTGGGCGACACGCTGTCGATCAAGGTCTATCAGGCGGTTGCCTCGGCATTGGAGCTGAACCCGGGGCGCAAGGTTGTCCTGTCCGACAATGGCAACTTTCCCTCCGATCTCTACATGGCTGACGGGCTGCTGCGCTCGCTGGGCGAGGAGTACGAGCTGCGGGTCGTGGACCCCGAGGCCGTGGCCGAGCACATTACCGATGAAGTCGCCGTGCTGATGCTGACCGAGGTCGACTATCGCACCGGCCGCATGCATGACATGAAGGCGCTGACCGAGCTGGCCCATGCACGCGGCGTCATCACGGTGTGGGATCTTGCCCACTCTGCCGGGGCCATCCCGGTGGACTTGGCCGGGTGCAACGCCGATTTCGCGGTGGGGTGCACCTACAAATACCTCAACGGTGGTCCGGGCGCCCCCGCCTTCATCTATGTCGCGCCGAAATGGGCCGACACCGCGCGCCCGGCCCTGTCCGGCTGGCTGGGACACGAGGCCCCCTTTGCCTTCGACCTGGACTATCGCCCCGGCGCAGGCATCGAGCGCATGCGCGTCGGCACGCCGCCGGTGATCCAGATGACCGCGCTGGCCGCCGCGATGGATATCTGGGACATGGCCGACATGGATGATGTGCGCGCGAAGTCCATCGCTCTGACCGAACAGTTTATCCAGCAGGTCGAGGCCACCTGCCCCGATCTGGAACTGGCCAGCCCCCGCGACCCCGCAATGCGCGGCAGCCAGGTCTCGTTCCGTTTTGCCGACGGGTACGCGGCGATGCAGGCCCTGATCGCCCGCGGCGTGATCGGGGATTTCCGCGCGCCCGACATCATGCGGTTCGGCTTCACGCCGCTGTATATCGACGAAGGCGACGTGACGCGCGCCGTAGAGGTCCTGGCGGACATCATGCAAAACCGTTTGTGGGACAAACCGGAATACAAGATCCGGCAGCGGGTTACCTGACCTCAAGCCCCGCGCCGATCAGCGCGGTCAGCTGGGCGATGCGCTGCTCGAACTCCTCGGCGTTCGAGGCGGTCATCTTGATCCCCTTCAGCGCGGCGGTGATGGTCCGCGCGGTCTCGGCCGGACCGTCCGGCAGGCGCACGCGACCCGCCGCCAGTTCGCGCTTCAGCCATACGGCGTAGAGATCCGCCAGCGCCGCCTCACCCTCGGCCACGATGTCGGCAGCGGTGGACTTGCTGGTATCCAGCATTTCAAGCCCATGCGGCGACGCCAGGATGGCCGCCATCCCGGCGATTTGCGCGTCAATCGCCCGCGCCAGAATGTCGGACACCGCTCCATCGCCCTGCAGCGCCTGCGCCACCGCCGCGATCTTTTCGGCGTAATGCGCCTGCGTCAGGCTGCGAACGATGGCCTCTTTGTTCTTGTAGTGCAGATAGACCGCCGGACGGGACATGCCCGCGCCACGCGCTATGTCGTCCATCGAGGTCTTGCGGAACCCATAGGCGGAAAAGGCCTGAAACGCCGCAGTCAGGATCGCCTTTGCCCGTGTATCATCCAGTTTTTCCGCCATGAATTGACCTCTGACAGTTTCTCGCGAAATTGTCAATTGACGCGCTGACATTTTTCATAAATTATGTCAGAAACCAGCCACAGCCAAAAGAGGTGCGCCATGGCGACCACGCTGACGATCAACGGAAAGCCACATCAGGTCAATCTGCCCGACGATGTCCCCCTGCTGTGGGTGCTGCGCGATGAGGTGGGCCTGACCGGAACCAAGTTCGGCTGCGGGGTGGCCGCCTGCGGAGCATGCACGGTGCATATCGATGGCGAAGCCGTCCGCTCGTGCCAAGTCGCCCTGTCGGATGTCTGGGGCGAGGTCACCACGATCGAAGGATTGGGAACGCCCGACAACCTAGCCACGATCCAGCAGGCCTGGGTCGACCATCAGGTCGCGCAATGCGGCTATTGCCAGTCGGGGCAGATCATGCAGGCCGCCGCGCTGCTGGCCGAAAACCCCGCCCCCACGGATGCCGAGATCGACGAGGCGATGCAAGGCAACCTGTGCCGCTGCGGCACCTATCCCCGCATCCGCGCCGCGATCCACGACGCCGCCGTCAAGATGAAGGAGGCCTAAGCCATGGCCAGCATCGGAAAAATCCTGCGCCGCACTTTCCTGATCGGGTCTGCCGCCATCGTCGGCGGCGTGGCCTTCGGCGTTTATTACGTCAATCGCCCTGCCAAAAACCCGCTGAAACCGGGCGAAGGCGAAGCGGCCCTGAACCCCTTCATCCTGATCGATCAGAACGGCGTGACCCTGTTTGCGCCCCGCGCCGAGATGGGCCAGGGCGTGAAAACCACCTGGGCCGCCCTGATCGCCGAAGAACTGGACGTGGATCTGGATCAGGTCACCGTTCTGCACGGGCCTGCGGCGGCGGCCTATTACAACTCGGCCTTGATCGGCGAGAGCCTGCCCAACAAGGGCTATGACGTCTCGAACTTCCAGCACAACCTGGGAGAGGCCCTGGGCGTGATCGGCAAGGCGCTCAGCCTGCAGGTCACCGGCGGATCGACCTCGATGAAGGACGGGTTCGAGCGGATGCGCGCGGCCGGCGCCTCGGCCCGCGAAACGTTGAAACAGGCGGCTGCCGACCGGCTGGGCATTGACCGCGACCAGTTGAAAACCGGCTCGGGCCACGTCATCGCGCCTGATGGCAGCAAAATCGCCTATACCGAGCTGGCTGCCGACGTGGCGCAGATGGATCCGATTGAGGCGCCCCTGCGCGACCCGTCTGAATGGCGCTATCTGGGCCGGACCCTGCCGCGTCTTGACATGGTGGAAAAGGCCACCGGCACGGCCCAGTTCGGCGTTGACGTGCGCCTTCCGGGCATGAAATTCGCCAGCGTGCGGATGAACCCCAGGCTCGGCGGTCAGATGTACGGCTTTGACGACAGCGCCGCCCGCGCGATGCCGGGCGTCGAAAAGATCGTCGATCTTGGCAATGGCGTTGCGGTGATTGCCACCAACACCTGGCTGGCAAACCAGGCGGTCGAGGCCATCGACGTCGATTGGGGCGAGGCCCCCTATCCCCCTGAAACCGAAGCCATCTTTACCGAGATCGCCAAGGCCTTCGACGCCGATCCCAACTCGACCATGCGCGATGACGGCGATGTCAGCACCGTTCCCGAAGGCGCAACAGTGATCGAAGCTGAATACACTGTCCCCTACCTGGCCCACGCCACGATGGAACCGATGAACGCCACCGCGCTGTTTACCGGCGACGCCTTGGAATTGTGGTGCGGGAACCAGGCGCCCACGCTGATCCAGTTCCGCGTTGCCAACACCGCGGGCCTGGATACCGAAGCAGTCCAAATCCACACCACCTATCTGGGTGGCGGGTTCGGTCGCCGTGGAGAATTGGATTTCGGCGAAATCGCAACCAAGGTTGCCATGGCGGTACCCGGCACTCCGGTCCAGACGACTTGGAGTCGCGAAGAGGATATGCGTCACGACTACTACCGCCCCGGCGCAATCGCCCGGATGCGCGGCGCGGTTCAGGATGGCAAGGCAGTGCTCATCGACGGTGCGGTCGCCGCGCAGTCCTGCACGCAGCAAGCCGTCGAGCGCTACACCGGAATGCCCGGCGCCGGCCCGGACAAGGTGCTGGTCGAAGGGTTCTTCAATCAGCCCTACGCGGTGCCGAACTATCGCATGAGCGGGCACATCGCCGAACTGAAGATCCCTGTAGGTTTCTGGCGCTCGGTCGGCAACAGCCACAACGGCTTCTTCCACGAGACATTCATCGACGAGATGGCCCATGCCGCCGGACGCGACCCGCTGGAGTTCCGGCTGGAATTGATGCGCGACGAACATGCGCCCTCGGCCGGGTGCCTTGAGGCGGTGCGCGACATGTCCGGCTGGACGGGCAAGACCCCAGATGGCTTGGGGCGCGGCGTGGCCTTCACCTACAGCTTCGGTACCCCGGTCGCGCAGGTGATCGAGGTGGTGGACGAAGACGGCACCATCCGTATCAGCAAGGCCTGGATCGCCTGCGACATGGGACTGGCGCTGGACCCGGATAACGTAAAGGCGCAGATGTTCGGCGGCATGATGTATGGCCTGTCGGCGGCATGCTATGGCGAAATCACCTTTGCCGACGGCGAGGTCGAGCAAATGAACTTCCCCGACTATGACGCGCTGCGCATGCACACCGCGCCGCAGGTCGAGGTTCAGGTTCTGGAAACCAATCGCTTCATGGGTGGAGCGGGCGAACCCGGCACGCCGCCCTCGATGCCGGCGCTGGGCAACGCGCTGTTTGACCTGACCGGCCAGCGCGCCCGAACCCTGCCGCTCAACAAACAGTTCAACCTGCTGGTATGAAACGAAAAAGACCGGCATGGTCGCCCTGGCCGGTCTTTTTCAAGCGTGACCGCACAGGGGCTAAAAGTTCACAGAAAGATAGATGGACGCCTCGGTTGAATCGAGATCGGCCTCGAACAGGCTCAGGTATCCTATCGAGGCTTCGAGAAACACGGCATCGCTGGCTTGCGCCCGCACACCCAGACGTGTGGCCCAGGTCAGATCGTCTAATTCAGCCCCCGCCGTTTCAAAACCAAAATTTACCCGGTCTATCCAGTAAGATGCGCTGACTGAAACGTAAGGCGACATGATGGATCTCGAGGTCACGAAGGGCCGACTAATCTCCAACTCGGGTGTCAGGGCACCATACCGCGCGCCGCCGACTTCGCTCATGATGTTCGTGGGACTTCCCGCTAAGCTACCGCTCAGTTCAAATTCCGCGGCGCCATAGTCATAGTAGTCAAAGGCAAGGGAGGGGCGCAAAACAAAAGCCCCAGCTTCATACTGGCCGATCGCCTCGAGGTTTGCCCGCCAACGCGAACGATCAAAGCTGCCATCCAGCTGCAACACTGAAACGTCCGTTGTAAACCGGCCATATGTTGCAACGCCGGTCAAAACCCAGGTTTCGCTGGAGCGCCATGAAAAATAGGGGCCCACAGACACCCCACTCACATCCTTCGCAAGCTGACCACTGAAGCCTTGCGTGTTCGTGTTTTCGTATTCGACCTGAAAGCCAAGTACCAAGTCCTCGCGAACAAGCCGATCGATACCCGCTGCGAAATAACTGTCTGAAATATCCGTGTCCCGAAAGCCCCGAGTGTCTTGGGTTTCGGTATAGGTGAAATCAGACCACACGTTCCAGGGGGGTGGGCGGCGCCCATTCCCGTCCCGGCGTCAGTGGTGGACCCACGACCGGGTCGCACAGCGCCGGGTCCAGCTTACCCGACGCCTCCTGAACGCATGCAGACCTTGGGTAGTAGTCACGTCGGCCATTGCCACTGCTCGTGCGCGGCACCGCTGTCGTGGCGACACCACCACCGCCCGAGCCGCCGTTGCCGCTGCCACCAAAACCACCGCCCGAACCGCCGTTGCCGCCACCGCCAAAACCGCCGCCCGAGCCGCCGTTGCCGCCTCCGTTACCCCCACCCCCGCCCGGCAAGGTCCAATCACGTTTCTGGTTTTGCGTATCAATCAGGCAGTCATTGCCATTTGGCGCACCACCTTGCTTGAAAAGCCGGTGAACGCCACCGCTACCATTGGAGACAAAGGGCGAAAGCGAAAGATGAACACCCTTCCGCGAACTGCTCCACGTGTCGACCGTCGAATTGCCTTGGGCGGCTTCCAGTCGGAAATTTCCCTGCCCCGTTGCAGACAACCAAACCGAAGAGGCAGAGTCCCGGGTTCGTCCAATATAAACCAAATCGCCCAAAGAACCGCATTGTTGCGCAAATGCTTCCGACGAAAAGACTGCCGCCGTGAACATCGGCACCACCCAGCGTCCTACCGGGAAGGCAAATTGTCCAAGGTTTGACATCGGTGAATTCCCTCAAAACCGCCGCCTGCGCCGAAAAAGGGCCGACGTCAGCAACAGCCTGCTGTTGCATCAAGGAATTCGCAACGCCCATGGGGTCGCTTACCAAAATACTCCTGACACCATGCCCAAATAACGACAGCTGGCGGACAACCGTCGCCTAGCACGAGCCCGGAAGGCAATCAGGCCGTCATTTGATAGGGTGCAGCCTTGTTTCCCCGAGCCCAGGCCCGAACGGCGTCGCCGAAGGCCTGAAACAGGGGCCGCGACACCGGGTCATTGGCGGCATCCCATTCCGGGTGCCATTGCACCGACAGGGTAAACCCGGGCGCATCTTGGATATAGATCGCCTCGGGCGTACCATCCGGCGCGTGGCCGTCGATCACCACGCCCTTGCCCACCGTCTTGATGCCCTGCCCATGCAGCGTATTGGTCATCACCTCACTGGCGCCGAACAGTCGGTGAAAAACCCCGCCCTCCGTCAGCTTGACCACATGGCGCAGGGCGAATTTCTCTTCCAGCGTGCCATCGGGCGGCATGCGGTGGTTCATCCGGCCGGGCAGATCGCGGATTTCCGGGTACAAAGTGCCGCCCATGGCCACGTTGACCTCTTGGAACCCTCGGCAGATGCCCAGAAAGGGCTGGCCGCGTTCCACGCAAGCCCGCACCAGCGGCAGGGTGATTGCATCACGCGCCCGGTCGAATTCACCATGCGCGTCAGTTGCCGGCTCGCCGTATTCCTCGGGGTGAACGTTAGGGCGGCCACCGGTCAGCAAGAAACCGTCGCAAACCTCAAGCAGCTCGGCCACGTCGACATAGCGCGGGTCGGCCGGGATCAGCAGCGGCAGACAGTTCGAAACATTCGCGACCGCGTCCGAATTCATCGTTCCACCGGCATGGGTGGGATACTGGTCGTTCATCAGATAAGAATTGCCGATGATGCCAACGACGGGTCGGGACATTCCGCTACCTTGCTGTTTTACATGCACTGGTCGGAAATTATCCGCCCCTTCAGTAACGTGCAAGAAAACACGCCCTGCACCATGGCGCAAGGACGTGTTCAGATACGCACATATCGTTTCCGATTTCCGCAGAGCGCTGGACGGATTTCCCGAACGATCTGCCGTGTGCGTGACGGCAGCACCAACCGATCAGGTCTCGCCGGTCAGCCCAGCGGCATCGATCCCGGCCATGGCTGCAACCACGTCGTTGTCCGAGGTGTCGCCGGTGACGCCGACGGCCCCGATCACCGCGCCCTTGCGGTCGCGCAACAGCACGCCGCCCGGCACCGGCACGACCTGACCGCCATAGACCCCATTCACCGCGGCCATGAAATAGGCCTGCGCCTCGGCCCGCTGCATCTGGGCGGTGCCTGCCATGCCCAGCATGACCGATCCATAGGCCTTGCCATGGGCAATCGCGAACCGGCCGGGGGCCGCGCCGTCCTCGCGCTCGAAGGCGATGACATGGCCGCCAGCGTCCAGCACCACCACCGACAGGGGTTTCAGGTCCATCTCGCGCCCTTTCTCAAGGGTTTTGCGAATGATGGTGCGGGCCTTTCTGAGTGAAACCGACATGATCTTGTCCTCTGTCTGCGGTGGTCTGTCCCGGTTCTAGCCCTGACGGGCCTTCAGTTCCAGCCGTCGCGCATGCAGGACCGGCTCGGTATAGCCCGAGGGCTGCACCCGCCCCTTGAACACCAGGTCGCAGGCGGCCTGGAAGGCGATGCCGTCGTAACCCGGTGCCATGGGCTGATAGGCCGGGTCGTCCGCGTTCTGACGGTCAACCACTGCGGCCATCTTCTTCATCGCGGCCATCACATGATCGGCGCTGATCACGTCGTGATGCAGCCAGTTGGCCAGCGCCTGGCTCGAGATCCGGCAGGTGGCGCGATCCTCCATCAGACCCACGTCGTTGATATCGGGCACCTTCGAGCAGCCGACGCCCTGATCGACCCAGCGTACGACGTATCCCAGGATGCCCTGTGCGTTGTTCTCGATCTCGCGGGTGATCTCGTCGTCGCTGAGGTTGCGGCCGCCAAGCAGCGGGATGGTCAGCAGATCGTCGAGCGTGCCGCGCGGGCCTCCGGCAGCGATCTCGTCCTGACGGGCCAAGACGTCCACCTTGTGGTAATGAGTCGCGTGCAGGGTCGCTGCGGTGGGCGACGGCACCCAGGCGCAGGTCGCACCGGCCATGGGGTGGCCAATCTTGGCCTCGAGCATCTCGCCCATCCGGTCGGGCATGGCCCACATGCCCTTGCCGATCTGCGCCCGCCCCTTCAGACCGCAGGCCAGCCCGATATCGACATTGCGATCCTCGTAGGACTGGATCCATGGCGTATTCTTCATGTCGCCCTTGGGCAGCATCGGCCCGGCCTCCATCGAGGTATGGATTTCATCCCCCGTCCGGTCGAGGAATCCGGTATTGATGAAGGCCACCCGCGATTTCGCGGCGCGGATGCACTCCTTGAGGTTTACCGAAGTCCGGCGTTCCTCATCCATGATGCCCAGTTTCACGGTGTTGCGCGGCAGGCCCAGAATGTCCTCGACCATGTCGAAGATCCGGACCGAAAACGCCACCTCTTCGGGTCCGTGCATCTTGGGCTTGACCACATAGACCGAACCATGGACCGAGTTGCCGCCATCACGCTGCAGGTCGTGCATCGCGATCAGCGTGGTGCACAGAGCGTCCATCAGCCCCTCGCCGATCTCGTTGCCCTCGGCGTCCAGCACGGCTGGGTTGGTCATCAGGTGGCCCACATTGCGCACCAGCATCAGCGACCGGCCCTTGAGGCTGCCGGCCGATCCGTCGGGCCGGGTAAAGGCGATGTCCTCGGACAGTTTGCGGGTAAATGTATGGCCGCCCTTCGTGACCTCTTCGGTCAGATCGCCTTTCATCAGGCCCAGCCAGTTGCCATAGGCCACGACCTTGTCCTCGGCATCGACGCAAGCCACCGAATCTTCGCAGTCCATGATGGTGGACAGGGCCGACTCCAGGCGCACATCGGAGATGCCCGCCGGGTCCGAGGCTCCAATGGTGCTGGACGGGTCAATCATGATCTGGATGTGCAGGCCGTTGTTCTTCAGCAGCACGAAGTCCGGGACCTCGGCTCGGCCGCCGAAGCCCACGAATTTCCCGGGCTCGGCCAGCGCCGGAACCAATGCGCCGCCTTCGACCTTCAGACCGGATACATCGGCCCAGCTGCCTTGGGCCAGCGGTGCTGCCTCGTCCAGAAACGCCTTGGCCCAGGCGATGACCCGCGCACCGCGGGCCGCGTCATAGCCGCTCCCTTGCGGCAGGTCGCCCATCGCGTCGGTGCCATAGAGCGCGTCATACAGGCTGCCCCAGCGGGCGTTGGCCGCGTTCAGGGCAAAACGCGCATTGGTGATCGGCACCACCAGCTGCGGGCCGGGCGTCGCGGCGATCTCGGGGTCGACATTCGCCGTGTCGATCTGGAAATCGGGGCCTTCATCCAGCAGATAGCCGATTTCGCGCAGAAAGGCTTGGTACTCGGCCATGTCGATGGGTTGCCCCTTGCGGGCCAGGTGCCATGCGTCGATCCGGCTTTGGATCTCGGCGCGCTTGTCCAGCAATTCGCGGTTCTGCGGCCCCAACTCGGCCACCATCCGCGCGAGGCCCGCCCAGAACGCATCGGGGGCCACCCCGGTTCCCGGCAGCGCCTGCTGCTCAATGAATTCGGCCAGAACCGTGTCTACGTTCAGCCCGTGCCGGTCTTGTCTGCCGCTCATGAATCGAATCTCCCGCCCTGTCGTAACATTGGTCTAGTTCACCAAATAAGCCGAGCGTTTCCGATAGGCAACTTCTGCGTTCAATTTTTGGTAAAATTTTTTTACCAAAAATCGACATCCCCGGGCCACCCATGGCTTCGATCGCCTTGCAGCCAATTCATGATCCCCCTAACTTCGCGCCCAACATCCATACACCAGAGGCCCCCGATGCGTGACGCCGCCCCCACAACGATTTACCTCAAGGACTACTCGCCGTTCGGTTACATCGTCGACAGCGTTCACCTGATCTTCGATCTGGCGCCGAATGCAACGCGCGTGACATCGCGCATCGCGTTCCGCCCCAATCCGCAGGCCACCGACCGCACGTTCTTTTTGCATGGTGAAGAGCTGAAGCTGATCCGCGCCAGTATCGACGGCACCCCGATCACCCCCGATGTCACCGAAAAGGGCCTGACCGCAAGCGTCCCCGACGCGCCGTTCATCTGGGAGGCCGAGGTCGAGATCGACCCCGGCAACAACACCGCGCTCGAAGGGCTGTACATGTCCAACGGCATGTATTGCACCCAGTGCGAGGCCGAGGGATTCCGCAAGATCACCTTCTACCCCGACCGGCCCGACGTGATGTCCACCTTCACCGTTCGCATCAACGGTGACCTGCCGGTGCTGCTGTCCAACGGCAACCCCACGGGCAAGGGCGAAGGCTGGGCCGAATGGACCGACCCCTGGCCCAAGCCCGCCTATCTGTTCGCTCTGGTCGCCGGAGACCTGGTTGCCCATTCCGACAGCTTCACCACCAATTCGGGCCGGCATGTGGATCTGAACCTCTGGGTCCGCCCCGGGGATGAGGGCAAATGCGCCTTTGGCATGGACGCGCTGAAGCGGTCAATGAAATGGGACGAGGACGTCTATGGCCGCGAATACGATCTGGACGTGTTCAACATCGTCGCCGTGGATGACTTCAACATGGGCGCGATGGAGAACAAGGGGCTGAACATCTTCAACTCGTCTGCGGTGCTGGCCAGCCCTGAAACCTCGACCGATGCCAATTTCGAACGGATCGAGGCGATCATCGCGCATGAGTATTTCCACAACTGGACCGGCAACCGCATCACCTGCCGCGACTGGTTCCAGCTGTGCCTGAAAGAGGGGCTGACCGTGTTCCGCGACGCGCAGTTCACCTCTGACATGCGCTCGGCCCCGGTCAAGCGCATCCATGACGTGATCGACCTGCGCGCGCGCCAGTTCCCCGAGGACAACGGGCCGCTATCGCACCCCGTGCGCCCCGAGAGCTTTCAGGAGATCAACAACTTCTACACCGCGACCGTCTATGAAAAAGGCGCCGAGGTGATCGGCATGCTGAAAACGCTGGTGGGGGACGAGGCCTATTCCAAGGCGCTGGACCTGTATTTTGAACGCCACGACGGGCAGGCCTGTACGATCGAGGACTGGCTGAAAGTGTTCGAGGACACGACCGGCCGCGACCTGACCCAGTTCAAGCGGTGGTACAGCCAGTCCGGCACGCCCCGGGTGAAGGTCGAGGAGGATTGGGCCGACGGCACCTATACCCTGACCCTGTCCCAGAGCACCCCACCCACGCCCGGCCAACCCGAGAAGCTGCCGCAGGTGATCCCCGTGGCCGTGGGCCTGCTGGGTCCCAATGGCAACGAGGTGCGCGGCACCGAGGTGTTGGAACTGACCGAAGTGCGCCAGAGCTTCACCTTCGATGGGCTGGCCACGCGGCCCGTCGCCTCGATCCTGCGGGGGTTCTCGGCGCCGGTGATCCTGGAGCATGACCGACCCAACGCCGAACGCGCGTTTTTGCTGGCCCATGACACCGATCCGTTCAACCGGTGGGAGGCCGGACGGACGCTGGCGCAGGACACCTTGCTGCGCATGATCACACAGGACGCGGCCCCCGATGCCGAATATCTGGATGGCTTGCTGGCCGTTCTGCGCGACGCCGATCTGGACCCGGCCTATCGTGCACTGATGCTGGGTCTGCCGACCCAATCCGAACTGGCCGCCGCGCTGCACGAACAGGGCAAAACGCCCGACCCGATGGCGATCTGGCGCGCGGTCGAGACCCTACGACAAGCCACCGCCCAACATATGCAGGACCTGTTGCCCCGCCTGCACTCCGAGGCGCTGGTGGACGGCCCCTATTCGCCCGATGCCGAACAGGCTGGAAAGCGCGCATTGGGCAGCGCCGCGCTGGCGCTGACCACCCGGCTGGACGGCGGCGCCATGGCGGCCGAGGTCTATGCCAAGGCCGACAACATGACCCTGCAGCTCAGCGCCCTGTCTTGCCTGCTGCGGGCCGGCAAAGGTCAGGCGGAACTGGCGGCATTCTACGACCAGTGGCACCACGACCGGCTGGTTCTGGACAAATGGTTCGGGCTTCAAGCCTCGCTGGCCGCACCGGACGATGCGCCGCGGATCGCCCGCGCCCTGTCCGAGCATCCCGATTTCAACTGGAAGAACCCCAATCGGTTCCGTGCGCTGATGGGTGGACTGGCAATGAACCACGCCGGGTTCCACCATGCCAGCGGCGCGTCCTACGCCTTGCTGGCCGACTGGCTGATCCGGCTGGACCCGGTCAACCCGCAGACCACTGCGCGCATGTGCACCGCCTTCCAGACCTGGAAACGCTATGACGCCGACCGTCAGGACCTGATCCGCGCCCACCTGACTCGCATCGCCGAAACCCCGAACCTGTCGCGCGACACGACCGAGATGATCTCGCGCATCCTCGGGGCATGACGGCGCCCGAAGGCTCTGGGTTCCGCTTTACCCGCCACAACCGGTCGCCCCGCAGCATCGCCATTCTGGCCGCTGTCTATGCGGGGCTGCTGGCACTTGTGCTGATTTTCGACGCGGCTTGGTGGCTGATTGGGTTGCTGGCGCTGGGCACCCTGCCCGCGCTGTGGGACGTGCTGCGCGACACCGATGCCGGGCTGAACCTGGAGCCTGCAAAACTGCGCTGGCATTCGGGCGCACGGCAGGGCGAGATCGACCTGACCGAGATTGACTTCTTCCGCTTCGACACACGCTGGGACTTTTCGGTGCGCGTTTCGATGGTGCTGACCAACGGCAAGCGGTTGCGCCTGCCGGACGAGGCCCTTCCGCCGCACAAACAGCTGGAACAGGCGCTGCAACAGGCCGGTTTCCGGGTCGACCGGCATCATTTCACGGTTTTCTGAAACGATACCGCTGTTTCCAGGCCCATTGAACCTGATCCATCGCCGTTTTTGCGCACCTGCGCCCGACATCTTGAATTTTGCACAATTCCCCAGCAGACTGGGACTTGGTTTTTTACGAGTTTCAAATAGTCCGAGTGTTCCTCATGTTCCGGTCTTTCAGGGCGGGGCTTGCGCCCCTCAAAGGATTTCTCCAATCTACGCCGCATCAGCACGTCGCGCAGGTCGATCCCGCTGCGGACTGCCTACACCATGTCGGCCGGCTGAACATTCCCGTCGCGCAGACTGACGTGCCAACGGGACAGGATCGGATCGATCGGGGCCGCCATCTGGCCCGCCAAGATCGCTGGGCCGAGCTGTCCGCCGAAATCCGAACGGCCGACCAAACCCGCGCCACGGCACCCGACGGGGCTCCCGTGGCAGACCTGTTGGCCTTCGGCGCACGTTCGGATGTGGTTCTGGCGGTTGAACATGCGTTATCCGACGGCAAGGCATTTGCCGAGTATGATGTGCTGGCCGGAATTTCGGAACTGGAAGGCGTGATGCAGGACCACCCCGGCGACCCGATCATCGCGCTGATCGTAGCCCTGGCCCATATCGACCTTGCATGGGCATGGCGGGGGACCGCACAGGTTTCAACGCTTCCACCGTTGAACCGGGCCCGCTGCGCGGCACATTTCGATCGCGCCGGTGCCATCCTGTCGCGATGGCGGCCAGCAACAGCCGACAGCCCGATCATGGCTGCGGCCGACTGTGCCCTGCTGGGCGGGCAACCGGCCGGCACCCGACGCGTCGCGGACCGGTATGAACGGTTGATCGCGCTGGATCCGTACAACCCCCGGCACATGCGCGCGATGGGCTGCCATCTGCTGCCCCGCTGGTTCGGCAGCTACGAGGAACTGGAGTTGCGGGCCCTGCGCGCCGCAGCCAACACGCAATCAATCTGGGGCGCAGGCGGATACGCCTGGGTCCAGTTCGACGCCATCGCGATGGACGAGATCGCCTGTGCCCGCCTGGACACCGACTATTTCCTGCAGGGCCTGTCCGACATCGTCGCCCGCAGGCCCGACCAGCAGACGGTCAACCTGCTGGCGTCCTATTGCGCCCTGACCATGCAAAGTGGCCAATGTCTGAACGAACAGGCCGATCTGGTGCGCAGCCGCATCGCCGACGCCGCCCAATGGTTGATCCGCGACCACCTGACCGAGTTGCACCCGCTGATCTGGGCGCACGCGGCGAACGGGTTCAACAACTCGGTCCGAGTGCAATCGCCCGAACGGTACGCCGCGCGGGGACACCGCGCCGCCCTGCACGCCATCAGCGACCTGTTCCGCGACGAGCTGCGCGACGGGACTGTCGTGACCTTCACACCCTCGGGCCTGCAGTTGAACACCCCCTGAGATTCGCGCTCCCCGCGCCTTTGCCCCTTGCCCCTTGGACGGTCCGGGCCTAATACGCAGGCCTAGACTTCTGCGGAAATGAGGCGCGCCATGCTCGACTTGACCTATGAACTGCCCAAACCCAAGACCATCGCCGGTGCCAAGCACGACTGGGAACTGGTGATCGGGATGGAGGTGCACGCGCAGGTCTCGTCCAATGCCAAGCTGTTCTCGGGGGCATCGACCAAATTCGGGGCCGAGCCGAACTCGAACGTGTCCTTCGTGGATGCGGCCATGCCGGGCATGCTGCCGGTGATCAACGAATTTTGCGTGGCCCAGGCCGTGCGCACCGGCTTGGGCCTGAAGGCGCAGATCAACCTGAAATCAGCCTTTGACCGAAAGAACTATTTCTACCCCGACCTGCCGCAGGGCTACCAGATCAGCCAGCTGTATCACCCGATCGTGGGCGAAGGCGAAGTGCTGGTCGAGATGGGCGACGGCACCGCGCGCAAGGTGCGGATCGAGCGTATCCACATGGAGCAGGACGCGGGCAAGTCGATCCACGACATGGATCCGAACATGTCCTTCGTCGACCTCAACCGCACCGGCGTCTGCCTGATGGAGATCGTCAGCCGCCCCGACATCCGCGGGCCGGAAGAGGCCGCCGCCTATGTCGCCAAGCTTCGCCAGATCATGCGCTATCTGGGCACCTGCGACGGCAACATGCAGAACGGCAACCTGCGGGCCGACGTGAACGTGTCGATCTGCCGCCCCGGCGACTATGAGAAATACATGGAAACGCAGGACTTTTCGTACCTGGGCACGCGTTGCGAGATCAAGAACATGAACTCGATGCGCTTCATCCAGCAAGCCATCGAGGTCGAGGCGCGTCGCCAGATCGCCATCGTCGAGGCCGGCGGCAAGGTCGAGCAGGAAACCCGCCTGTATGATCCCGACAAAGGCGAGACGCGCTCGATGCGGTCCAAGGAAGAGGCGCATGACTATCGCTACTTCCCCGACCCCGACCTGCTGCCGCTGGAAATCGAGCAGGCCTGGGTCGATGACATCGCCGCCAAGCTGCCCGAGCTGCCGGACGAGAAAAAGGCCCGTTTCATCAACGATTTCGGCCTGACCGACTATGACGCATCAGTGCTGACCGCCGAGGTTGAATCGGCGGTGTACTTCGAAGAGGTCGCCAAGGGCCGCAACGGCAAGCTGGCCGCGAACTGGGTCATCAACGAGCTGTTTGGCCGCCTGAAGAAAGACGACCGCGACATCACCGACTCGCCGGTTTCGCCCGCACAGCTGGGCGGAATCATCGACCTGATCGCCTCGGACGCCATCTCGGGCAAGATCGCCAAGGAGCTGTTCGAGATCGTTTATACAGAAGGCGGCGACCCGGCGCAGATCGTCGAAGAGCGCGGCATGAAGCAGGTGACGGACACCGGTGCCATCGAGGCTGCGCTGGACGAGATCATCGCCGCCAATCCCGCCCAGGTCGAGAAGGCCAAGGTGAACCCGAAACTGGCCGGTTGGTTCGTCGGACAGGTGATGAAGGCCACCGGCGGCAAGGCCAACCCCAAGGCAGTCAACCAGTTGGTTGCGCAGAAGCTGGGCCAATAAGGTCTTTCGGTTTGTACAGGCCGGGCAACTGGGTTTGTCCGGTTTGTAGTCAACAGTCTTGCAAACACGGGCCCGGCTCGATTGAACGAAAGCTACCCGTTGCCGAACGGTTCTTGATCGTGGCATCGCCTTCGGCGCTGATAGGCGACGAAAACCGTCGGTCAGGGCGGTCATTGTTGGCGATCTATGATTCTCGCTGCAACAAGGATGACGCTGGCTGCCGCGGAAACTTCCCTACAGAATAAAATCCGTCTGGTTCAGATCGAAGATACCAGTCAATTGAACTTGGAAATCGGCAGAGCCATCCCCATCGATATCCGCGCTCACGACTGTAACTCCGCTTGTCGTGTTTTTGACGAAACGCAATTCACCTTCGGTGCCAGAGAACGCGGCTTCTCCAATAAACGTAAAAGCCTGATCCAAAGGTTGCGACGTTGCATCGATAGCGGAAACATCAATAACATCTTCCCCTTGAACGAAATCTGTAACGACGTCCCGTTTCGTTCCTCCAACACGCGACTCGGAAACAGCTTTGAATACGAACTGGTCCGCACCGGCACCTCCGGCAAGGATGTCACGACCGGCACCGCCCTGCAGGATGTCGTCTCCCGAACCCCCAGCTAGGTTGTCGTTACCAGATCCACCAATGAGAGTATCATTGTCGCCGCCGCCTCTCAAAATATCCGCCGCGCGCCCGCCGTTCAGAATGTCGTTGCCGGCACCGCCATAAACTCGGTCGCTGCCGCCGCCACCGATCAGTACGTCGTCGCCACTGCCGCCGGAAAGGACATCGTTCCCGGACTGTCCGACGAGTTTGTCCACTCCAGCCTGACCAATTAGTCTGTCATTGCCTTGGTTGCCAAAAACGGTGTCGTTTCCTAGTCCACCTCGGACGACATCGTTACCACTTCCGGCCCACACCGTGTCGTCTCCATCCCGAGCGTTGACGATGTCATTTCCTGCAAATGACTTAATACTATCAGCAAACAACGAACCGGTTAGGCTATCGCTTTTTGCAAGAACAATTGCTGCCGCTTTTTGAAAGTTCGCTTGTATCTGGATTGCATTGTACAGCGCTGCGGCACTCGCGCCAATTCCAGTCACAGTGTATAGTTTCTGACCACCCGCAAACTCGGTGATCTTGTTCATAGTTCCGGACACGCGCCCTGCCGCATCATACCTGAAACTGCCTTCGTAGATCGTTTTCCGAAACCCATCCGAAATAACGATCCTCCCCGAGTTTGCGACCTGCACAAAACCAAACCATACAGATGTGTTCGGTATATCAACGCCGCGATACGCAATCGCTCGAGCCATAACGCCCCCCCAAACTAATTAACCCAACGTCAATTAGTAGACGCGTGTCAGGCGAGTATGTCAATCAATGCACCTTTACCGAGTATCCAAATGGAAAAATCTGCCTATATAGTGCGGTCGTCATACAAGTGGTGCTATGGCGTTTGGGGAACACGCTGCTATAACCCCTTCAACAATTTTGAGGTTGTGTATGCAGCGTTACGAATACAAGGTCGTCCCGGCCCCCAAGAAAGGCACCAAGGCCAAAGGGGTCAAAACGCCCGAGGGCCGGTTTGCCGTCACCATCGAGCAGCTATTGAATGAGATGGGCGCGGAAGGTTGGGAATATCAGAGCGCCGAACTGCTGCCCAGCGAAGAGCGGGTGGGACTGACCGGCAGCACCACGAACTGGCGCAATGTTCTGGTGTTCCGGCGGGCGGTCGAGACCGAATTGCCGGCCGATGAAGCCGAGGCCTTTCTGACCCCGCCCGAACAGGACGATACTCCCTTGGCGCGTCCGGTTCCCGGCCCCGACGCACCGGCCCCGATCGCGCAGGATAATGACGACCCGCCGCTGACGTCGAAGCCGGACAAAGACACCCCCGAGGCCAAGCCGGACGAGGCCGAAAAAGATACCCGGGGCAACTGAACCATTACCGCCACACCGCCTGGCTGGATGCGCGGATTTCGGGCATGCGCCGGTTGCTTGCCAGCGCTCTGATCGCCTTCCGCCGGCCGTGGCGCAATCAGTCGCCAATGTCCAGCGCCAGCGCGTGGATGCGCGGCACGACGTCTCCTAGCGCTTTGTGCACGGCACGATGGCGGGCCACACGGGACTGACCGGCAAAGGCCGCGGCGCGGATGCGGACGTTGAAATGGCTTTCGCCGCCTTCGCGAAACCCGGCATGGCCGCGATGGCTTTCGCTGTCGTCCACGACCTCAAGCTCATAGGGGTCGAAAGCCGCCTGCAGGCGGGTGCGAATTTCCTCGGTCATGGTCATTTTCGTGCTCGTGGACAAATAATTTGCCGCGCCCCTCTTCTACTTTCGGTCACTTAGATTAAACTGCTGCCTCCGAGTCGAAAAGACGCGTTCGTGAGGATGAGCACATGGTAAAACCTGATCCCTTCGGTTTCGACATCTCGGTGTCCAGTGCCAAGAAGAAAAACCCGCGCGGCCGCCGGGGCATGTCGGGCGCATCCGAAACATCGACCCGCGTCTGCGATCACGAAGGCTGTAACGAACCGGGGAAATACCGCGCGCCCAAGGCGCCCGACGTGCTGGATGACTATTTCTGGTTCTGCCAGCAGCACGTGCGCGAGTATAACCAGAAGTGGAATTTCTTCGACGGAACGACCGAGGCCGAGCTGAACGCGCAGCGGTCCAAGGACAAGGTGTGGGAGCGCGAGACCAAACCGATGGGCGACCCTGAGGCGCGCGCCTGGGCCCGCCTTGGGATCGAGGACCCGCATCAGGTGCTGGGCGAGAAGGCCACGAAGAACCGGGGCCGCGAAGCCACGGGCCGACGCCTGCCGCCCACCGAACGCCGGGCGATCGAGATCCTCGAAGCCAAGGACAACTGGACCAAAGCCGAAGTGCGCAAGGCCTACAAGAAGCTGATCAAGGTTCTGCATCCCGACATGAACGGCGGCGACCGCAGTCAGGAAGAACAATTGCAGGAAGTGGTCTGGGCCTGGGACCAGATCAAGGACAGCCGCAATTTCAAGTAAAGCTTCAGCCTTTCAATGAAAAAAGGGCGCCCGATTGGGAGCCCTTCATGTTTTCTGTGAATTGGGTCAGCCGCCCTGATTGGTTTGCAACGTCTGCAGAACCTGATCGATCGAGAAGCTGGCAGGTTTCTGGCGCGGCGGGTAGTCCTTGAAGGTTTCGAGGAACTGAGCCACGAAAGCCTGAGCCGGCACCAGAGCAAAGGCGCGCTCGAGCCGCCATTGCGAGTAGCCGATGGACTCGTGCTCGGCCCGTTCGAACGGGTCCGAATACAGGTTTATGAGCTTGGGCAACCGCAGGAAGGTCAGCGGTTCCTGCCAAACATCGAACCCATGTGCCCGCTGTTCGGCGAACACGACCTTCCACGGCCCGTACCGCAGGTTCACCAGGTCACCGCCATCCGAAAAATAGAGAAACTCCTTGCGCGGGCCTTCTTCGGTCTCGCCTTTGAAGTATGGCAGGAAGTTGTAGCCGTCCAGGTGCACCGGCTCGTTGCCTTCACCAAAGGGTGCTTCGGTCAGCATGACCTCTTTCATGTCGGCATCCCCCAGCGCGGCCATGAACGTCGGGAACCAGTCTAGGTGACTGATGATCTGGTTCGACTTGCGCCCCGGTTCGATCACACCCGGCCATTTCAACAGCAGCGGAACGCGATAGCCGCCTTCCCAGTTGTCGTTCTTTTCACCCCGGAACGGAGTGGTACCGCCATCGGGCCAGCTGAAGACCTCGGCGCCGTTGTCGGTGGAATACATCACCACCGTGTTGTCAGCGATGCCCAGCTCGTCGAGCCTGTCCAGCATCTGGCCGACCATCTTGTCATGCTCAACCATGCCATCAGGGTAGACCCCCAGCCCGGTCACGCCCTGGCTTTCCTCTTTGAGGTGCGTGAAAATGTGCATGCGCGTCGTATTGTACCACAAAAAGAAAGGCTTATCCTGCTCAACCGCCCGGTCGATAAAGTCGAGCGCACCGGCGGTCACCTCTTCGTCGATGGTTTCCATCCGCTTGCGTGTCAGCGGGCCGGTATCCTCGATATTGCCGTCGGCGCTGGACTTGATGACGCCGCGGGGGCCGAATTGCTCGCGGAAGGCGGGATCCTTGGGATAATCGACATTCTCGGGCTCTTCTTCCGCGTTCAGGTGGTAGAGATTGCCGAAGAATTCATCGAAACCGTGATTGGTGGGCAGGTGTTCGTCCAGGTCGCCCAGATGGTTTTTGCCATATTGACCCGTCATGTAGCCCTTGGACTTCATATATTCGGCAATGGTGGGGTCCTTTTCGCTGATCCCCTCCTTGGCGCCCGGCAACCCGACCTTGAGAAGCCCGGTCCGGAACCCGGACTGGCCGGTCACGAAGCTGGCGCGCCCCGCCGTGCAGGACTGTTCCCCATAGGCATGGGTGAACAACATGCCTTCATTTGCAATCCGGTCAATGTTGGGCGTTTCGTAGCCCATCATGCCTTGGTTATAGGCGCTAACGTTCCAGTACCCGATGTCATCGCCCCAGATGATGAGAAAATTCATAGGCTTGTCCTGGGCCGCAGCCGGCAGCGCCAGACTGACCCCCAAAACTGCGCCGGCAAAGCGCCGCTTCCAATTCAAGGTTCTCAAGTTCTCACTCCCTTAATTCAAATGTTCAAGCAAAGTGGATTCCACGGCCGTTCGTTGTCCGGGCGGCACTGAAACCTCTGCAAGCATACCGCGAAGCGCGCACGTTGGCATTAATTTTGGTTTTTTTGTCGGGACAGGTCTGGCCGACCTACTGGATCAGCGCTTTTCCCGCCACCGAGGCTTCGCGCCTTTTGAGGCAGGGCAACCGGGTCCGCAACGCGGCTGTAGGGGTTGGGTGGGCCAATTCAGGGAACAAGGCCAACAGCTCGGCCGCCGCCCCTATCTCAAACGCCTCAAGCACCATATCGCCGGGATAAAGGCTTTCGGTCGGCAACCCGTTCGAGATCAGAACGGCGTGGCGCGGACAGGCGACGTGGTAATAGGTGACCGGCGATTTGGGCAGGGTCCGGCGAATGGTCCCATCGTTGACCAGATGGACCGCCGCCGCAAAAACCCGAGCTTCGCCGAACAGAAGCTCGGCCATCCACCCTTCGAGCACGATGCGATGCTGCGGTGAGACGTAGAGATCGCGCGACGGCCTGCCGGGCCCCAAAGCGTCCTTGCCTATGCAGATCGGTCTGAAATTCGGGCTCAGTTCCAGTTGGTTTGCTGACAGTGTTCGTTGCCCGATCCAGAGGATCGGCAGCAATTCTCCACGTGAGGTGCGCACGAGATCGCCAACGGCAAGATCTTCGACTGGGCGTGGTCCGTGCGCGGTCTCGATCAGGGTTCCGGCAACGAAACAGGGCACGACCCCAGCAGGGAGGTTCACGGTCACGCCAAGGCTTGCATTGTTCCCGTTTCCGGGGCGGCCGGTGGTCGCGTCGATCCGAAGCGACAGCGATGTACCCGGAGGAATGTCGACCCCCGGTGTCAAGTCGATGGTCAACAAACCGTTGGCGTCGATGGAAACGGAATAATCGGACGGATCCAATGGCCCGTCACCAAGCACTGTGACGCTCCAGGAAACAGATCGTGAGGCATTGTAATCGACGGCAAACGTATCGGCTCCCGACGGGAAATTAATGACCGACGGGCCAGTAATGACCAATGACACGGCGAAACCTCGCTAACAAACGCACATACTGCACGATATTCCTTTTGACGAGTCAACAAATAGCGCCACGCCGCCGCTGCACGGTGCAGATTTCCGGGTTCGCGATGCAGCCGCGAAGGCCGCCGAAGGCAATCGCCCGGTTCTCTTTCGGCAAACTCGGCTTTCCCTTGCCCTTGCCCGCAATATGTTGCACCACACACGGGTTCGACCCCGGTGAACGGGCCAAGGAATGAGGACAAAGCGCATGGCTGACGGATCAATCGACATAAACGCAAAACCGACCGAAGAGATCTCGGTCCGGGACGTGTTCGGCATTGACACGAACATGGTCGTCAAGGGCTTTGCCGAGCAAAGCGACCGTGTGCCGGCGATCGATCCGACCTACAAGTTCGACCCCGAGACGACGCTGGCCATTCTGGCCGGTTTCTCGCACAACCGGCGGGTAATGATCCAGGGTTATCATGGGACCGGCAAATCGACCCATATCGAACAGGTCGCCGCGCGTCTGAACTGGCCTGCAGTTCGCGTCAACCTGGACAGCCACATCAGCCGGATCGACCTAATCGGAAAGGATGCGATCAAGCTGCGCGACGGCAAACAGGTGACCGAGTTTCACGAGGGCATCCTGCCCTGGGCGCTGCGCAACCCGGTGGCCATCGTGTTCGATGAATACGACGCCGGCCGCGCCGACGTGATGTTCGTGATCCAGCGGGTTCTGGAGCATGACGGCAAGCTGACCTTGCTGGACCAGAACGAAATCATCACGCCGAACCCCTATTTCCGCCTATTCGCCACCGCCAACACCGTGGGTTTGGGCGACACCACAGGCCTGTATCACGGCGTGCAGCAGATCAACCAGGCGCAGATGGACCGATGGTCGCTGGTAGCGACGCTGAACTATCTAAGTCACGATGCCGAGGTGATGATCGTGCTGTCCAAGGCGCCGCATTACAACACCGAGAAGGGCCGCAAGACCGTCAGCCAGATGGTCACCGTGGCCGACCTGACCCGGACCGCTTTCATGAATGGCGATCTGTCCACGGTCATGAGCCCGCGCACCGTGATCAACTGGGCCCAGAATGCCGAGATCTTCCGCGACGTGGGCTATGCTTTCCGCCTGTCGTTCCTGAATAAGTGCGACGAGTTGGAGCGCGAGACGGTTGCCGAGTTCTATCAGCGGTGTTTTGATGAGGAACTGCCGGAAAGCGCCGCAAGCGTCAGCCTGGGGTAATGCTGGATTTGCGCCCGTGCCGGGCGCAATGCCTCCGGCGGGGATATTTTGGGCCAGATGAAGGCGGGGCCGGTCGTCGCGGTCGGGCGGCGCTTGAATGAGGGCTGAGAGAGATGGTGCAGAAGAACGACAATCCCGCTGATCCCTTCAAGAAGGCCCTGGCCGAGGCCACCAAGGTGATGGCCGACGACCCGGACCTGTCGGTCAGCTACACGGTCGATCCGTCGGGTTTGTCGGGCGAGTCGATGCGCTTGCCTCAAGTGTCGCGCCGGATGACGCGCGAGGAGGTTTTGCTGGCGCGCGGCACGGCGGATGCGCTGGCGTTGCAGCGCCGGTACCATGACGAGGCCACCCATGCCCGTTACGCCCCGCCGGGCGACATGGCCCGCGATCTGTACGAGGCGATGGAAACTGCCCGATGCGAAGCCATGGGCGCCCGCGACATGCCGGGCACCGCCAGCAATATCGACGTCAAGATCAACCACGAGGCGCTGCGGCGGGGCTATGACCAGTGCAAGCAGCCGTCCGAGGCTCCGCTGGCCGTCGCCGCGGGCTATCTGATCCGGCACCTGGCCACGGGGCGCGATCTCCCGCCGGCGGCCGCGAATGTCATGGAACTGTGGCGCGGGTTTATCGAGGAACAGGCCGGCGGCACGTTGGAGAACCTGAACGAAATTCTGTCGGACCAGACCGCTTTTGCCAAATTCGCCCGCCAAGTGATCGACGATCTGGGTTATGGCGATCAGTTGGGCGAAGACCCGGACGCGCTGGACGAAGACCAGGAGGACCAGGCCGAGGAAGAGGCCGAGGAGCAGCCCGACCCCGACAGCACCGGCCAGGACGAACAGGACGAGCAGGACGCCGACGCCACTCCTGAACAGACGCAGGAAGAGCAGCAAGACCAGTCGCAGGCGCAGGTCTCGATGGATGAGATGGCCGAGGACGAGATGGGCGAAGAGGCCGAGATGCCCGAGGGCGAAGCGCCGCTGGAGCCGCCCGCCCCTCCGCCGGCGTCCGAGGCCGACCCGGACTACAAGGTCTATCTGAACACTCATGACGAGGAGATCGCCGCCGAGGAGCTGGCCGAACCCGCCGAACTGGAACGGCTACGGGCCTATCTGGATCAGCAGTTGGAGCCGCTGAAGGGCGCCGTCAGCCGGTTGGCCAACAAGCTGCAACGCCGACTGCAGGCGCAGCAGAACCGCAGTTGGGAGTTCGACCGCGAGGAAGGCATTCTGGATGCCGGTCGGCTGGCGCGGGTTGTTGCGAACCCGACGACACCGCTGAGCTTCAAGGTCGAGAAAGACACCGAATTCCGCGACACCGTGGTGACGCTGCTGCTGGACAACTCGGGGTCGATGCGGGGGCGCCCGATTTCCATCGCAGCGATCTGTGCCGATGTTCTGGCACGCACGCTGGAACGCTGCAACGTGAAGGTCGAGATTCTGGGCTTTACCACCCGGGCCTGGAAAGGCGGACAGGCGCGCGAGGCGTGGCTGAACGATGGCCGCCCACAGCAGCCCGGCCGCCTGAATGATCTGCGGCATATCGTCTACAAGGGGGCGGATGCGCCCTGGCGGCGGGCGCGGGCCAATCTGGGCTTGATGATGAAAGAAGGCCTGCTGAAGGAAAACATCGACGGTGAGGCGCTGGAATGGGCACATCGGCGGATGCTGGCCCGGCGCGAGCAGCGCAAGATCCTGATGGTGATTTCGGACGGGGCTCCGGTGGATGATTCTACGCTGAGCGTAAATCCGGCGAATTACCTGGAAAAACACCTGCGCGACGTGATCGCCATGGTCGAAAAGCGCAAGATGGTCGAATTGCTGGCCATCGGGATCGGCCATGACGTGACCCGGTATTACGACCGCGCGGTGACGATCACCGATGTGGAACAGCTGGCCGGGGCGATGACCGAGCAATTGGCCGCCCTGTTCGACAGCGATCCGCGCGCGCGGGCCCGCGTGATGGGCATTCGGAAGGCCGGCTGAGCCAGGCCTTGCCCCGGGCGGGACCCTTCTTGAAAAAACCAAACTGAGGTGGGCCATGGCCCGCCTCGGATTGAGGGAGATGCAAATGTTCCAATCCTTCGAAGTGACGGCGCGGCCGGAACAGGGGCCACCGCGACTGGCGGCGTTGCGGGCCGAGTTGGCGCGCGAAGGATTGGACGGGTTCCTTGTGCCGCGCGCCGATGCGCATCAGGGCGAATATGTGGCCGCTCATGACGAGCGGCTGGCCTGGCTGACCGGATTCACTGGAACAGCTGGGTTCTGCGTGACATTACGCGACGTTGCCGGGGTGTTCGTCGACGGCCGCTACCGTACCCAGGTCAAGGCGCAGGTGGCCGAGGAGTTCACGCCGGTGCCCTGGCCCGAAGTATCTCTGGCCGACTGGCTGAAACGGCACCTACCCGAGGGCGGCAAGGTGGGGTTCGATCCGTGGCTGCACGCGGCGGGACAGATCCACGACACGCAAGCCGCGCTGGCCGGCAGCGGGATCGAGCTGGTGCGCTGTGACAACCTTGTCGACCGCATCTGGGTGGACCAGCCAGCGCCGCCGATGAACCCGGCAAAGCCACATCCGCTGGACTTCGCGGGCGAAAGCGCCGAGAGCAAGATCACGCGCCTGGCAAAAAGCCTGGCGGACGCGGGGCGCAGCGCAGCCGTGATCACCTTGCCGGATTCGATCATGTGGCTGCTGAACATTCGCGGGTCTGACATCGCCTACAATCCGGTAGCGCACGGGTTTGCCATTCTGCACGCCGATGGGCGGGTGGACCTGTTCATGGCGGCGCAGAAGCTGACCGGGCTGGACCAACATCTGGGGCCGCAGGTGTCGGTGCACCCGCCCGAAGCGTTTCTGGAGGCCGTCGGCGCGCTGGAAGGCGCGGTTCAGGTGGACATGGGCACCGTGCCTCAGGCCGTGATCGACGTGCTGGCCGAGCGCGCCGTGGATGGCGGCGACCCATGCGCCCTGCCCAAGGCGTGCAAGAACGCGGCTGAAATCGCGGGCAGTGCCGCCGCGCATCTGCGCGACGCGGTGGCGGTGATCGAGACCCTGTGCTGGCTGGATGCGCAGGCACCGGGCAGTGTGACCGAGACCCAGGTCGTCACCCGGCTCGAGGAAAACCGGCGGCGCGACAACGCGCTGCAGGACATCTCGTTCGACACGATCGCGGGCACCGGGCCGAATGGCGCCATCATGCACTATCGGGTGACCGAGGACACCGACAGCCGGCTTGAAGACGGGCATCTGCTGGTTCTGGACAGCGGCGGGCAATATCTGGACGGCACCACCGACATCACCCGCACGATTGCTATCGGAAGCGTCGGCGAAGAGGAGAAGGCCTGCTTTACCCGCGTGCTGAAAGGAATGATCGCCATGTCGATGCTGCGCTGGCCGGTGGGGCTGGCCGGGCGTGACATCGAATGCGTGGCGCGTATTCCGTTGTGGCAGGCGGGTCAGGATTTCAACCACGGCGTCGGTCACGGTGTCGGCGCGTATCTCAGCGTTCATGAAGGCCCGCAGCGCCTGTCGCGCGTCAGCCATGTGCCGCTGCAGCCCGGCATGATCCTGTCCAATGAACCGGGCTATTACCGCGAGGGTGCGTTTGGCATCCGGCTGGAAAACCTGGTGGTCGTGGAAGAAGCGCCCGCCCTGCCCGGCGGTGACGGCGAACGGGCGATGCTGTGCTGGCGTACGTTGACCTATGTCCCGATCGACCGGCGCCTGATCGTGTCCGACATGCTGACCGCAGCAGAACGCGACTGGCTGAACGCCTACCATCGGGACGTTGCGGAAAAGATCCGCCCAAGGCTGTCGCCCGACGCGCAACTGTGGTTGGATGCCGCGACCGCACCGTTGTGACATGACAGTGTTACATGGACGGGTAGACTTCAGGCCGGAATGATCAAAGGCCGCGACGACGAGGGAAGGAGCAGAAATGACCGCAGATATCACGATCCGCAAGGCGCCCGGAAAATGGTGCGTCCGTTCAGGCGGCGCCATTCTGGGCGAGACCACCAACGCACTGGAGCTGTCGGAGGGCGATCTGCCGCCGGTCATCTATTTCCCGCGCGACGACATCGCGATGGCCTTTCTGGACAAGACCGACAAGGTGACCCACTGCCCGCACAAGGGCGACGCCACGCATTTTTCGATCGTCAACAAATCCTCGGTCACCGAAAACGCGGCCTGGAGCTATGAGAACCCGATCCCGGCCGTGTCCGAAATCAAGGACTACATTGCGTTCTACCGGCTCGAATCGGTGAAGGTCGAGCAGATCTGACGCCCACGCAGGGTCACGAATGTTCCTCGGCTGCCGTGGCGGCCAGCGCGCGGTTATAGGCCTTGAGTGCATCGACGTGATAAAGCGCTCCCACCGGGGTTTCGGATCCGTCGTCTTCGGGCACCACCACCGGTAGACAGGCGATCTCGTCACGGTCGAAATAAGGCATCGCCGCCTCGAGCGTGGCGCTGGCCGGAATGCAAAGCCCCTGATCCATCAGCTCCCGCGCCTGTTTTTCGGTGATCGAGCGCGGATCACCCAGCGGGCGCATCACCGAACCGGCCCGCAGCATCGCCAGCAGATAGGCCTGCGGCCCGGCCGCCAGATGCACGCCCCGGCGCTCCAACTGGGTCAGGAAGAACGACCTGTCGACAAGCCGCGAAGCCAGAGCGGTGGACATCGAAACCGATACCATCACAGCCAGCCCGATCTGCCAATCTCCGGTCAGCTCGAACACGATCAGCGTGGTCGAAATCGGCGCCCCCAGCACCGCCGCCGCCACCGCCCCCATGCCCGCGAAGGCATAGAGCGTGTGCGTGCCGGACACGTCCGGCAGCAGGCCGGTCGCGATCAGCCCGAAGGCCAGACCGGTCAGCGCCCCAATCATCAGCGAGGGCGAGAACACACCGCCCCCCATGCGTCCGCCCATGGTAATGGCGACGGCGGCGGTTTTCACCACCGCGAACAGGATGGCGGTGGTCAGCACCAGATCGCCGGTCAGGGCGCGGATCGTGGTTTCGTAGCCCACGCCGATGATATGCGGGAACCAGATGGCAATAACCCCCAGCATCGCCCCGGACACCGCCGGGCGCAACCAGCGCGGCAGTGACAGGCGCGTCTGGACGTGGTTACCGAAATCCTCGGCAAAGAAGATTGCGCGCATCAGCACCACAGACACCAGCCCGCAAACCAGCCCGAGGATCAGGAAGGCCGGAAGCTCGACGTAGAATTGCAACGATCCCGGCGTTTCCAGAATGAATTCGGTCACGTCGCCATATTCCAGCCGGTTGATGACCGTGCCCGCCACCGAGGCGATGACGATCGGCGCAAAAGCATGGACGGCAAAATGGCGCAACACCACCTCGAGCGCGAACAGCGCCCCGGCGATAGGGGCGTTGAAACTGGCCGATACGGCGGCAGCGACGGCACAGCCCAACAGGTCGCGCCCGGTGATGCCGTCGGCATGGATGCGGTTGCTGACCCAGGTCGAGATCACGCCGGCCATGTGCACCACCGGCCCTTCCCGCCCGGTCGAACCTCCAGTGCTGAGCGTGATCAGCGAGGCGAGGAAAGAGGCGATGCCGGCCTTGGTGTCGACCCGACCATCGTTGACGGCGGCGCCTTCAATCACGTCGGCAACCGAGCGCACGCGGCCGTCATCGGTAAACAGGTGCAGGATTACCCCCACCACCAGTCCACCCACGATGGGAATGACCAGGATCATGACCCATGGCAGCCCTTCGGCATGGCTGTGCAGGCGCAGGATGTCCTCGGTCTGGTAGACATAGGCCTGCAAGGCGGTGATGCCCTTGCGAAACCCCAACGCCATGAACCCTGCGGCGATGCCGATGGCCAGCGCGATGAACCAGAACTGGACCTGGCTGGGACCACGACGGCGCATGACCCGCCAGGCGTCTTTGAGCGCGGCCAAGGCCTGTTGGAGCTGGTAGTGCAGCACGGAACGGGTGGACTGGGTCATTGTCCCTCGGCGGGGTTGGGTGATAACCCTTGGTAACGCACGCACCGCGCAGAGAAAAGTCGCAAGCTGGTGAAGCCCGCGGCACACTGCGACAGGATGGCATCAGGCCTGCAGCAGCGCGCGGGCGGCGGCACGGGCCTCGGGCGTTATGGTGTCGCCCGAGACCATGCGGGCAATCTCGTCGATCCGGTCCGGCTCGGACAGCGGCAGGACAGTGGACAGGGTCTGCCCGTCGGTCACGTGTTTCTGAACCCGCCAGTGATGAGCCGCGCGAGCCGCAACCTGCGGCGAATGGGTTACCACCAGCACCTGCCCGCCCTGCGCCAGCGCCGCAAGCCTGCGGCCCACGGCGTCCGCGGTGGCGCCGCCCACCCCGCGGTCGATTTCGTCAAAGATCATGGTGCGGGCGCTGTCGTCGCCCGACAGGCACACTTTGAGAGCCAGCAGAAAGCGGCTGAGCTCCCCACCCGAGGCGATCTTGTTGAGCGGACCCGACGGCGTGCCCGGGTTGGTGGCGACGGTAAAGGCCACGGCGTCCTGCCCCTCGGGTCCGGGCTCGGTGGGTGTGATCTGGGTCTGGAACACCGCACGCTCCATCTTGAGCGGCGCAAGCTCGGCCATTACCGCCGCGTCCAGCCGGCCGGCAGCCTCGCGCCGCAGAGCGCTGAGTGCCTCAGCGGCCGCGTCGTAGGCCGCCTGCGCGGCCTGAACCGCAGCGCGACGGTCGGCCAGGTCGGCGTCTCCGGCCTCAAGCTGGCCCAGACGGGCGCGTAGCGTGTCGGCGAAACCGCTCAGGTCATCTGGCGCCACGTCATGTTTGCGGGCTAGCGCGCGGATGGCGAACAGACGTTCCTCGGTCTGCTCCAACTCGACAGGGTTGAAATCCAGCGCCTCGAGGCAGGAGGTTACGCCATCCTGCGCCTCGCCCAATTCGATCAGGGCACGCCCCAGGGCGGCGATCGGCTCGTCCAATTGGCCCTCGGCCCGGTCGGCGACACCTTCCAGCCAGCGCACGGCATCCGCCATCGCCCCTTCGGCCCCGTCACCGCCCAGCAGGGCAAAGGCACGGGCCACGTCGTCGCGGATGCGCTCGGCCCCCTGCATCATCCGACGGCGGGCGTCGAGTTCGGCGTCCTCGCCCGGCTGCGGATCAAGCTTGTCGAGTTCGGCAACGGAATGCCGCAGAAATTCCTCTTCGCTGCGCACGGCGGCCACGGCGGCCTCGGTCTCGGCCAGGGCTTTGCGTGCGCGCGCCATCTCAGCCCAGGCGGCGCGCACAGCTGTCAATTGCGGCTCGGCCCCGGCATAGGCGTCCAGCATAGCGCGATGACCACGCGGGTTCAGCAGGCCGCGGTCATCATGCTGGCCGTGCAGTTCGACCAAGGTTTCCGACAGCGCGCGCAGCACCTCGCCCGAGCAGCGGCGGTCGTTGACCCAAGCGGTCTTGCGCCCATCGGCAGTGTTGACGCGGCGCAGGATCAGTTCCGACCCGCCGGGCAAACCAGCCTCGGCCAGGATCGCATGGGCGGGATGGCCCTCGGGCAGTTCGAACTCGGCCACGACCTCGCCCTGCGCGGCCCCTTGCCGGACCAGTTCGGCCCGCCCGCGCCAGCCCAGCACGAAGCCCAGAGAGTCGAGCAGGATCGACTTGCCGGCGCCCGTCTCGCCGGTCAGCGCGTTCAGGCCCGGCTGAAAGTTCAGTTCCAGCCGGTCGATGATCAGCATGTCGCGGATATCAAGGGCGCGCAGCATCGGGTCGTCAGCGTCCCAAGCCTGTGACCATGGCGATTACAACCACTGGCCCTTGATCGTCTGGCGGTAGATCTGGCTGAGCCAGTTGTTGCCGCGGCTCTTGAGTTCAAGCCCGCGCGACGTCAGCAGCTTGTAAGCCGCATCATACCATTCGGACGACTGGTAGTTGTAGCCAAGGATCGCACCAGCCGACTGCGCTTCGTCAACCAGCCCCAGGGCCAGATAGGCCTCGACAAGGCGGTACAGCGCCTCGGCGGTGTGGGTGGTGGTCTGGAAATCCTCGACCACTACTCGGAAGCGGTTGATTGCGGCGGTATAGTGATCCTGACGCAGATAATAGCGCCCGATCTCCATTTCCTTGCCCGCCAGATGGTCGAAAGCCAGATCGAATTTCAGCACCGCTGAGGTGGCATATTCGCTGTCGGGATAGACCTCGATCACCGTTCGCAGGGCCTGTAGCGCCTGGAAGGTCAGGCCCTGGTCGCGGCCGACCTCGTCAATCTGATCATAATAGCTGAGCGCCAGAAGGTATTGCGCATAGGCCGCGTCCTCGTCGGTGGGGTAGAAGTCGATATACCGCTGCGCGGCGGCGCGGCTTTCCTCATAATTCTTGTCCGAATGGAACGCAAAGGCCTGCATGATCAGCGACCGCTTGGCCCATTCGGAATAGGGGTACAGGCGCTCCACTTCCGAGAAGTACCAGGCGGCGTCATCCGGCCTATTCTGCGACAACTCGAATTCGCCACGGGTGAAAATCTGTTCGGGGGTATAGCCTTCTAGGTTTTGGGACCGGTCGGCCCCCTTGTTTCCAAACAAGCCGCCCGCATTGCCGCATGCCGTCAAAGTAGCCGCCAGAAGAATCACGCCCGCAAGCCTGACTGCCGCCTTGAAGCCAACCATACCGCCCATCCTAGTCGTCTTGTCTCTTTGGGTAACCCCGGATTGGGCTTTGGTCTAGCATATAAAATTCCGGTGCAAAACGCCTTAAACGACCCGCGACGGAATTGTCGCCAAGACTGGACAGATCAGGCCACCTGCGGGATTTCCGCAAAGGCCAGACCCTGCCCCGGCAATTGCATTGCCTGTTCCGGCGTGCACAGAACCGGGCGCACCGCGCCGGGCGTTTCGAACAGTTTGCGGAGTAGGGTGTTGGTCATCGCGTGGCCGGATTTCTCGCCGACGAAATGGCCGAAGATCGGGCCGCCGGCCAGATACAGATCCCCCAGCGCATCCAGCATCTTGTGACGCACGGCTTCGTCCGCACGGCGGAAGCCGCCCGGAGTCAGAACCGAGTCGCCCTGCACCACGACAGCGTTGTCCAGTGTGCCACCCAGAGCCAGACCGTTTTCGCGCATCGCTTCGACATCCGAGCGGCGACAGAACGTGCGACAGTCGGAAAGTTCGCGGGCAAAGGCACCGTTGCGCATGTCAAGAATCTTGGTCTGCCGTCCGATGGCCACGTCTTCGAAATCGATGTGGAACTCGATGATCAAGCCGTCCGCCGGACGGATCGACGCCCGCGCGCCCTCGCGCTCGGCGACGACCGGCTTGAGCACCTCGTAAGCCAGAACGGGGCTGGCCTGGCGGCGTACACCCTTGGACATGATGCCGCGCACGAATTCAATCGACGATCCATCCATGATCGGGACTTCGGGGCCGTCGATCTCGATCAGGGCATTGTGGATGCCGCATCCGGCCAAGGCTGCCATGATATGTTCAACAGTAGACACCGAGACGCCCGCATCATTGACCAACCGCGTGCACAGCTGGGTCCGCTCAACAACGTCATAGATCGCCGGGATCATTGCATTGCCCAGTTCGATATCGGTCCGCTTGAACCAAATACCGTGCCCGGCGGCAGCCGGCTTAAGAACCATCGTCGCGGGCTTGCCGCTATGCAAACCCACGCCTTTGAACGTGACCGAAGATTTGAGCGTCTGTTGCAAATGGGACCTCTGTGAGCGGTGTCCGACCCGAAACGGCCGTGTTGCCACTCAGTTAAGGAAGCACCGGAAGCACCTCAACTCACTCTTTGTAACCGAATGAAACAGTTTTGCGAACGATCGGCAAAAGCCTGCCGATCCGCGTGTAAATATCTGAAAACTAAAAATAAAGGGTCGCCAACCGGCGACCCTTCCACAGAATTTGTTACCGCGATCAGTTGGCCTGACGCCGCAGGAAGGCCGGTATCTCGATCCGTTCCTGATCCGGGTCGGCCGCGTCTTGCGCAGGTGCCGTGGCGTCAGTCTGGCGCAATGCGGGCTGCTGACGGACAGGTTGCGCGGGGGTGTCCGAGGCATGTCCGGTCATCCGATCGATCAGGCGGTTGAAGCCGAAACGCGGCCGCTCCTCAGCCGCAGGGCGCGGCGGTTGTGCCGACGCCTGCGGACGCTGCGCGTTCAGGCGCTGCGACTCGCTCGGCACTTTCTGGACCGCGGCCTGCAACCGCTGCATGGCCTGCGGCGAAGGGGTGCCCGGCGCATGTGAATGCACCGGATCGGCTGCGGCTTCGACCGGCTGGGGCACCGGCCCGGTTTCGGCTGCGCTTGGCTGGTAGGCCGGCGGCGGAAGATCATCGTCATCCGACGCGGTTTCGGTGCCCGAGTCGTAGAAGCTCTCTTTGAACTCTACTTCCTCGATCGACTCGAACAGGGTCGGCGCGATGTTCTCGGCCGCCTCGGCAACTTCGGCCGGACGCGGCTGGGCCTCGACTTCAGGGACTTCCTGCTCGGCCGAGGTGGCGCGGCTCAGCGGCGCTGCCATCGACCGGCGCGGCGCCGGAGCCTCGGCGGCGCTGTCGCTGGCGTCGATGCCGGTGGCCACGACCGATACGCGCATCTTGCCTTCCATCTCGGGGTCCAGAGTGGAGCCGACGATGATGTTGGCCTCGGGGTCCACTTCCTCGCGGATGCGGTTGGCGGCCTCGTCCAGTTCGAACAGGGTCAGGTCATGGCTGCCGGTGATGTTGATCAGAACACCTTTGGCGCCCTTGAGGCTGATTTCGTCCAGCAGCGGGTTGGCGATGGCCTTTTCGGCGGCCTGGATGGCGCGGTCTTCGCCCTCGGCCTCGCCGGTACCCATCATGGCCTTGCCCATTTCGTCCATCACCGCGCGGACGTCGGCGAAGTCGAGGTTGATCAGGCCCGGACGTACCATCAGGTCGGTCACGCCCTTGACGCCCTGGTACAGCACGTCATCGGCCATCGAGAAAGCCTCGGTGAACGTGGTCTTTTCGTTGGCCAGACGGAACAGGTTCTGGTTGGGGATTATGATCAGCGTGTCAACAACCTTCTGCAGCGCCTCGACGCCGTCCTCGGCCTGACGCATGCGCTTGGCGCCCTCGAACTGGAAGGGTTTAGTCACCACGCCCACGGTCAGCACGCCCAGTTCACGCGCGGCCTGCGCGATGATCGGAGCGGCGCCGGTGCCGGTGCCCCCGCCCATACCGGCGGTGATGAAGCACATATGCGCGCCGGCCAGGTGATCGACAATCTGCTCGATGCTTTCTTCGGCGGCGGCGGCACCCACTGAAGCCCGGGCGCCCGCGCCCAACCCCTCGGTCACCTTGATGCCCAACTGCACCCGCGCCGAAGAGCGGCTTTGCTGCAGTGCCTGCGCGTCCGTGTTGGCCACCACGAAATCCACGCCGTCGAGTTGCTTTTCAATCATGTTGTTGACGGCATTGCCGCCTGCCCCGCCAACGCCAAATACCGTGATCCGTGGCTTCAGTTCATCCTGCCCGGGCATCGAAAGATTTAATGTCATGCTCTGTCCGCCTGTTATATGTCCGCCAATGCGGGATTTTCTTGCCTATCCACCTGCAATCCTACAATCCGAATTGGCAAACGTCACGCCAAAAACGCAAAATTGCCACAAAATATGGAAGAAAACAGACCCGCGCTTGCAGTATTTCGCCGACTCTGGCAGATGTTGCGGGTTGAAGCTGAGGCAACACAACACGCCAACGGCCCGCAACGCCGGGTTGCGGGAGGAGGTCACGTATCCGAACTCTCAGAAAGCCTGCTCGGCCTTCGGTCTGCACCTCTTGTCCGGGTGCTGAGTGAATCTCTAACACGGCCTCTTGATCCTGTCACCGTGCAATCGGGTAAAATGCGCGGCGAAAACCGCCGCACATCGTTGATTTTTCAGGGAGTCAGGTCCAGCGCCTCGACGATCTGGGTATATGGCAGGCCAGCGGTGTCATTGAGCCGCGCCACCTGGGCGGGCGTGTCGCTTTCGAACAGGCACATGCAACGGCCGTCGCCCGGCGAGAAGGTCGAGCGGATATAGCGGATCTGGTCACCGCCGGCGCGCATGGTCTCGGCCGTCCCGATCGCTGCCTTCTGCGCGCCTGCGAGGTCCTCCATGCTGATGCCCTTGAGATTTCTTTCCACCATGAATACAGGCATTTCGTGCTCCTCTCACAAACCGTTTCTGTCAATGAGGGCATTTCAACAGAACCCGGCGCACGGGACTATGGGCGCACCGTTATCATTCGATAACTGACGGTTTGGCCCGGGTGTTGTATCCTTGCCCTGTGGTTTTCAAGGGGAGGGTTGCCATGGAGATGTCCCAGATCCGCTATGTCCTGACCGCGGCGCGGACGCTTAATTTCACCAAGGCGGCCGAGGAATGCGACGTGTCGCAACCGGCGCTGACCAAGGGCATCAAGGCGCTGGAGGAGGAGCTGGGCGCGCCGGTATTTCACCGCGAGGGGCGGCGCATCCTGCTCAGCGAGTTCGGCCGTTCGATGCTGCCGCATCTCGAACACATCCTCGAAGAGACCGAGGCCACGCGGGTTCTGGCCCGCAACTTTTGCCTGCTGGAAAAGACACCGATCCGCCTTGGCGTGATGCCGACGATCGGGCATGTGCGGCTGGCGCGATTTCTGGCCGCCTTCAAGCACGACCACCCCGGCATGGAACTGGCGGTCAGGGAAGCCCCAGTATCGGAGTTGGAGAGCCTTCTGGCCGATGACGAGCTGGACGCGGTGGTGATGACGGCGGGCGACGACATCCGCGACAGGTTCCGCGTCCACCCTCTCTATTCCGAACGCTACGTGGTGGTTCTGCCGCCCGAGCACCGGCTGCAGCGCAAGAACGCCATAACGCTGGCCGAGCTTTCGGGGCAGGACTACGTCGACCGGCTGGCCTGCGAACTGCGCGAAATGGTCATGTCGGTCTGCGATTCGAAGGGGGTCGAGCTGTATGCCCGGTTTCGTTCGGAACGCGAGGACTGGGTGCAGGCGATGGTTCTGGCCGGGATCGGTTTTGCCTTCATGCCGGAATATTCGGTGACTCTGCCCGGCCTCGTCCAGCGCCCGCTGACTGAGCCCGAGGTGAGCCGGGAGGTGGCGATGATCACCGTTCCCGGCCGCAAATTCTCGCCCCCGATGGAGGCTATGATGCGCTCGGCCAGAAGCTTTGCCTGGCCGGGCTGAGCATCCTTACCAGTTGTCCTTGAACCAGCGCACGGCACGGCGGAACGGGCGCACGGCCGAGCTGTCGACCGGGGTTTCGAAATCCCACCATTCGTCCTGCGGATGCGCGGCAAACAGGGCCAATCCGACCGCCGAGGAAAAGCCGGGCCCCGTGGCCGATTGCGGCAGGCCGTGCACCCGCAGAGGCCGCCCCAGGCGGACCCGCTGGCCCAGAATGCGGCTGGCCAGCCCATCGAGGCCGGGAATCTGGCTGCCTCCTCCGGTCAACACGATCTGCTGGCTGGGCATGTGGTCGAACCCGGCGGCGTCCAGCCGCAGGCGGACCTCTTCCAGAATCTCTTCGACGCGGGGGCGCATGATGCCGATCAGTTCGGCACGGCTGACGGTGCGTCGGTCGTGTTCCCAGTCGCCGGTGTCCGCGCCGATGTCGATCATGTCGCGGTCATCGGCGCCAGTGGCATGAACGCCGCCATTGAAGGTCTTGATCCGTTCGGCGATGGTGGTCGAGACCCCCAGCCCCATCGAAATGTCACTGGTGACGTGATCGCCGCCCATGCGTACGCTGTCGGCATAGATCATGTGTTTTTTGATGAAGATCGACACGCCGGTCGATCCACCGCCCATGTCGATACAGGCGGCGCCCAGTTCCTGCTCGTCCTCGACCAGCGCCGAAATTCCCGACACATAAGCCGAGTTGGCAATGCCCGCCAACTCCAGATCGCACCGCTTGATGCAGCGCACCAGGTTCTGGATGGCGACCGCATCGACGGTCAGCATGTGCATGTCCACGGCCAGCGTCTGCCCCATCTGCCCGCGCGGGTCGATCAAGCCCGAGCGGTTGTCGAGCGCGAAATTCACCGGCTGGGCATGCAGCACCTCGCGCCCCGCCCCATAGTCGGGCACGTCGCAAGCATTCAGAACGCGACCGATCTCGGCCTCGGTGACCTCGTGCCCGTCCAGGTCCACCTGCGCGTCCAGTCCATACGAGCGCGGATTGGCCCCCGAGAAACAGGCGATCACGTGATCGACCCGGATGTCGGCCATCTTCTGCGCCGCCTGCAGCGCTGTGCGGATGGCGCGTTCGGTTTCCTGCATGGCCGTGATCTCGCCGAACCGCACCCCACGCGACCGGGTGGTGGCCGCGCCGATGACCCGAAACCCGGTCTGCCCGGCCAGCGAGCCGATCGAATTGTCCTCGCTCAGCCGACCGGTCCCGTCGAACCGCAGCACGAGGCAGGCAATCTTGGATGTCCCCACATCGAGGATCGCGACCACCCCCCGCTGCATGGCCTGCTGGCGCATCTGGCGCATCGCGCGCTGAGACTGATAAAGATCGGTCATCATCGTATTCACTGCCCGTTACCCGTTGTCACTTTTGTATTCCACCAGTCTGCGCTGGCGGCTTCGGTCATCCGAATGGTCGGGCGCGACCCGAGCCGCATATCGACCACGGCCACGTCCCGTTCCAGAAGATCCTGAACCTCGTTCACTGCCAGAACCCGCTCCAGCGCACGCACCGGGCGCTCGGTCGGCAGCATGATGCGCTGGTTGCGGTCCAGAACCAGATCCCAGCGCCGTTCGCCCACCCGCAGCAGGCCGCGCACACGGTCGCCCAGGCCGCGCGCGGTGCGCAGCAGTTCCAGCGCCTCGGCCACATGCTTGTCAGCACCCTCGCCCGCGATCAGCGGCAGATCGGGCCGCTCCGTCCGGCGGGCGATCGACGCCACATGCGCGCCGGTTTCGTCCAGCAGCTCGAGGCCTTCGCGCGTGCGCCATACGACGACCGGCTGACGCTCGACCACGTCCACCTGCAGGATACCGCCCGGCCGGATCCGCACGCTGGCCGACTTCACCGGATCCAGCCCGGTGATCGTGTCGCGGATCTGCTCGACATCCAGATCCCACGAACTGATGGGGAAATCGAGCGGCACCACCTCTCGAATGTCATCGGACAGGTCGGAACCCGCGCCGTCGATCGCCATCAGCTTGACCATGAATTCGGGACGTTCCTGGAAAGCGGTGATTACGCCGTCGACTTGCGCAGTCAGTGCTTCGCGCCGGGTCTCGTCGGCAAAGAACAGACCAACGGCGGCGGCCAGAGCGCCCAGAGGCAGACCGATCTTGAGGCCGCGCCGGATGCCTGGAGTCAGCATCCAGCGCTGCAGACGGTAGCTGAGGCGCGAAGGGGCGGGATCGGCACGCCCGGTGCGACGGCGGAACAGACGCCCACCGCGCAGGCGCAGCTTGGGATCAGACTGGGCCTTTGCATTGCCGCCAGCCTGAAATGTTGCATCCGGCCCCGCAAGGGGTTTGGGCCGATATACGTCTGGCGCGCGCGAGGCGGTCAACGATCGCATGAAGCGTCCTCGACCATCCAGCCGCAGAGCTGACCGAAGGTCATGCCCAGATGCGCGGCTTGTTCAGGCACCAGCGAGGTGGGGGTCATACCCGGCTGGGTGTTGGTCTCCAGTAGGAACAGGCCGTCTTCGCCCTTGGCGTCGTCCCAGCGGTAGTCGGTGCGACTGACGCCCCGGCACCCCAAAACCTGATGCGCGCGCAGGGCATAATCCATGCACAGCTCGAAGATACGCGGCGGGATATCGGCGGGCAGCACGTGGCGCGACCCGCCGGGCTTGTATTTGGCGTCGTAGTCATACCAGCCGTCGGTCAGGATCTCGGTCACGGTCAGGGCGCGGTCGCCCATCACGGTGACCGTCAGCTCGCGCCCGGCCACGTATTGCTCGACCATGACCTGTTCGGGCATGTCATCCGACAGCTGCGGCGGGCCGTTCGACCCCTCGAACACAAGGTAGATCCCAACGCTCGATCCTTCGTTGTTGGGCTTGACCACATATGGCGCGGGCATGACGTGTCCCGCCATCACGTCCGATTTCGGAACGATCAAGCTGTTGGCCACCGGCAGGCCGGCCGCGCGGAATACCTCTTTGCTACGCTGTTTGTCCATGGCCAGCGCCGAAGCCAACACGCCGGAATGCGTGTAGGGAATTCGCAGCCACTCCAGCAGACCCTGCACGCAACCATCCTCACCCCAGCGGCCATGCAAGGCGTTGAAGACAACGTCGGGCTTGATGTCCTGCAAGCGCGCACAAAGGTCAGGACCGGCGTCCAGTTCGACGACCTCGATCCCTTCTCCCACAAGGGCGGCTGCGCATTCGCGCCCGCTGCTGAGAGACACCTCGCGTTCCGCCGAGGGGCCGCCCATCAATACCGCCACTTTGGGGTTTGTCCTGCTCGACCTACCCACGTTCGTGCGCCTCAATGTCCCCGGACCTTATCTGGTGGTCCGTATTTCGTTATGCCTTTGATCCGTCGCCTGAATTTGCCTGTTTTGGTCTGACGGTCGGGGCTTTAATCTGTCAGCGGATCACCGACCCGCATGATTTCCCACTGTAGCGTGATCCCGCTTGTTTCGTAAACCTTTTTTCGCACCTCTTCGCCCAGCCCTTCGAGGTCGGCGGCGGTGGCGTTTCCGGTGTTGATCAGGAAGTTCGAGTGCTTGGGGCTCATTTGTGCGCCCCCGCGTCGGGCGCCGCGCATTCCGGCGTCGTCGATCACCTTCCAGGCCTTCAGGTCGTGCACATCATCGGCCCGCCCGGTCGAGGAAAACCCGGCCGGATTGCGAAAGGTCGACCCGGCGCTGCGGTCCTTGGTGGGCTGGGTCTCGTCGCGCTTTTTCAACTGCGCCTCCATCCGGGCGTGCAGGTCAGCCGGGTCACCCGCCGGGCCCTGGAACGTGGCCGACACCAACACCGCACCCTCGGGCAGGTCGGACTGGCGATAGCGGAAGTTCAGGTCGGCCGGCGTCAGCTCGACCAACTCGCCCTGCCGGGTGACGATGGTGGCCGATTTCAGAACATCCGCCGTATAGCTGCCGTAGCAACCGGCATTCATCCGCACGGCCCCACCGATGGAACCGGGAATGGTGCGCAGAAAGGTGAGGTCCACCCCCGCATCCGCCGCCTTGCGCGCGACATGCGCATCCAGTGCGGCCGCCCCTGCGGTAACTGTGGTGCCTTCGACCGAGATGCAGTTGAAGCCGCGCCCCAGTCGGATCACCACGGCCCGCAGCCCGCCGTCGCGGACGATCAGATTCGAGCCGACGCCCATCGGGAACACCGGCACCTCGGACGGAAGATCTCGCAGGAAAGCCTGCAAATCCTGAAGGGCAGCCGGCTGAAACAGATAATCCGCCGGGCCGCCAACACGCAGCCAGGTGAGGTCGTTCAGAGGTCGGTCCGGCGTCAGGCGGCCTTGAGGCGTTGGCAAAGTGGTCATTGAGGCTAGATCGCGGATTCGGTGGGGCGTGGCAAGCCCGTTCCAAGACGCAGGTTCAAATCCGCCGCCGCAGCCATCGCCCAAGGTAGATCACGGGCCAACGCAGCACCGACATGCCGGCGGCCAGAACGAACAGGCCGACCCACGGGCCGTTTTCGTAAGTGACATAGCCCAGGATCGGGATGCCCACCGCGATCAGCGCATAGGCGCGGGTCCAGTGGTTGTCCTTGCTGGGGATCATGGCCAGCACATTGGCGGCGACGCCCCACAGGGCGGCCAGTGCGATCGACCAACTCATTGCCCCACCTCGCGGCCCGACCATTTTCGCCAGTAATACCGGATGGGGTTGCGGAACATCGATACGAACCCGGCAAAGGCCAGCGCTCCGATCAACCAGCCATGGGCCACGCCAAGCCAGACGATCAGAACTGGTGCGCAGATCAGTAGTACGATGCCCGGCGGAAATTGCAGGCGCATCGGCAACAGCGCCACGACAGTGGCGCAGATCACCCAAAGGGCGGCAAAGAAAACGGAATAATCCATGGCTCTCTCCGCAAATGAGTCACATGCCAGGGCAGGAACACATCCGCAAGTTGTGCACCCAAATGCCTGCTAACGTCAAACGGCTTGTTTTACCTTCAGCCGGTCAGGCAGCGCATTGGCCCAGGCACTGATGGTGCCCGCGCCCAGGCAGACGACCATGTCGCCGGGCCGGGCCTGCTCGCGTACCAGACGCTCCAGGTCGCCTTCGTCCAGCAGCGCGCGCGCGTGGCGGTGGCCGTGACGGATCAGGCCCTGCACCAGATCATCGCGGCTGGCGCCTTCGATCGGATCCTCACCGGCAGAGAAGACCTCGGCAATGGCCACGACATCGGCGTCGTTGAAACAGGCGCAGAAATCGTCGAACAGGTTAGACAGACGCGAATAGCGGTGCGGCTGATGCACGGCGATCACACGGCCTTCGGTCGCCTGACGCGCGGCCTTGAGCACCGCCGCGATTTCCACCGGGTGGTGGCCGTAATCGTCGATGATGGTGACGCCGTTCACCTCGCCCACCTTGGTAAAGCGGCGGTTGACGCCGCCGAAATTGGCCAGCGCATCGCGGATTTCAGCGGTTTTCATGCCCAGATGACGTGCCACGGCCACGGCCGACAGCGCGTTCGAGACGTTGTGATCGCCCGGCATCGGGAGGGTGCAACCCTCGATCACCGTGTCCTCGTATTGCAGGTGGATGTCGAAATGCGCAATGCCGCCCTTGTAGGTCAGGTTGACCGCACGCACGTCGGCCTGGGCGTTGAACCCATAAGTGCGCACGCGGCGGTCGGTGATGCGGCCCACCAGTGCCTGAACCTCGGCATGGTCGGTGCAGCACACCGCCAGACCGTAAAACGGGATGTTCGAGACGAAATCGTGAAAGCCCGCGCGCAGCCGGTCGAAATCGCCCCAATGCTCCATGTGCTCAGGGTCGATATTGGTCACGATGGCGATGGTCGCGGGCAGCCGGTTGAACGAGCCGTCGGATTCGTCGGCCTCGACCACCATCCATTCGCCCTGCCCCATCCGCGCGTTCGAGCCGTAAGCATGGATTACGCCGCCGTTGATGACGGTTGGGTCGAAATCGCCCGCCACCATCAGCTCGGCCATCATCGTGGTGGTCGTGGTCTTGCCGTGGGTACCGGCGATGGCAATGTTGGATTTCAGCCGCATCAGCTCGGCCAGCATGTCGGCACGGCGCACCACCGGCAGGCCCAATGCACGGGCGCCGTCCAGTTCTGGGTTGCCCGGCTTGATCGCGGTCGAAACGACAACCACCGCGGCATTGTCGAGGTTTTCAGCCCGCTGACCCACAAAAATCTCAGCCCCCAGCGACGCCAGACGGTCGGTGATCTTCGAGGCTTTAAGGTCGGATCCCTGCACCTGATACCCAAGGTTCAGCAGCACTTCGGCAATGCCCGACATCCCGATGCCGCCGATGCCCACGAAATGGATCGGTCCGACATCCTGCGGCAGTTTGGTTGCTGGATTCATGGGGTCTCCTTCTGCGCCAGCTGTTCGACAAGGGCCACCAGACGCTCGGTCGCGTCGGGCGCCCCGACAGACAGGGCGGCATGGGCCATTTTCTGTGCGGCTTCGGGGTTGGTCAGAACCAGTGCGATTTGCTCGGTCAGGGCGGGAACGTCAAGGGCCTTTTCGGGGATCATGATCGCCGCGCCCGCCTGTACCAGCCCGCGCGCATTAGCGGTCTGGTGATCGCCTGCTGCGGCAGCAAAGGGGATCAGGACCGAGGGCCGCCCGATCACCGAGATGTCAGCCACGCTCGACGCACCCGAGCGGCTGATCACCAATTGCGCCTCGGACATACGGCGAGGCACGTCTTGGAAAAAAGGCTGGACCTCGGCCAAAATACCATGGTCGGCGTAGAAGGCGGTGACCCGCTCGACATCCTCTTCGCGCGCTTGGTGCGAAACACGGATATACTGGCGCAGGCTCTCGGGCAGTGCCGCGATGGCGCCGGGGACCACGTCGCTGAGGATGCGGGCGCCCTGGCTGCCGCCCATCACGAGCACCGACATCGGGTAATCTCCGGGCGGGATGTAAGGCGCGGCGGCGCGCTCCAGCACGGCGGCCCGGACGGGGTTGCCGGTGTGGATACCGTGGGCGCCCTCTGGCAGGTCGGTGGGCCAGACGCCGCAGGCCACATGCGCAACGCGGGTGGCGAACAGCTGGTTCACACGCCCCAGAACGCCGTTTTGTTCGTGGATCATGCGGGGCAGACGCAGCATCACCGCCGCGCTCAGCGCCGGGATCGACGGGTAGCCGCCGAACCCCACCACCACGTCCGGCCTGTTGCGCAGCAACTGGGCCGTCATCCCGGCAACTCCGGCCGCGATCCGGGGACCGGCCAGCGCCTTGGCCGCCAGCCCGCCGCGGGCGAATGTGGCCGAGGACACCTCGACAATCTCGGTAGAATGCGGGAAACCGCCCGTATAGCGCGCGCCGCGCGCGTCGGTGGACAGGCGCACGCGCCAACCCTTGTTCACCATGGCCTCAGCAAGCGCCTGAGCGGGGAACATGTGGCCCCCGGTTCCGCCAGCCGCGATCAGCAAATAAGGGTTGGTCATCAGCTCCGTCCGCGCAGAATGTCGCCCAGTTCGCCCTGTGGGCGGGTGCGGGTGAAGGCCAGAAGCATGCCCAGCGCGATGCCGCCCGCGATCAGCGACGAGCCGCCATAGCTGACGAAGGGCAGCGTCATGCCCTTGGCCGGCAGCAGGCGCACGGCGACGCCCATGTTGATCATCGCCTGCACACCGAACATGCAGGCCAGACCGGTGCCCGCCAGACGGATGAACATGTCACGTTCGCGCATCAGCCGCAGCAGCGAGCGCACGACGATCAGCGCATAAAGCGCGATGATGATCAGCACCAGGATCAGGCCGTATTCCTCGGCCGCCACGGCGATGATGAAATCGGTATGCGCATCGGGCAGCGACCATTTTACCTGCCCCTCTCCCACGCCAACGCCGAACAGGCCGCCCTCTCGGATGGCGTTGGTGGCATAACCCAACTGGGTGGTGGGATCGACTTCCTGGTTCAGGAAACCATCGATGCGCCGGGCGAAATGTTCGGAATTGGCGTAGGCGAACATGCCACCCAAGACGACCGCCCCCGCCATACCCAACAGCAGAAACATCGGCGCACCGGCCACAAAATACATCACGCCCCAGCCGAACAGGATTAGACAGGCCTGACCGAAATCAGGCTGCATCACCAGCATGCCCACGATCGACAGGCACAGCGCGAAGGACCACAGCCGCCCCGGCGGACCGTTGATTTCTTGCGCCGCGGCCAGCAGCCAGGCGGCCACGACGATGAAGCCGGGCTTCAGAAACTCGGACGGTTGGACCGAGGCGAAGCCCAGCGAATACCAGCGCACCGCCCCCTTGCCGAAATCGGTCCCGAAGATCGGCAGAAAGGCCAGCGCCACGAAGGCCGCCAGAAAGCCCAGAACCGCCAGCCGTCGCACCAACGTGGGCGACATCATCGAGGTCAGCAGCATTGCGATCAGCGCCAGCGATCCAAACAACGCCTGCCGCTCGACATAGTGGAACGGATCGAACCCGTTGCGCTGCGCCAGCGGCGGCGATGAGGCCAGCCCCAGCAAAAGCCCGATCGCAAACAGGATCAGCACGCAGGACATCGTCCAGCGGTCAATCGTCCGCCACCATTTCGGAAGGATCGGTTCACCGCGCTGGTCCTGGACCGCGCCATACACCATCTCAGTCATGAGATACCGCCACTATCTGCCTCGTTACCGTCCCGTTTTCGGGATCTGTTCAAGAGTCTACAGGGAAAATGCACCTCAGGCCAGCCTCTTCCTCTTGTCATTGGCGTCAATCCGCGCCAAGGGCAGGGGATGCGATTTGACACGATCATACTGGGCGCAGGAGCCGCCGGCATGATGTGCGCCGCCCATTGTGGCGGTCGTGTACTGGTGATCGACCACGCCAAGGCGCCGGGGGAAAAGATCCGCATCTCGGGCGGTGGGCGGTGCAACTTTACCAACCTCCACGCCGGGCCGCAGAACTTTCTGTCGCAGAACCCGCATTTCTGCAAATCGGCCCTGGCACGATACACCCAGTGGGACTTCATCGACCTCGTAGGCCGCCACGGCATCGCCTGGCATGAAAAGACGCTGGGGCAGCTGTTCTGCGACGGCTCATCGAAGCAGATCATCGCCATGCTGCTGGCCGAGATGGACCGCGCGGGCGCCGAGCTGTGGTTGCATACGTCGCTGCGCGATCTGCGAAAGACCGAAACCGGATTTTCCCTATCGGTCGAGCGCGAGGGCGCGCGGCACGACCTGAGCTGTGCCAACCTGGTGGTGGCCACAGGGGGCAAATCCATCCCCAAGATGGGTGCGACTGGGCTGGCCTATGACATTGCTGCACAGTTCGGCCTGCGCGTGACAGAAACCCGCGCGGCCTTGGTGCCGTTCACCTTTCCGGATGGGCGGTTCAAGGACCTGTCCGGAGTTTCCGTCCCCGCGCGACTGTCGAATACGCGCGCAAGTTTCGAAGAGGCGCTGCTGTTCACCCATCGCGGCCTGAGCGGGCCAGCGGTGCTGCAACTCTCCTCGTACTGGCGCGAGGGCGAGGCGATCCGGGTCAACCTGATCCCCGAGTTGTCCCTGTTGGACCTGCTCCGCGCGCGGCGGCAAAGCGCGGGCCGCAAGGCACTGACCACCGCACTGGCACGTCACCTGCCCGCCCGCCTGGTCGAGTATCTGAGCACCCACATCCCGATGCCCGGCAACCTGGCCGATCAATCGGATGCGGCACTGCAGGCACTGACCGATGCGCTGTCCGACTGGGTGCTGACCCCCTCGGGCACCGAGGGGTACCGCACCGCCGAGGTCACCTTGGGCGGCATCGACACGGATGGCCTGTCGTCCAAAACGATGGAGGCCAGGGATGTCCCCGGCCTCTTTGCGATTGGCGAAGCGGTGGATGTCACCGGATGGCTAGGCGGATACAATTTTCAGTGGGCGTGGTCCTCGGGCCACGCCGCCGGAAAAGCAATCGCCGCTCGCGTTTAGCCTACGACGTTGTAGCCGCGGCCGCGCATACAGTTGCGCACGATGACTTCCTGCTTTTGCGTGTTCGAGATGGCGCTGGCGCCCGCGCCCACCAATGCACCGGCCACGGCCGCACGGCCCAGATCGCTGGCGCTGTCGTCGATGATGGCCTTGGTGCCGGCCACCCCGGCCGCACCGACCGCGGCACTGCGCGCGGTATTGGCGTCGACGGTGCCCTGCTGGCGCGCAAGGGCCTGACACTGGGCCAGGTCAGCGTTGTAGTTGGGGCTGACCGGACCATCGACGATAGGCTGGTAGTTCGCGCCGACATCGGCGCAGGCCGCCACAGTCAGAAGCGCGGGCAGGATCAGGGAAAGCTTACGGTTCGGCATCGTTTTGACCTCGTGTCTGTTTCGCCTGACGCAAATCTGGATTTTTGAGGCGCGTCAAGCCGATGGCGGTTCACCTTGGCGCAATCGGCGGTTCATTGCAAATGTCGGGATCACAACCGCTGTTTCACCTGCGCCACGAAATCATCGCCGCGCTGTTCAAAATTGTCGTACTGGTCGAAACTGGCCGCCGCGGGGGCTAGCAGTACAGTTTCACCCGGCGCGGCGTCGCACATGGCCTGCTCCACCGCCTCGGCCATGGTGGTGCAGACGCGGGTTTCGACCGACAACTGCATGGCGAACGCGGCCGCCTCCCGCCCGATCACATAGGCGCACAGAACCTCGTCGGTCGCGTCGTTCAGCGCGGCAATGCCGCCCTCTTTCTCAAGCCCGCCGCAGATCCAGCGGATCTTCTTGAACGCGCCCAGAGCCTTGACCGCGCTGTCGACATTGGTGGCCTTGGAATCGTTTACGAAGGTCACGCCATTCGCCTCAGCGATGATCTGGCTGCGGTGCGGCAGACCCGGATAGCTGTGCATCGCGTCCTCGATCATCTTGGGCGCCAGCCCCAGCGCGCGGCAGGCGGCATAGGCCGAACACGCATTTTGATGGTTGTGGGTGCCGGGCAGGCCCTTGATGCCGCGCAGGTCGATCGAAGCGGCCTGCCGCCCTTTGCGGTATTCCGACAGGAACCCCTTGCGGGCAAAGACCTGCCAGCCCGGGCCGGCCAATTTGCGCGCCACCGAGACGCGGATCACCCGGTCGTCGCCCGGCCCTTCGGCAAGTTGCCCTGCCAAAAACGCGCCTTCGATCTCGTCCACGCCGATCACGGCGCGGTCGGGACCGCCTTCGGAGAACAGGCGGCGTTTGGCGGCGAAATAGCCGCCCATGCCCCCGTGCCGGTCCAGATGGTCGGGCGAGAGATTGGTGAACACCGCCACGTCGGGCGTCAGCGCACGCGCCAGCTCGGTTTGATAGCTGGAAAGTTCCAGCACCACCACCGATCCATCGCCGCCGGGCTCGATATCCAGCACCCCGCGCCCGATATTGCCCGCCAGTTGCGCCTCGCGCCCCGACTGGGTCAGGATGTGGTGGATCAGCGCGGCCGTGGTCGATTTCCCGTTCGAACCGGTGACGGCGACCACACGCGGCGGCACATCGAACTTGTCCCATTCGGCACCGCCCAACGAGCGGAAGAACAGACCAATGTCATTGTCGACCGGTACGCCAGCCTGCAGTGCGGCGGCAACAACCGGGTTCGGTTCAGGATAAAGATGGGGAATGCCGGGCGAAACGATCAAGGTGGCGATCGCGTCAAAGGCGCCCTGCCGTCGCAGGTCCTGACACATGAACCCCGCGTCCTCGGCCTTTTCGCGCGCGGCAGGGTTGTCATCCCAGCACACCGGCTCGGCCCCACCAGCCCGCAATGCGTGCGCCGTGGCCAGGCCCGACCGCCCCAGCCCCAGAACCGCAACCTTATGTCCTGAAAACCCTTCGACCGGGATCATGCCGCGCACCTTCTTCCATCTGCCAATGCGCCGCCACCCTGTACCGAAGAATTGACCCTTGGCAAGGGCGGCGTCAGGCTCGCGCCCTTGGCGCGAGCCGGGCCCAACGGGTACAGGCGGGCCGCAGGCCTGCTGCGCCCGGCGGGAGCCTTACCGTACTTTCAGCGTCGCCAGACCGATCATCGCCAAGATCAGCGAGATGATCCAGAATCGGATCACGATGGTCGGTTCGGCCCAGCCTTTTTTCTCATAGTGGTGATGGATCGGCGCCATCAGGAACACCCGCCGCCCGGTGCGTTTGTAATACAGCACCTGGATGATCACGCTCAACGCCTCGACCACGAACAGGCCGCCGACGATGGCCAGAACCAGCTCGTGCTTGGTGGCGACCGCGATGGCGCCCAGTGCGCCGCCCAAAGCCAGTGATCCGGTATCCCCCATGAACACCGCGGCGGGCGGCGCGTTGTACCACAGAAACCCAAGCCCGCCGCCAAACAGCGCGGCGGTGAAGATCAGGATCTCACCCGTGCCGGGAACATAGTGCACGTCCAGATATTCGGTAAAGTCGACGCGACCCACCGCATAGGCGATCACGCCCAAGGTCGAGGCCGCGATCATCGCGGGCATGATGGCCAGCCCGTCCAGCCCGTCGGTCAGGTTAACGGCATTCGCCGCCCCCACGATCACCACGATCGAGAACGGAATGTAGAAGATACCCAGATTGATCAGCGTGTCCTTGAAGATCGGCACGGCCAACTGGTTCTGCAGCATCTCCGGGTGGTGCAGAGTCGCCCACAGCGCGGCCAGCGCGGCGATGATGATGCCCAAAGCCAGGCGCATCCTGCCGGAAACGCCCTTGGTATTCTGCTTGGACACCTTGGCATAGTCGTCCGCAAATCCGATGGCCGCATAGGCCAGCGTGACGAACAGAACCATCCAGACATAGGGGTTGTCCCAACGCGCCCACAACAGGGTCGACGTCACCAGTGCCCCCACGATCAGCAGCCCGCCCATCGTGGGTGTGCCAGCTTTGGAGAAATGCCCTTCGGGGCCATCATCGCGGATCGGCTGGCCCTTGCCCTGTTTCCGGCGCAGGACGTTGATCAACGGCTTGCCGAATAGAAAGCCAAAGATCAGTGCCGTCAGAAAGGCGCCGCCTGCGCGGAACGTGATATAGCGGAAGAGGTTGAAAAAATCCCCTCCATCCGACAGGGCGGTCAACCAATACAGCATCCAAAAGCCTTTCTCACACGGCGGTCATGGGTGGTCATGCGTCAAGCGCGCCCACTTGCCCCATTTTCCGCAGCCCGTCAACAATCCGTGCCAGCGCCATGCTGAGCGAGCCCTTTGCCAGAACCGCATCGCCCGCCTGAACCAGACCCGGTAGATGCCGGGCCATTTCGGCGCTGGTTTCGAACCACAGGCCACGCTTGCCCTCGGGCAAGGCCTCGTGCAGCGCCTGCATCAGCGGCCCGATGCAATGCACCTTGTCGATCCGTACCATGGCAGGCACATCCGCCAGCCCTGCGTGCATGGCGCGCTCTTGTGATCCCAGCTCCTTCATGTCGCCCAGAAAGGCGATGCGCCGTGCGCCCTGCGCCGCCGCCAGCACATCCAGCGCCGCCGCCATCGAGGTCGGATTGGCGTTGTAACTGTCATCCAGCAGTTCGATCTGCCCGCCGTCCGGCAATGTCACCATCTCGCGCACGCCCCGCCCTGTAACCGGCGCCCATTTGGCCAGGCCGGCAATGGCCGCGTCCAGATCGACACCTAGCGCGACACAGGCGGCAAGCGCGCCCAGGCCGTTCATGGCAAAATGCGTCCCCGCCGATTGCACGTCGAAGGAAATAGGTCGGCCGAAGGCCTCGGCGGTCACGTGGATGTCTGTGGGCGACTGGGTCACGTCAATCAAACGGTAATCCGACGCGGTGCGGCCGAAATCCACGATCACAGCGCCATGTCGGGCGGCGCAGGTGCGTAGGATGTCGGTATGATCCAGGTCGGCGTTTACGATTGCGGCGCCGCCGGCCTCCAATCCTTCGAAGATGGCGGCCTTTTCGTGGGCTATGCCGGCAACAGACTCGAACGCCTCAAGGTGAACCGCGGCGACCGTGGTGACCAGCGCCACATGCGGGCGGGCCTGCCGCGCGAGGGGTGCAATTTCGCCGGGGTGGTTCATGCCGATCTCGATCACCGCATATTCGGTGTCGCGCGGCATCCGGGCCAGAGTCAGCGGTACACCCCAATGGTTGTTGTAGCTGGCGACGCTGGCATGGGTGCGGCCCTGATCCGACAGGATGGTCGCCAGCATCTCCTTGGTCGAGGTCTTGCCGACACTGCCCGTCACCCCGACCACGCGGGCCTTGCACCGGTCACGGGCGGCGCGGCCCAGCGCCTCGAGCGCGGTCTGTACGTCATTGACGATCAACAGTGGCGCATCGTGGGCCACACCATCGGGCACCCGCGAGACCAGCGCGGCGGCGGCCCCCTTTTCCAGCGCCTGCGCCACGAAATCATGCCCGTCGCGCGCCGCCTTCAACGCCACGAACAGGTCGCCCGGTTGCAGCGTGCGCGTATCGATGGATACGCCGCGCGCCTGCCAATCGGTCGTGGCCTGTCCACCCGTCGCGGCGGCGGCCTCGGATGCAGTCCAGAGTGTCATGCGACCCTCCCGTCCAGTGCGGCCACGGCGATGTTAGCCTGTTCCACGTCATCGAACGGCAGAACCTGGTCACCCACGATCTGCCCGGTCTCGTGCCCCTTGCCCGCGATCAGCAGCGCATCGCCCGGTTGCAATGCATCTATGCCGCGCAGGATGGCTTCGGCCCGGTCGGCAACCTCGGTCGCGTCGGGGGCCCCGGCCATCACCGCGGCGCGGATGGCGGCGGGGTCTTCCGAGCGCGGGTTGTCGTCGGTGACAAAGACGATATCGGCGTTCTCGGCCGCGGCGCGGCCCATCAGCGGGCGCTTGGTCGCATCCCGGTCGCCGCCCGCGCCGACGATGGCGATCAACCGGCCCATCACATGCGGGCGCAGCGCCTGCAACGCGGTGGCTACGGCGTCGGGCGTGTGCGCGTAATCGACGAATACCGCCGCCCCGTTGCTGCGGGTCGCCGCCAACTGCATCCGCCCCCGCACCGTAGTCAGATGCGGCAGGGTGTCGAAGACATGTTCAGCCTCGTCTCCGCTGGCGATGACCAATCCGCAGGCCAGCAGAACGTTTTCCGCCTGAAACCCGCCGATCAGGTTCAGCCGGGTCTGGAAGGTCTTGCCGCGCCAGGCAAAGCGCAAATCCTGCCCGGTGGCGTCAAACCGTTGGTTCAAAAGGCAAAGGTCGACATCCCCGCTGCCCACGGTCAGAACTGTCTGACCGCGTGCTTGCGCGATATCACGGATCGCGCCCCCTTTCGGGTCATCCATGTTGATGACCGCCGTTCCGTCCTGCGGCAGAACCCGGTCGAACAGGCCGGCCTTGGCGGCGAAATACGCCTCGAACGTCGCGTGATAGTCCAGGTGATCCTGGGTGAAATTCGAAAACCCCGCCGCCGTCAAATGCACGCCGTCCAGCCGGCGCTGGTCCAGCCCATGCGACGAGGCCTCCATCGCGGCGTGGGTCACGCCCGCCTCGGCGGCCTCGGCCAGACAGCGATGCAGGGTGATGGGTTCGGGCGTGGTATGGGCCAGCGGTGCCGTCCAGGCGCCTTCGACTCCTGTAGTGCCGAGATTGACGGCCATGTGGCCCAGCTCGGTCCAGATCTGGCGCACGAAGGTCGAAATCGAGGTCTTGCCGTTGGTGCCGGTGACCGCCACCATGGTGCGCGGCTGCGCTCCGAACCACAATGCGGCGCTGTAGGCCAGCGTCTGGCGCGGGTCCTGCACCACCACCAGGGCGGCGTCCGAGGCGGCCAGTTCATCAGCGGCGATCCGCGCGCCCTCGGCATCGGTCAGGATGGCGGCAGCCCCCATACGCAGGGCATATTGGATGAATTCGCCCCCATGCACGCGCGTCCCCGGCAGCGCCGCGAACAGAAAGCCGTCCTTGACCTGACGGCTGTCCACGGCCAGCCCGGTAATCTCCGGGTCGGCACCGCCGCGCGCGGTCAGGGCCAGCTGGCTGAGTTTCTTTGACCTTGCGCCCATGACCCACCTCTGTCGGACTGCCTAGTTCGAGGTCAGCGTTATAGCAGCGCGATCCTCAGGCTCAAGCCGCGGACGCAAGCCCAGCAGCGGCGCGATGCGGCCGATCAGCTCGGCCGCCACGGGCACCGCCGTCCAGCCTGCCGTGCGGCGCTTTTCGCCGTAGGCCAGGATCGACGGTTCATCCAGCGCAACGATCAGTACATATTTCGGATCATAGGCCGGAAAGACCGAGGCGAAGGTAGCGATCACCTTGTCATCATAGTAACCGCCGCGCGGCTTGGGCTTGTCGGCGGTTCCGGTTTTCCCGGCCACGGCATAACCCGGCACGTCACCAAAGCTGGCGGTTCCGTCCGTTACCACCCTGCGCAGCATCATCAGCGATTGCTGTGCGGCATTTTCCGACATCACGCGCGGCCCGTATTGCGGCCCATTGCGGCGCAGGATCGTGGGGCTGACATAATGCCCGCCATTGGCGATTGCGGCATAGCCCGCCGCCAGATGCATCGCGCTGGTCGACAGGCCGTGGCCGTAGGAAATGGTGACGGTGCTCAGTTCACCCCATTTCTTGGGCTTGAGCGGTACACCGCCCTTGGCCTCGACGATCTCGAACGGCGTGGGGTCGAACATGCCCAGCGCGTCCAGGAACTGTTGCTGGCGCTCGGCACCGATCTGCAGCGCCAACCGCCCCGTGCCGCGGTTCGAGCTGTGCACGATCACATCGGCGACGCTGACCTTGCCGTAATTCTTGCCGTTGAATTCGCCGATCGGGAAACGCCCGATTTTCATCGGACCGGAGGTGTCGATGATCGTGTCGGCATTGACCAGACCCAGATCGACCGCTTGCGCGGCAGTGAAGATCTTGAAAACCGAGCCCAGCTCGTAAACACCCTGCACATAGCGGTTGAACAGCGGGCTGTCCGAAGGATCGAACCCCGAGGTCGGCGGGCGCGGACGGTCGTTCGGGTCGAACGATGGCAGCGACGCAGCAGCGATCACTTCGCCGGTATGGGCGTTCATCAGCACGGCCGAAGCGCCCTTGGCGTTCATGATCTTCATGCCGCCGTCCAGAACTTGTTCCACCGCCGCCTGAACGGTCAGGTCCAGCGACAGCTGTAGCGGTTTGTTGCCGTTGGCCGGGTCGCGCAGATAGTCGTCGAACTGTTTTTCCACCCCGGCCACACCGATCACCTCGGCAGCCGAGACGCCTTCGCGCCCAAAGCCCGACCCGCCCAGGATATGCGCGGCCAGCCGGCCGTTGGGATAGAGCCGCATCTCGCGCGGGCCGAACAGGATCCCCGGATCGCCGATGTCATGCACCGCCTGCTTCTGCTCGGGCGAGATGCGTTTCTTGATCCAGAGGAATTTGCGCTTGCCGGTGAAGTCCTTGATCAGGCGGTCCTTGTCCAGATCGGGAAAGATCGCGGCCAGCTTTTCCGCGGCGCCGATCGGGTCGATCATCAGCGGCGGCTGGGCATAAACCGAATAGGTATCCAGATTGGTGGCCAGGATCCGCCCGTGCCGGTCTACGATATTGGCCCGCTGCATGGCGATCGAGGCGCCGGGGGCGCTGGCGACGGGCTCCTGCGCCTCGGACGTCGCCAGAACGCCCATGCGAAACCCCACGACACCGAAGGCCAAAAAGAAGAACACGCCCAGAACCAACAACCGCCCCTCGGCGCGGGCGCGGGCGCGGTCTTTCATCTCTTCATGGCGGCGGCGGATGTTCTCGCGCTCGATCACCTTGGGGTTTTCACCGCGGGCGCGGGCCTCAAGGATGCGGGCAAGCGGGCGGAGGGGTGTGCGTGTCATGGGATTTGCACCTCGCCCAGGGCCTGAGTGTCGGTGATCGCCTGCAATTCGACCGGGTCGGCGATGGGTAGGTCGGGATCCTCGGCATAGGCGATCTGGTCGGCGCGCCCGAATTGCTCGGCGCGCAGCGGCAGCAGGCCCAGACGCTCGAAATTCAAGTCGGCCAATTCACGCAGGCGGTCGGGGCGATTCAGATAGGCCCATTCGGCCTGCAATATTGCCAGTCGCGCCTGCGCCGCGCCGATCTGACGCTGCAAGGACTGGGTTTCCTTCAATACTTGCTGGGTGCGGTAGTTTTCCTGATAGGCCCACAGGGCCAACCCGAAAACGCCCAAGGCAGTCAACGCAAACAGAATACTCTTCATCTTGCCTTTCCCCCGATTATGGGCATGCCGATGGCGCGGGCATCAATTTCCCCCGCCGGAGCATCGGTACGAACAGCAACCCGCAACTTGGCCGAGCGTGCGCGCGGGTTGTCCTGCAACTCCTGCGCATCGGGGCCGATGGCCTTGCGGGTCTTCAACGTGAATTGCGGCTGATCCTGCCGGATCTCGGGCGCATAGCGGTTGGCACGGCCGGTCTTGCCCGCGCGCGATTGAAAAAAACGTTTGACCATGCGGTCCTCGACCGAATGGAAGGTAACAACGGCGAGTTGCCCGCCCGGCTTTAACGCGCGCTCGGCGGCCATCAGGCCCTGAAACAGTTCCTCGTATTCGGCATTCACCGCAATGCGCAGCGCCTGGAATGACCGCGTGGCCGGGTGGGACTGCCCGGGTTTGGCGCGCGGCAGACAGGATTCGACGATCTCGGCAAGACGCAGGGTGGTGGTGATGGGTGCCTCGGCACGGGCTTTGACGATGGCGCGCGCGATGCGACGGCTGGCGCGTTCTTCGCCATAGTGGAACAGGATGTCGGCCAGTTGCGCCTCGGTGGCGGTGTTGACCAGATCGGCTGCGCTTTCGCCCTCCTGACTCATGCGCATGTCCAGCGGGCCGTCCTTCATGAAGGAAAAGCCACGCTCGGCCTGGTCCAGCTGCATGGACGAGACGCCGAGATCCAGCACCACGCCGTCAAGGTCGCTGGCATATTCATCCATTCGAGAGAAAACACCCGGCTGCATCACCAGCCGGTCGCCATATTCCGCTGCCCAATCCGCCGCCATTTCAAACGCCAAGGGGTCCCGATCGACACCGATCACCTTGTCGGCGCCGGCCTCAAGCAGCCCTCGCGTGTATCCGCCCGCACCAAAGGTACCATCCAGCCAAGTGCCCGAAACCGGCTGGACCGCGTCCAGCAAGGGGCGCAGCAGAACGGGAATATGGGGCTTGTCGCTGGGAGTGTGATCCGCGCCGGCCATGCCGTCACGCACCTTCGATGCCATCAAGGAACTGCATCGGATCGAAATCCTCGGGCAGGTCGTCCAGCCATTCTTCGGTAGCGGCCAGTTCCTCGGCCTCGTAAGTCTCGGGCTTCCAGATCTGGAACGTGTCGCCCGCGGCGATGAAGAACGCCTCGCCCTCAAGCCCGATCTTGTTGCGCAGCTTGGCCGGCAGAACAAGGCGTCCGGTTTCATCGACTGTGGTCGGGAAGGACTGTCCGTGGAACAGGCGCTGCAACATCTTTCGCTGCATCGAACCGCGCGGCAGCGCGTCGATCTTGGCATCGACCTCGTCGATCGCCTCCATCGTATAGCATTCAAGGTATTTACGGCGATGGTCGCCATAGACGATCACCAGTTCGGGATTGCCGCCGGGCTGCCAGTTGGGGTCCGAGGCCTCGAGCACGCGGCGAAATGAGGCCGGGATCGACACCCTGCCCTTCGCGTCCACCTTGTGGTGGCTTTCACCTCTGAACCTGCGCGCCAAGACGACTGTCCCTTTCGCTTGCGCCCCACCAAAAATCGCATCCCCCGGATGAAAAACGGCGGGTTGATCTGCTGCCACTGATCAACCCGCCGCATTGACCCGCTTTGCGGGATGTCCAGCTGCGCGCGCCACCTGGGGGGATGTCTGCTCGCCCGCGCGCCGGATCTGTTGAGTGATGAAAGCGAGATGCCTGTATGAAACCTGTTTGTTATTTGGTTCGGGGTCGTTTGGCGCCCCATGTGCCTCGTCCTCATCGGATGAATAAGGGATGCCATGGGAATTCATGGAAATCAATGAGAAATTTTCCCCGAATCCAGATCCACACTGGAATACCACTCATTCCGCCAATCTACAAACAGCTCATTTGCACCGCTAGTTGTAGCTATCTTCAAAACGCACACAATATATAGGCCATTTCTTCACTGAAGACTTTTTCCCATGAATTCCCAACTTTTTTCGAATGCTCATCACCAGAACCGGATTTTTTAGCGAAATCTCCCTGATCGACCCGAATCACTGCACCTCTCAGCCCGGCAGACCAAGCCGTTTTCCAGGTCGATCCCACGAAATCCCGCATCCCCCATTTGATCCCATGCACACCCATTGATGTGACCTGCCCGAGTTCAAGGCATCTCAAGAACGCTGAAATCTCAACTTTTCGCGCGTAAATTTTTGGCAAAACTGACAAGGCGGCTTTTGCCCCACGTCGTGACACACACACAGGTCATCTGCCGAAAACCCATATTTTATTGGCATCTTTGGGCTGCAGTGAGGATTCTCCCGTCAATCTATGCATTTGCTGCATAGCGGCATTGAGGGCGCTCGGTATTGTGCACCCGCAGCATTCGCTTATTTTCGGTTTCAAGAAAACGCCGTGGACACGCGGCAGTCACTCAAACGGATTAGGTAACGAACATGGCAGTCGCATCCACCAACAGCGCAGTCAAAAGCGCCTCGGCATTCCGCTTCGCGTCGCTGATCGAAGCTGCAAAAACCCGTTTCGCACGGTACCGCCTGTACCGCCAGACTCTGAACGAACTGTCCGAGCTGTCGGATCGCGAACTGGCCGACTTGGGCCTGCACCGCTCGATGATCCGTCGCCTGGCCATGCAGGCCGCCGAGGAACAGTACGCGCGCTGAGCGCAACGAAATACCGAGATCAGGTCCACTCCTCCTCCCATAGGACCTGTATTTCAGCGGCAGCATCTCTCCTCCTCCCTGGTGCTGCCGCACCCTATACCGGCCCCAACCTGCCGGAAGCCGATACATCGGGGCTCTCCTCCTCCCTGCCCTGATGTTGAAAGCGCGCGGCGGCGTCCTCCTCCTCCCTGACGTCGCCGCGCACTTCGAGATACCGGGCAAGACCCGGGAACGGATGCATCGGGTTCTCCTCCTCCCTTCCCGATGTGAAAAGAGCGCGGTGGCACCCCTCCTCCTCCCTGGTGTCACCGCGCGCTTCAGATACCGGGCAAAACCCGGGTTCGGATGCATCAGGGCTCTCCTCCTCCCTGCTCTGATGTTGCCAAGAACGGCGGTTCCCCTCCTCCTCCCTGGGAACCGCCGTTTTTTCATTCGGGTATGAAAAAGGCGCCACGGGCATGCCCGGGCGCAAAACAACAAATCTAGCATGTGCGGGCAGGCACACTCCGCTGGATCAGAACGGCACGTCGTCCTTGGCGGTCAGGAAGCGGGCGACGACCTTCTTTGTCCCGGCCTTGTCGAACTCGACCTCAACCTTGTCCCCCTCGATCCCGACCACGCCGCCATAGCCGAATTTCTGGTGGAACACCCGCTCGCCCAGCGTGAAGCTGGCCACGGCCGTCACGTCGATCACGGTGTTGCGGGATTCGCGCGGCTGCGACATGCCGTATTGGCCCTGCCGCGCCTGCATCCGTTTCCAGCCGGGCGAGTTGTAGACGTTGGCCTGCGCCGCGCGCGTTTCGATGCCTGCCGACATCTGACCGCCGCCATAGAGGCCCGGAGGCGTTAGCACCTCGACATGATCCTCGGGCAACTCGTCGATGAAGCGCGAGGGCATCGCGTTCTGCCATTGCCCGAACACGCGCCGGTTGGCGGCGAAGGAAATGGTGCAGACCTCTTCGGCGCGGGTGATGCCGACGTAGGCCAGCCGCCGTTCTTCCTCGAGCCCCTTGAGACCGGTTTCGTCCATCGACCGTTGCGAGGGAAACAGCCCGTCCTCCCACCCCGGCAGGAACACGGCCGGAAACTCCAACCCCTTGGCGGCATGCAGGGTCATGATCGAGACCTTGGGCCCACCGCTGTCCTGTTCGTTGTCCATTACCAGGCTGACATGCTCCAGGAATCCTTGCAGGTTCTCGAAATTGTCCAGCTGGTTGACCAGTTCCTTGAGGTTTTCCAGCCGGCCCGGCGCCTCGGGCGTCTTGTCGTTCTGCCAGTGCGCGGTATAGCCGGATTCGTCCAGCACGATCTGCGCCAGTTCGATATGCGACACCTCGGGCGGGCCGTAGCGAACAGGTGCAGTGCCGTCGTCGATGACCGCATCATCCTCGATCTCGATCCGCGGGCCGCGGGTCATCGCGTTCCAGCGCGCCAGCCCGTCGACCAGTTCGCGCAGGGCCGCGGCGCCCTTGCCCTTGATCAGCCCTTGTTCAACCGCGATCCGCGCGCCCTGAACCAGTGACACGCCATGATCCCGCGCGGTGCGCTGGATCGTCTGCTGCGCCTTGTCGCCCAGGCCGCGCTTGGGGGTGTTCACGATCCGCTCGAAGGCCAGATCGTCCTCGGGGGAAACCACCAGCCGGAAATAGGCCATGGCATCCCGGATCTCCATTCGTTCATAGAATCGCGGGCCGCCGATCACCTTGTAGGGCAGGCCGATGGTCAGGAAGCGGTCCTCGAAGGCGCGCATCTGGTGGCTGGCGCGCACGAGGATAGCGATTTCGTCCAAGTTCATCGGCCGCACGCCGCGGGTGCCGCCCTGCATGGCGTCGATCTCTTCGCCGATCCATCGGGCTTCTTCCTCGCCATCCCAATGGCCGATCAGGCGGACCTTTTCGCCCTCAGGCTTGTCGGTCCACAACTCTTTGCCCAAGCGGCTTTCATTGCCGCGAATGACGTTCGAGGCGGCAGCCAGAATGTGCGGGGTCGAGCGGTAGTTCTGTTCCAGCCGCACCACATGGGCGCCGGGAAAGTCCTTTTCGAACCGCAGGATGTTGCCCACCTCGGCCCCGCGCCAGCCATAGATCGACTGGTCGTCGTCGCCCACGCAGCAGATGTTCTTGTGCCCGCCCGCCAGCAGCCGCAGCCACAGGTATTGGGCGATGTTGGTGTCCTGGTATTCGTCCACGAGGATGTAGCGAAACCAGCGCTGGTATTGCTCCAGCACGTCCGCGTGGGTCTGGAAGATGGTGACCATGTGCAACAGCAGGTCGCCAAAATCCACCGCGTTTAGCTCACGCAGGCGGGTCTGGTATTGGGCATAAAGCTCGACGCCCTTATTGTTGTAGGCCCCGGCATCGGCGGTGGGCACCTTGTCGGGCGTCAGGGCGCGGTTCTTCCAGTCGTCAATGATGCCGGCCAGCATCCGCGCGGGCCAGCGTTTGTCGTCGATGTTCGCCGGCTGCACCAGCTGCTTGAGCAGGCGCAGCTGATCGTCGGTATCCAGAATGGTGAAGTTCGACTTCAGCCCCGCCAGTTCCGCATGGCGGCGCAGCAGCTTGACACAGATCGAGTGGAAGGTGCCCAGCCACGGCATTCCCTCGGCGGGCTGGCCCAGCAGGCGGCCGACCCGTTCCTTCATCTCGCGCGCGGCCTTGTTGGTGAAGGTCACGGCCAGAATCTCGTTCGGGCGGGCCCGCCCGGTGTTCAGCAGATGTGCGATGCGGGTGGTTAGGGCCTTGGTCTTGCCGGTTCCCGCCCCGGCCAGCATCAGGATTGGGCCATCCAATAGCTCGACCGCCTCGCGCTGGGCCGGGTTCAATTCATTCAAGTAGTCCGCCTCGGGCCGAAGCGCGGCCATGGCGCGGGCCGACAGCGAAGCGCCTTCGAAGGCGTCATTTTCATCGAAACTGCTCATGCGCCCAAACTAAGCCGGAAGCGCGTCGAGGGAAAGGGTTTGTTCACGGCTTGTTCGCACGATCTTTCAGATTTTCCACCCGATGGCTGCATTGCTGCGGGGCTTGGGGTGCATCTGTCTGAAACCCTTGCCGAATCGGGCCTCAGGTCGGATCAATCGACATGGACCTGCACAGCACCTATCCGGGGATCGAGGATCTGAAACGCCGCGCACGCCGTCGGCTGCCGCGCTTTGTCTGGGACTATGTCGACAGCGGCACCGGGGCTGAGACCGCGCTCAGACGCAACCGGGCGGCTCTGGACCGCATCGGGTTTCTGCCCGCCATCCTGAAAGGCCCGCTGGAATTCGACACCGGCACCCGCTTTTCGGGGCGCGACTACCCCCTGCCCTTCGGCATGGCTCCGATCGGGATGTGCGGGCTGGTCTGGCCTGGGGCCGAAGCGCTGATGGCCCGCGCCGCCGCGCAGGCGGGCATTCCCTATGTTCTGTCCACTGTCGCCAGCCAAAGCCCCGAGGACATGGCCCCGCATATCGGCCCAGACGCCTGGTTCCAATTGTACCCGCCCAAGGACCCCGAGATTCGTACCGACCTGCTGAACCGCGCCCGGTCCGCCGGGTTCGGCACTCTTGTGCTGACGGTCGATGTGCCCGTGGCCTCGCGCCGGGAACGGCAGACCCGCTCGGGCCTGACCCATCCGCCGCGCCTGACGCCGCGCCTGCTGGCGCAGATCGCCGCCCGCCCGGCTTGGGCCTGGGGCATGGCGCGTCACGGCAAGCCCCGGATGCGCACGCTGGACAAATATATCGACGGCACCGCCAACCTGCCGCCCACGGCGCATATCGGATACCTGCTCAGGACCTCTCCGGGCATGGATTATGTCAAGTGGTTGCGCGACCACTGGCAGGGGCCGCTCATCATAAAGGGCGTGCTGCGCCCCGATGATGCCGAGCGGCTGAAGAAGGCCGGGATCGACGCTCTGTGGGTGTCGAATCACGGTGGCCGCCAGTTCGATGGCGCGCCGGCCAGCATCGACATGCTGCCCGCAATCCGCGCTGCGACCGACCTGCCGCTGATCTTCGACAGCGGCGTTTCGGGCGGGCTGGATATTCTGCGGGCGCGCGCCTTGGGCGCCGATCTGGTCATGCTGGGGCGGGCTTTCCTCTATGGCGTTGCAGCATTGGGCGCGCGCGGCCCGGCCCATGTCATCGACATTCTGCGGCAGGATATGCTTGCAAATATGGGACAATTGGGCGCCGCAACGCTAAAAGATCTGCCGGATGTTACCGCAAACATTGATGCCGCGATGCAGCACGTGCCATAAAACGCCACAATAGGCGGCGTTTGCGAGCGATAACATGCCGGTTCTACCCAGAACTACAGATATATCTGCGTGCAAACTCGGTCTATTAACACGGCCAAATGCAAAAGACCGGGACTTGCCATGACTGACTTCAAGAAAATCCTGATCGCCAACAGGGGTGAGATTGCCATTCGCGTAATGCGCGCCGCGAACGAGATGGGCAAACGCACCGTTGCCGTCTATGCCGAGGAGGACAAGCTGGGCCTGCACCGGTTCAAGGCGGACGAGGCGTATCGCATCGGCGAGGGTCTGGGCCCGGTCGCGGCCTATCTGTCGATCGACGAGATCATCCGCGTCGCCAAGGAAAGCGGCGCTGACGCCATCCACCCGGGCTATGGCCTGCTGTCGGAAAACCCCGATTTCGTGGATGCCTGCGTGCAAAACGGCATCACCTTCATTGGCCCCAAAGCTGAAACCATGCGCGCCCTGGGCGACAAGGCCAGCGCCCGCAAGGTAGCGATTGCCGCCGGCGTGCCGGTGATCCCGGCGACCGAGGTTCTGGGCGACGACATGGACGCGATCCGCAAGGAAGCGGCCGAGATCGGCTATCCGCTGATGCTCAAGGCGTCCTGGGGCGGCGGCGGTCGCGGGATGCGCCCGATCTATTCCGAAGATGAGTTGGAGGAGAAGGTTCTGGAAGGCCGCCGCGAGGCCGAGGCCGCGTTCGGCAATGGTGAGGGCTATCTGGAAAAGATGATCACTCGCGCCCGCCATGTCGAGGTGCAGATCCTGGGCGACAAGCACGGGCAGATCTATCACCTGTATGAACGCGACTGCTCGGTCCAGCGCCGCAACCAGAAGGTCGTGGAACGCGCCCCTGCCCCGTATCTGACCGAAGAACAACGCGTCGAACTGTGCGACCTGGGCCGCCGCATCTGCGCGCATGTGAACTATGAATGCGCCGGTACGGTCGAATTCCTGATGGATATGGAGACCGGCAAATTCTACTTCATCGAGGTGAACCCCCGCGTCCAGGTCGAACACACTGTGACCGAAGAGGTCACCGGCATCGACATCGTGCAGGCGCAGATCCTGATCGCCGAGGGCAAGACCTTGGCCGAGGCCACCGGCAAGGCCAGCCAGGACGAGATCCGCCTCAACGGCCATGCGCTGCAGACCCGTGTGACCACCGAGGATCCGCTCAACAACTTCATACCCGATTATGGGCGCATCACGGCCTATCGCTCGGCCACGGGCATGGGTATCCGGCTGGACGGCGGCACGGCCTATGCCGGTGGGGTGATCACGCGGTATTACGACTCGCTGCTAACCAAGGTCACCGCCTGGGCGCCCACGCCCGAAAAGGCGATCGCCCGTATGGACCGCGCCCTGCGCGAGTTCCGCGTGCGCGGTGTTTCCACCAATATCGCCTTCGTCGAGAACCTGCTGAAGCACCCGACCTTCCTGTCGAACGAATACACCACCAAGTTCATCGACGAGACGCCCGAGCTGTTCCAGTTCAAGAAGCGCCGCGACCGGGGCACCAAGGTTCTGACCTATATCGCCGACATCACGGTCAACGGGCATCCCGAGACCAAGGATCGCCCGCGCCCGCGTGCCGACCTGAAAGAACCGAAGCCCCCCGCGCCCAAGGCCGAACCCCTGATGGGCACACGCAACCTGCTGGAACAGAAAGGCCCGCAGGCCGTGGCCGACTGGATGAAGGCCCAGCGCCAGTTGCTGATCACCGACACCACCATGCGCGACGGGCACCAGTCGCTTCTGGCCACCCGCATGCGCTCGATCGACATGATCCGCGTGGCACCTAGCTATGCCGCGAACCTGCCGCAGCTGTTCTCTGTCGAATGCTGGGGCGGGGCAACGTTCGACGTGGCTTATCGCTTTTTGCAGGAATGCCCGTGGCAGCGCCTGCGCGACCTTCGCGAGGCCATGCCCAACCTGATGACCCAGATGCTGCTGCGCGGCGCCAATGGGGTGGGCTATACCAATTATCCCGACAACGTGGTGCAGGAGTTCGTGCGCCAGGCCGCCAAGAATATCGACGTGTTCCGCGTGTTCGACTCTCTGAACTGGGTCGAGAACATGCGCGTGGCGATGGACGCGGTGATCGAGAACGGCAAGATCTGCGAAGGCACCGTCTGCTATACCGGCGATATCCTTGATCCGAACCGCGCCAAGTATGACCTGAAATACTATGTCGGCATGGCCAAAGAACTGCGCGATGCCGGTGCCCATGTTCTGGGCCTTAAAGACATGGCCGGTCTCTTGAAACCCGCCGCCGCGCGGGTTCTGATCCGCGCACTGAAAGAAGAGGTCGGCCTGCCGATCCATTTCCATACCCACGACACCGCCGGCATCGCCAGCGCCACCATCCTGGCGGCCAGCGAGGCGGGCGTGGACGTGGTGGACTGCGCGATGGACAGCTTCTCAGGCAATACCAGCCAGGCGACGCTGGGCACCGTGGTCGAGGCCCTTCGCCACACCGACCGCGACACCGGCCTGGACATCAAAGCGATCCGCGAGATCAGCGATTATTTCGAGGCGGTGCGCGGCCAATACGCGGCCTTCGAATCCGGACTGCAGGCCCCCGCGTCCGAGGTCTATCTGCACGAGATGCCGGGCGGCCAGTTCACCAACCTCAAGGCGCAGGCGCGCTCGATGGGGCTGGAGGAACGCTGGCACGAGGTGGCGCAGATGTATGCGGACGTGAACCAGATGTTCGGCGACATCGTCAAGGTGACGCCGTCCTCGAAAGTGGTGGGCGATATGGCGCTTATGATGGTCAGCCAAGGCCTGACCCGTGAGCAGGTCGAAGACCCCGATGTCGATGTCGCCTTCCCCGACTCGGTCATCGACATGATGCGCGGTAACCTGGGCCAGCCGCCGGGCGGCTTCCCGGAGAAGATCGTCAAGAAGGTGTTGAAGGGTGAAAAACCCAATACCGAACGCCCCGGCAAACACCTGCCGCCGATCGATCTGGAGGCCACCCGCGCCGAGCTATCGAAACTGCTGGAGGGCAAGGAGGTCGATGACGAGGACCTGAACGGATACCTCATGTATCCCAAGGTGTTCCTGGACTACATGGGCCGTCACCGGATCTATGGCCCGGTGCGCACCCTGCCGACCAAGACATTCTTCTACGGCATGGAGCCGGGCGAGGAGATCTCGGCCGAGATCGACCCCGGCAAGACGCTGGAAATCCGGTGCCAGGCGATCAGCGAGACCGACGAAAAGGGTGAGGTGAAGGTGTTCTTCGAACTGAACGGTCAGCCCCGCGTGATCCGGGTGCCCAACCGGATGGTCCAGGCCTCGACCATTCAGCGGCCCAAGGCCGAGCCGGGCAACGCCAACCATGTCGGCGCACCAATGCCGGGCGTGGTGTCGACCGTGGCCGTGACCGCAGGCCAGGAAGTCAAGGAAGGCGACCTTCTGCTGACCATCGAGGCGATGAAAATGGAAACCGGCATCCATGCCGAGCGCGACGCCACCGTGAAGGCGGTGCATGTCCAGCCCGGCGGCCAGATCGACGCCAAGGACCTGCTGATCGAACTGGAGTGACCAGTATCGTCACAAAAAAGGCGCGCCCCACGGCGCGCCTTTTTTTTCGTTTCTACCCGTTCAGCCGTCGCTGGTTTCCGCGACGGGCTGTTGCGGCAACTGGTCCGGCGTGTCGTCGATCGAAACCTCGTCGTCCTGCTCGATCGGCGCAGGCAGGCCCAACAGGTCGTGCAGTTCATGCAACGCCGGATCCGACAGGTCGCGGCCGCCGGTCAGCGTATCCAGCGCCTCTCGCGGATCATCAGCCTCGGCCAGCGCGTCTTCGGCCTCGGTCACGGCCTGTTCGGCCTCGGCCACGGCGGCTTCATACTTTTCCTGCGCGGTGATGCCTTCGGCGGCTTCTTCCTCGGTCGGCGCGAACTGGTCTTCGATCTCGGAGTCGGTCAAGCCTTGCAGGTCGGCCAATTCCCGTTCGCGCAGTTCAAGATCCTCGGCCGCGCCAGAGAAACCGAGTATGGTCTGCTGATAGCTGTAAAGCTTGCCCGGCATGCTGTTCGGGGCTGCGTTCATCAAAGCCGTCTGGCTGGCATGAGCAGCATTCAATCCCTTGAGTTCGGACGCGATCTTGCCGTGTTTGCTGGGTTTGACATAGGGTTCTTCCACCACCGTAGTCACGGGAGCGACTCTTGCCTTCCGGACCGGTGTCTCGGCCTTCTTTTTCCCTTTGAACAGGTTGTCCAGTTTCGCCACGAACCCGTTCTGCCCGGTGCTGCGGTTATTCGATTTGGCTGACTTGCGCTCGGCTTTGGGCTTGGACAGCCCCAATCCGGACAAGAAACCTTTGCCCTGACCCGACTTGCCTTTGCTTGCGTTGCTGCGCCCGGAATTGCCGCTCTTGGCGCTTCCGCGGTCGCCGGCCTTGTCGGCTCCTTTGCCCTTGCCGCCATCGTTGCCGCCGCCTTTGCCCCCACCGTTGCCGTTGCCATTTCCGTTCTTGGCAATCGCAATGTCAGGCGTGGCCACAACCGCAACGAAGCCGACCGCCCCGGCCAGCAATATCGATGTCGCCACGACCCGCGAAATTGAAGAAATCCTATGCATCACTAACTCCTTCCGAGCTATCTGGGACGAACGCATCACGACACGGATTGCGGACAAATAGAGATTAACGAATACACTAAATTTAGAAAGTGGCAAAAGTCTGACGACGAAACCCTGTCAGCTGTTGGACGCCAGTGTCCGGACTTGCATCACAACCCTTGAATCCCTGTGCTCTTGGCGGTGCTTGTCCGGCTGACCGGCCATCAACGCCAGCAGGATTGCGCCTGCCAAGGCCACAAGCTTCAAATTCTCGACCCTGCCCCTCATTTCACCTCCACTATCGTCTTAGCCGGGTGTTTCAGGTTTTGAACGGCCGCGCGGCGCTGTTCCGTCGGAAAATTTTTTCGGTTTTCGTGCGTTTTTCCTCTTGCAGCTTTCCGCCAGAATTTATAGTTCACGCCTCACTCGACGGCGCGGGCGTAGCTCAGGGGTAGAGCATTACCTTGCCAAGGTAAGGGTCGTGAGTTCGAATCTCATCGCCCGCTCCAACGAGGACCGAAAGGTCATACAAGATATCTGTTTGCGGGCGTAGCTCAGGGGTAGAGCATTACCTTGCCAAGGTAAGGGTCGTGAGTTCGAATCTCATCGCCCGCTCCAGATGTCAGCTTTTTCCGAACACAAAGTCGGGTCCGACCCAGCCGCATATCGGCCGGATCGGTGTGCGTTGTCAGAACGCCTTGAACGTCATCGTGGTCAGCGACCGTTCGATGTTGGGAATGTCCAGCAGCCGTTCGTTGATGAAATGCCCCACGTCCTGGTCCTTGGGAATATAGAGCTTGAGCAGCAAGTCCCATTCTCCGCTGGTCGAATACAGCTCCGAATGAATCTCGCGCAGGGCGATTTCTTCGGCGACCTTGTAGGTGGTGCCGGGTTTGCAGCGGATCTGGATGAAGACGCAGGTGGACATTTGCAATGACCTTGTTTGTTTCCTTGCGCGCAAGCTGGCACGCCGGGCAGCCGGGTGCAATCCCTTGCAACAGTTGGCCGCGACCGAAACGATCTGACTGGAATCCCCCGCCCGTCCCCGTCTATAAGCGCCCCTGTAGCAAGAGGATTTCGCCAATGCGCACAGCTTCGATCAGCCGCAAGACCGCCGAGACCGCGATTTCGGTCGAGGTCAACCTCGACGGCACCGGCACCTATGACAACCAGACCGGCGTGGGGTTCTTCGATCACATGCTGGACCAGTTGGCGCGGCATTCCCTGATCGACATGACGATCCGGGCCAAGGGCGACTATCACATCGACGACCACCACACCGTCGAAGACACCGGCATCGCGCTGGGTCAGGCGCTGACGCAGGCGCTGGGGGACAAGAAAGGCATCCGGCGGTATGGCGAGTGCCACCTGCCGATGGATGACGCGCAGGTGCGCTGCGCGCTGGACCTGTCGGGCCGACCGTTTCTGGTTTGGAACGTGGACCTGCCGACACCCAAGATCGGCAGTTTCGACACCGAGTTGGTGCGCGAGTTCTTTCAGGCGCTGGCCACCCATGGCGGCATCACCCTCCATATCGACCAGTTGCACGGCCTCAACAGTCACCACATCGCCGAGGCGGCGTTCAAAGCCGTCGCCCGCGCCCTGCGCCAAGCGGTCGAGACCGATCCGCGCAAGGGGGATGCGATTCCATCCACCAAGGGCGCGCTCTAGATGCTGACCGCGATCATCGACTACGAAAGCGGCAACCTGCACTCGGCGGAAAAGGCGTTTCAACGCATGGCGCGCGAGCTGGACGCGGGCGAGGTCGTCGTGACTTCGGACGCCGATGTGGTGGCGCGCGCCGATCGGCTGGTGCTGCCCGGCGACGGCGCCTTTCCCGCCTGCGCGGCCGAGCTGCGCGGGCACAAGGGCATCCACGATGCGATGGTCGAAGCGGTCGAGCAGAAAGGCCGCCCATTCCTAGGTATCTGCGTCGGCATGCAGCTGATGGCGACCACGGGCCGCGAATATACCGACACGCCAGGCCTGAATTGGGTGACCGGAGACGTGGTGCGGATCGAGCCCACGGTCCGAGCGCTTAAGGTTCCGCATATGGGGTGGAACGATCTGGTGATCGAGAGCGAGCACCCGGTGTTCAACGGCGTCAACTCAGGCGATCACGTCTATTTCGTCCACTCCTACCATTTCCGTGTCGCCAACCCGGCGCAGCGTCTGGCCCATGTGGACTATGGCGGGCCGGTCACGGCCGTGATCGGCCGCGACACGATGATCGGGATGCAGTTTCACCCTGAAAAAAGCCAGGATGTGGGCCTGAGGATGATCGGAAACTTCCTGACTTGGGCCCCCTGACCGGTTACTGCACGCGGGTCCAGGCCTGGCCGCGACAGATCAGGCCGCCCGCAACGCAACCCTTGACCGTCAGCTTGTTCTGACCGTCCAGCGACATCTTGGAGTTGTAGGTCTTGTCCCGGTCCGGTGCCCAGATCTTGCCGCCGCTGTAGCTGCCTCCGCCATCCGCGACCATGTCCCAGATGATGTTCTTGCCCAGGTTCTCATAATCCAGCTGCTGGTTTCCGTCCTTGTCGAACGCGCTGTCGATGATGCCGCAAACGGCGCTGCCGCAAGGGCTGATCGAAACGTGCAGATATCCGCCGGTATCCCCCGGCTGGGTTTTCCAAAGCCCGTCGACCGGGTCATCGGCACGTGCGCCAGTGGCCATGGTGACCAGCGCCGCAGCAGCGGCCAGAGCAAGTTTGTTCATGGTGTCCTCCCTGTTTTGCAGGCAGTCTGACCGCCGGCACCCGTTCCGGCAAGATTGACTTTGCGTCGCGTTGCATCCCCTGCCCCGCCTGTGCCATATCCCGCGCCAGTACCAGTCACGAGAAGGCCGCCCGACATGATCCTCTACCCCGCAATCGACCTGAAAGACGGCCAGGCCGTGCGCCTTCTGCGCGGCGAGATGGACAAGGCCACAGTCTTCAACGAAGACCCCGCCGCCCAGGCCCGCGCGTTTGTCGAAGCCGGCTGCGAATGGCTGCATCTGGTGGACCTGAATGGCGCTTTCGCCGGGGAACCCGTGAACGCCGCCCCGGTCGAGGCGATCCTGAAGTCCTGCGAGGTACCGGCCCAGCTGGGCGGCGGCATCCGCGACATGGCCACGATCGAGACCTGGCTGGACAAAGGGCTGGCCCGGGTGATTCTGGGCACGGTTGCGGTGGAAAACCCCGATCTGGTCCGTCAGGCGGCCAAGGCCTTTCCCGGCCAGGTCGCCGTCGGCATCGACGCACGCAACGGACGCGTCGCCACCAAGGGCTGGGCCGAGGAAACCGACGTGATGGTGACCGACCTGGCGCGCAGCTTTGAAGACGCGGGCGTGGCGGCGATCATCTACACCGACATCAACCGCGACGGCGCGATGCAAGGCCCCAATGTCGAGGCCACGGCCGACCTGGCCCGGGCAGTCTCGATCCCGGTGATCGCCAGCGGTGGGGTCAGTTCGCTGGACGACCTGATCGCGCTGCGCGACTGCGGCGCAAACTTGAACGGCGCGATTTCAGGTCGCGCGCTTTATGACGGAGCGCTGGATCTGCGCCAAGCGCTGGCAGCATTGCGCGACTGACCGCTTCATCTGGCCCGAAATATCCTCGGGGGTGAATTGGCCGCAGGCCAAGAGGGGGCAGACAGCCCCCTGCCCCTCCAAAACAAATTGCGCCGACAGAATCCCCAGGGCTATAACCACCCCATGCTAAAAACCCGCATCATTCCCTGTCTGGATGTCGCCGATGGCCGCGTAGTCAAAGGCGTGAACTTCGTGGGCCTGCGCGACGCGGGCGATCCGGTGGAATCGGCCAAGGCCTATGACGCCGCCGGCGCTGACGAGATCTGCTTTCTTGACATCCACGCCACCCACGAAAACCGCGGCACCATGTTCGACGTGGTTCAGCGCACGGCCGAGCAGTGCTTCGTACCGCTGACAGTGGGTGGCGGCGTGCGTACCAAGGATGACGTGCGCGCGCTGCTGCTGGCGGGGGCCGACAAGGTCAGCTTCAACTCGGCCGCCGTGTCCAACCCCGACGTGATCGCCGAAGCTGCCGACCAGTTCGGCAGCCAGTGCATCGTCTGCGCCATCGACGCCAAAACCGTCAGCCCCGGCAAATGGGAGATCTTCACCCACGGCGGGCGCAAACCTACCGGCATCGACGCCGTCGAATTTGCCAAAACCGTCGTCGCCAAGGGCGCTGGCGAAATTCTGCTGACATCGATGGACCGCGACGGCACCAAGGCGGGGTTCAACATTCCCCTCACCCGCGCGATCTCGGACGCGGTCGACGTGCCGGTGATCGCCTCGGGCGGCGTGGGTAATCTGGACCACTTGGTCGAAGGCGTGACCGAAGGTGGGGCCAGCGCGGTGCTTGCGGCGTCGATCTTCCATTTCGGCGAATACACGATCCGCGAGGCCAAGGAACACATGGCCGCTGCGGGTATCCCCATGAGGCTGACATGAGCATACTGGATGATCTGGCCGCCACGATCGCATCCCGCAAGGGCGCGGACCCCGAATCCAGTTGGACCGCCAAGCTGCTGTCCAAAGGCCCCGAGAAATGCGCCGAGAAGTTCGGCGAGGAAGCCGTGGAGGCGATCATCGAAGCCGTGAAGGGCGACCGCGACCGGCTGACATCCGAGGCCGCCGACGTGCTGTATCACCTGCTGGTCATGCTGGCCGCGCGCGACGTGGCGCTGGAGGACGTTCTGGCCGAGCTTGCCAGGCGGCAAGGCACCAGCGGCATCGCCGAAAAGGCCGCACGCGACCGGGGCTGACACCCGGCTTTCACCAATAGCGTCCGCGCCCTATACTGGTTGACCGAAGCGCCTGTCGGGCGCAGGGTCGACAAGGGACGCAGGCATGTTCAAACCCATGATCTGGACAATGACGATGCTGGCCATTCTGGGGCTTGGCGCATGCACGTCCGCGCCGCCCGCCCGCAGCGACGATGTCGCGCGTCTGGCAGCCCAGATCCGGGCGCTGGGGCCCGAGGTGGACCCCGAAGAGGCCCAGCGCGCGGCTCGAATCGCCTACGCCTACACCGCGCAGCTTGCGCAGGAATACCAGATCACCGATCCGCCGCTGATCCACAATGCCAAGGTCAACAAGGGGCTGCGGCCGCGCGGGCTGTGCTGGCACTGGGCCGAGGACATGGAACGCCGCCTGAACCAAGAGAAGTTTCACACGCTGACCCTCCACCGCGCGATCGCCAATGCCGACAACCCGTTCCGAATAGATCACAGCACGGCGATCATCAGCCGCCGCGGCACTTCGATGTATGATGGAGTCGTCCTGGACCCCTGGCGCTATGGCGGGATTCTTTTCTGGGCGCCCTTGCGCAAGGACTCGCGGTACGAATGGGTCCCGCGCGACATCGTGCTGGAGAAACGACGGCAAGAGCAGGTGGCCCGGCTGAGACCGGCGGCGGTCAACTGAGCAGCTAGAGCTTGGACGAGATGATCCCCGTGGCGAACCCGCCCATACGCAGCTCTCCGAACAAGCGTTGATATTCGATCTTGGGGCAGCGGTTCATCACCACATCAACCCCGCGCGCCTGCGCCACCGCGGCGGCCTCGGCGTTTTCGACACCGATCTGCATCCAGATCGTGCGCAAGTCGGGAAAAGTGGCCAATGCCTCGTCCACGATCGGGGGAACGGCTTCGGACCTGCGGAAAATGTCCACCATGTCAACAGGTTCCGAGATTTCGGCCAACGAAGCCCGAACGGTTTCACCGAAAAGATCAGCTCCGGAATGGCCGGGATTGACTGGAATCACCCTGTACCCCTTGAGCGACAAGTAGCGCGCGACGTAATAGCTGGGCCGCACCGGATTCATCGACACGCCAACGACCGCTACCACCTTGGTGCGTTTCAGGACGGATCTGAGGAAGTCATCGGAATAGTCAGTCATGGCTGCAGCCTAGCCGTGACTTGGAAAAGAAAAAAGCGCCCAAGGATACCTTGAGCGCCAGTTGTTGGAACGAGGGACAGTGAAATGACCCGCGGCAGTTCCATTCCGCGGCCACTGTGACATTTAGGCATGAGTTAAGGAAAAAAAAGGGGCTGCGCGCAATTTTGTGATGACAGCTTGATCTCGGCGCACGTTCTCCAGTCATCGATACAAGATGTCAGGCCAGTTCACTTCGGCCTTGCGGATGTATTCCGCCATGTTCGCCTCCCATACCCTCTCGATCTCGGGTGAATGTGTAAGGTACAGGCGCCCGTCCACAATTTTCCAGGCTGTCGGGTCCGTGCTGCTAAGCTGACCGTGTGCCATGGCGAAGGCGCAATAGCCGCCAAACCGCGGAGCGAAGGCCCGTGGATTGCTTTCGAACGCCTCTCGATTCTCTTGAGAAACAAAATGCCACGCCGCTCCCTTCCACATCACCACGATGTCTGGCTTGCCCCGTACGGGGCGACCATCCCGGAAATAGGACACGGTATCAAAGCCCGCCATCGCGCCGCTTGCAGTTTCAAAGAACACCGGTCGCTTTTGCGCCCACAGCGTGGTCGGGGCCATGCAGGCTAGGGAAAGACCGGTAAGGACAGAGCGTCGAGTCAGCATAGCAGTCACAGTTTGAGGGCAATAGGCGCTTCAAGATGCAACTTTTTTCGCGCCGCGAAACCCCCTTGACGCAGTTGTGAAGCCGCGTGTCACGCTGCGTTCAATCGAAAACGTCCTCGATAACATCCCAGGCTTCGTCGAGCACACGATACAGCAGGCCTTTTTTCTTTTTTCGGCGCTTGTTTTTGATCGGCACGTTGCGCCGCACTGCCACGCTGTCCGTCTTGCGCGGCTCGGGTTCCGGTGCTTTCTTGCGCGGCAGCATCTTGAGCTCATGCAGCGGGGCGCCGCAACTGGAACAGCTCAACTCATGCCGCTCGCGGCCTTTCAGGACCAGTGCGGCGCGGGTGCCGCAGTAACAGCATGTGGCAATCTTGGACGGGGCGGGAATGGCTGTCTCCTTTCAGTGCGGCTGAGACGCATATAGGGCAATCGCCGCAGCATTTGAGACGTTCAGCGAACCAAAACCGCCCGCCGCGTCGATTTTGACAAGTTCATCCACGGTTTCCTTGGTCTTTTGCCGCAACCCCGGCCCCTCGGCCCCCAGCACGAGGGCCACGGGCTGATCGCGCCGGCCGTCCAGCGCCGCCTCGATGGTCTGATCGGCCTCACCATCCAAGCCCAGAACCAGGAACCCCATATTCTGCAACTCGACGATCGCGTCGGCAAGGTTACGCACCCGCAGGTAAGGTTGGCGCTCCAGCGCCCCGCTGGCGGTCTTGGCCAGGGCACCGGTTTCCGGCGCCGAGTGGTGGCGCGTGCCGATGACCGCGCTCGCGCCCAGAACCTCGGCCGAGCGCAGAATCGCGCCCACATTGTGCGGATCGGTCACGCGGTCCAGCAGCAGCACCCGAGGGTTTTTGCGCCCGATGCAATTCTCGGCAAGCCCCCCCCATTCCAGCGGCTTGACCTCAAGCGCCGCGCCCTGATGCACCGAGCCCGGGTCGATTGGTGCCGTGAACTTGCGCGGGTCGACGACCTCGGGCTGCAGTCCGGCCTCCGAGATCGCATCCGCCAGCTTGTCCTGCGCGTTGCGGGTCACGATCAGGCGCAGTTTCTGCCGCTTGGGGTTCATCAGCGCGTCGCGCACGGCGTGCAATCCGAACAGCCAGACTGTTTCGGACGCCGCCGCTTTGCGCGCCTGTTCTTTCTCGATCACCCACTTCGGTTTCTTCATTTTGCTGGCCTCCGGGCCGGGAAGGATGTTTCCTGCGCCAACGCGAAATTTTCCTGTTGACGCTGCTTTTGAGCGCTAGTAATCACGCCTCCACGTCAGGTGCAACGCCTGACAGTGGGCGACAGGCCGCAAGGTGTGGCAGGGGACTGTAACTCCCTCGCGGAGACGCACGCCTGGTTCGATTCCAGGGTCGCCCACCATCTCCACTCGATCTTGTTGGAAATGGTGTCCGGGGCGCGCGTCTGGATGACGCGAATCCGCCCGACATTGCGTCAATGGTCGGGAAAACATGCGCGCCGCGGCAAAGCATGCGGTTGCACACCGCAAAATGCCTGCCAAGCTTGTAGGAAGGCACCGACGGTTCTGTCGCCGGACGGCACAAAAGTTTTCGAGGAAACCGCTTTGCAACAGCGGGATAATCCGGATCCTCTTGCCGATCTTTACAACTCCCCTCGATCGACAGTTCACTTTTTTACAAAATAATATTTCCTTTCCAGCCACTTGTTGGGGAATTTTCCTTCTGCCCCCCATACTCGGCTTGCGAGGTTGTGTTTTACCCGACGGAAGAGGAGCCCGAGGGCGCAACCCGCTGAATGGGAGGAATTCATGTCAAACAAATCTGTCACGCGTCGCGGCGTGCTGAAATCTGGTGCCGTCACAAGCGCCGGTCTGGCTCTGCCGACGATCTTCACCGCCTCGTCGGCCGCGGCCTATACCAACGAACCCACGGGCGGATCGGTCACGCTGGGCTTCAACGTGCCGCAGACCGGCCCCTATGCCGAAGAAGGCAATGACGAACTGCTGGCGCAGCAGCTGGCGGTCGAGCATCTGAACGGCGAAGGCGACGGCGGCTGCCTGAACACCTTCACGTCGAAGGCGCTGAAGGGCAACGGCATCTTGGGCAAGAAGGTCGAGTTCGTCACCGGCGATACGCAGACCAAGTCGGACGCGGCGCGCGCATCGGCCAAGTCGATGATCGAAAAAGATGGCGCGATCATGATCAACGGCGGCTCGTCCTCGGGCGTGGCCGTGGCCGTTCAGGGCCTCTGCCAAGAGGCGGGCGTGATCTTCATGGCCGGCCTGACCCACGCCAACGACACCACCGGCAAGGACAAGAAGGCGAACGGCTTCCGTCACTTCTTCAACGCCTACATGTCGGGCGCGGCGCTGGCGCCGGTGCTGGCCAAGGAAATGGGTTCCGACCGTCGGGCCTATCACCTGACCGCCGACTACAACTGGGGCTGGACCCAGGAAGAGTCGATCGTGGCCTCGACCGAGGCGATGGGCTGGGAGACGGTCAACACCGTCAAGACCCCGCTGGCATCGACCGACTTCTCGTCCTACATCGCGCCGGTTCTGAACTCGGGCGCGGACGTGCTGGTTTTGAACCACTACGGCGGCAACATGGTCAACTCGCTGACCAACGCGATCCAGTTCGGCCTGCTCGACAAGGTCGTGAACGGCAAGGACTTCAAGATCGTCGTTCCGCTGTATTCGGAACTGATGGCCGCCGGTGCGGGCGAGAACATCAAGGGCGTGCTGGGTTCGATGAACTGGAACTGGCAGCTGCAGGATGAGGGCACCAAGGCCTTCGTGAAGTCCTTCGGCGAGAAATACGGCAAACCGCCGTCGAACTCGGCCCAGACCTGCTATGCACAGGTTCTGCTTTACGCGGATGCGTGCGAGCGCGCCGGCACCTTCAACCCCTGCGGCGTCGTCGAGGCCCTGGAAGGTTTCGAGTTCGACGGGCTGGGCAATGGTCCGACCCTGTACCGCGCCGACGACCACCAGTGCTTCAAGGACGTGCTGGTCGTGCGTGGAAATATGAACCCGACCAACGCCTATGACACGCTCGAGATCGTCGAGATCACGCCGCGCGCGCAGGTGGAATACGCACCCGACCACCCGATGTTCGCCGGCGGCGAACTGGGCAAGTGCAACCCGGGCGCTTAATCCCGACACTCGGTTTTTCGCAAGAAAACCCCTGAGTCCTCAAAACGGCTCTCTCCGGTCAGACGACCGGGGAGAGCTGCCGGGACCAGTCAAAGGTAAGGACAATGGACGCAATCCTACTGCAAATTCTGAACGGGCTGGACAAGGGCTCGGCCTATGCGCTGATCGCGCTGGGGCTGACGCTGATCTTCGGCACGCTCGGCGTGGTGAACTTCGCCCACGGGGCTTTGTTCATGATCGGCGCCTTCTGTGCCGTCACGCTTCAGAAGATCTTCAACCTCAGCTACGAGGTGGTCGATGAGACCCAGACCGACTTTCTGGGCAACCCGCTGAAGGTGAAGACCCCCTATGTCGAAAGCTGGTTCGGCCCCGAGCTGGGCGCGACCATCATCGACTGGTCCGTGCCACTGGCCATCCTGTTCGCGATCCCGATCATGCTGATGGTCGGCTACGTGATGGAACGCGGCCTGATCAAGCATTTCTACAAGCGTCCCCATGCAGATCAGATCCTTGTGACCTTCGGCCTGGCCATCGTTCTGCAAGAAATCATCAAGTATTTCTTCGGCGCCAACCCGATCCAGACCCCGCCGCCTGCCGCGCTGAGCGGGTCCGTCGATCTGGGCGTGGCGCTTGGCTTTGACCCGAATGCCATCATCTATCCGATCTGGCGACTGGTCTATTTCCTGTTCGCGGTCGTGATCATCGGAGGCGTGTTCTCTTTCCTGCAGTTCACCACCTTCGGCATGGTGGTGCGCGCCGGCATGGCCGACCGAGAAACCGTGGGCCTCTTGGGCATCAACATTGACCGCCGGTTCACCATCATGTTCGGCATCGCCGCCGCGGTGGCTGGCCTCGCGGGCGTGATGTACGGGCCGCTGAACCCGCCCAACTATCACATGGGCATGGACTTTCTGGTGCTCAGCTTCGTGGTCGTGGTCGTCGGCGGCATGGGCTCGCTACCCGGTGCGGTTCTGGCCGGGTTCCTTCTGGGCATCCTTGAAAGCTTTGCCTCGACCACTTGGGCGACCACCACGATCCCGGGCATCAACCAGATTATCATCTACCTGGTCGCGATCATCGTTCTTCTGACCCGTCCGCGGGGATTGATGGGCCGCAAAGGCGTGATGGAGGAATAACCCATGCTGGGACTGAACAAAAAAGACACAAGCCTGCTGATCGTCGTCGCAATCCTGACGCTGCTGGCCCCCTTCATCCTGAACCCCTTCCCCACTGACAGCGCCATGGCGCAGTTCAACGCGGGCTATCCGGACCTGATGCAGCGGTTCGTGATCTTCGGCATCTTTGCCATCGGGTTCAACATCCTGTTCGGCCTGACCGGATACCTGTCCTTCGGCCACGCGGCCTTTCTGGGTGTGGGTTCCTACTCGGCCGTTTGGATGTTCAAGCTGCTCAGCTACAACGTCATTCCAGCCATCGCGTTGAGCGTCGTGGTCGCCGGGCTGTTCTCGGTTCTGATCGGCTATGTCAGCCTGCGCCGGTCGGGGATCTACTTTTCGATCCTGACGCTGGCCTTCGCGCAAATGAGCTTTGCGCTGGCCTATTCGGTGCTGTCGAACCCCAAGTTCAACCTGACCAACGGGGAAACCGGCCTGCAGGTCTATGCCGATGACCCGCAGATCCTGCAGGGTGCCAATTCCCCCGATCTGCCGCATCTGTTCGGCCTGCCGATGCGCGCGACCTACACGATGGATGTCGGCGCGTGGAGCTTTGACTTCAACGCAGGCTACTATCTGTGCGCGGTGATCATGATGGTGGTGTTCTACCTGGCGATCCGCATCTTCCGCTCGCCCTTCGGCATGATGCTGCGAGCGGTGAAGTCGAACCAGCAGCGGATGAACTATACCGGGCTGAACTCCAAGCCCTACACGCTGGCAGCCTTTGTGATCTCGGGCATGTATGCCGGCCTGGCCGGTGGCCTGATGGCCGCGATGGACCCGCTGGCCGGCGCCGAGCGGATGCAATGGACCGCCTCGGGCGAGGTCGTTCTGATGACCATCCTGGGCGGCACCGGTACTCTGATCGGACCGGTTCTGGGTGCTGGCTTCATCAAGTATTTCGAGAACATCTTCTCGAAGATCAACGACAACGTGTTGCACAGCTGGTTCGCCTTCCTGCCCGACGGGCTCGAGGACGCGGTGGTGTTCATCATCCACCCGTTCATCGGCAAGGGCTGGCATCTGACCTTGGGCATCCTGTTCATGCTGGTGGTGATCTACCTGCCCGGCGGGCTGGTCGAGGGCGGTCAGCGGTTGCTGAACTGGATCCGCCGCAAAAGCGTTGGCGGGGATGACACGCGCGAAGGCAAAACCGAGCCGGCAGAATAAGGGAACGCGTCAATGGCAATTCTGAAAGTAAAAGATGTCAGCAAGCGCTTCGGCGGCCTCAAGGCCCTGACGGACGTGAACCTGAGCGTCGAGGAAAACTCGGTCCATGCGATCATCGGCCCCAACGGGGCGGGCAAGTCCACCCTGCTGAACTGCCTGGTGGGCAAGCTGATCCCGGATACCGGTTCGGTCTTGTTCGACAACCAGTCTGTGCTGGGGCGCGAGCCGTACCAGATCAACCAGATGGGCATCAGCCGGGTGTTCCAAACACCCGAGATCTTTGGCGAACTGACCGTAATGGAGAACATGCTGATCCCCATCTTCGCGATGCGAGACGGAGCATTCCGCATGCACGCCTACGAGACCATCGCCAACGAGAAAGAGGTGGTCGAACAGGCCGAGGCCATGCTGGAAGAGATGAACATGGCCGACAAACGGCACATGCATGCAGCCTCGCTCTCGCGCGGTGACAAGCGGCGGCTCGAGATCGGAATGTGTCTCAGCCAGAAGCCTCGCCTGCTGCTGCTGGACGAGCCCACAGCCGGTATGGCACGGGCCGACACCAACAACACCATCGACCTGCTGAAGCAAATCAAGGATGAGCGCGACATCACCATCGCGATCATCGAGCACGACATGCATGTGGTGTTCAGCCTGGCCGAGCGGATCACCGTTCTGGCGCAGGGCACGCCGCTGGTCGAAGACACCCCCGAAAACATCCGCGGAAACCCCAAGGTCCGAGAAGCCTATCTGGGCGAGGCGGCGTGAGGAAAAGCTATGAACGAGAAACCTGACTTTTCGAAAAACGCCAACATGGCCAGCACCGCGCCCGCGTTCCTGTCGGTGTGGGACATGCATTCGTACTACGGCGAAAGCTACATCGTCCAAGGCGTCAGCTTCAACGTCCACGAGGGCGAGATCCTCGCCCTGCTGGGGCGCAACGGGGCCGGCAAGACTTCGACTCTGCGCTCGATCGCGCGCGTGGGCGAGCCCGAGGTGCGCCACGGCGAAATCTGGCTGGACCACAAGCCGCTGCACAACATGACCAGCTACGAGGCCGCCGCCGCCGGGTTGGGTCTTGTGCCCGAAGATCGGCGGATCATCCCAGGCCTGACGGTCGAGGAGAACTTGCAGCTGGCCCAGATCGCCCCCCCGATCGGCTGGTCGCTGGAACGGATCTACGAGCTGTTCCCGCGTCTGGGCGAACGGCGCAAGCAAGAGGGCGTGACTCTTTCGGGCGGCGAACAACAGATGCTGTCGATCGCCCGCGCGCTGGCCCGGGACATCAAGGTGCTGCTGCTGGACGAACCCTATGAGGGCTTGGCCCCGGTGATCGTGGACGAGATCGAAAAGACGCTGATCCACATCAAGCAGCAGGGCATGACAACCATCATCGTCGAACAGAACGCCGTACGCGCGCTGCAACTGGCCGACAGGGCAATCATTCTGGACACCGGCTGCATCGTGTTTGACGGCACCGCGGACGAAGTGCTGGAAAACACCCAGCTGCGGGAGGAATATCTGGCGATCTGACCGTCAATTGGGCAGGCAGGCCCATTCGGCCACGACCTGCCCCTGCCGCAGGGCCAGAACCGTGCCGAACTGGTTCAAAACCGCTTCACTCTGACTGGGGCGCAGCAAGGCGATATCTCCGGGCTGCGCCTTGGTTGTTTTGGGACCCACCCAGACCTCTTGATTGCTTGAACGCCCGAACACGCCGGAATAGCCGAACCCGTCGGGCCAGACGGGGCTGGCCAGATAGTGCCCACCGGAAATGGCGAGGTTGGTCCGGCGCAGTCCGGGCAGGTCGATCCCCGGCACCGGGTTGCGCGGCATCACCTTGAGAACCGGCGTGGCCAGGAACAGAGCGGGCGAAAACGCCTGCGTCGATGCGTGGTCGAAATCCGAAGGTTTCACCAAAACCGACCCAAAGGCGACCTCGGTCGCCGGGCTCCGCGTGGCCGGATCTTGGAAGGTCAGGCTGCCGCCGGTGTTCAGGCACAGCCCCTGCGCCCCCTGCCCAAGCGCAGCGACCGCCTGCTCATAGGCTTTCGCACTGGCTCGCCGCGCGCGGCGTCGGAGCAACGCAGGCAGTTTGGCCAAATGCACCTCGTACCCCATCAGCCCCGACAGAGCGGCATGGGCATGACCCGCGATCCGCGCCGCAACGCCTGCGACCTGATCGGCGGCCAAGCCACCGCGGTGCAGGCCCACGTCGATCTCGAGCGACAGGCGCAGGGTTTGGTCCGTGTCAGCGGCCAGCGACAGATACGCGTCCAGCCGCTGTGGCGTGTCGATCAGCCACTGCACCCGCCGGGCGGCGTCGGGATGCGTCTCAAGAATCCGCCGGGCGGCGGTGACCGGCAGCGGTTTGCCCAGCAGGTGATCGGTGTCCGGCTCGGCGGCCAGCAGGGCCGACAGCATGGATTCGGAAAAGCTCATCAGGCCCGTTGTGGAAATCCGGGCGCGAATATGGTCCAGCAGAGGCAGGCACGGCAGCGATTTGGCCACAAGCCGGGCCTGCAAGCCGTGGCCCAACCCCGCGCGGGCAGCGTCGCAATTCCCCTCGACCCGGTCCAGATCTACGACGGCAACCGGCCGGTCGACGCCATGATCGCGCAGCGCTTGAGCGAAATGTTCGAGATAGCCTTCGGTCATGGGCGAAACATCCGGGCCAGTGCGGGTGTCAGGAACTTGCCCTTTGGGTCCAGCCGTTCACGCAATGCGCAGAAGGCATCGAAATCGGGATAGAGGCGCCACAGATCGGAATAGGTCAGGCTGTGCAGCTTGCCCCAATGGGGGCGGCCGCCAGCCTGCAGGAACAGCGGCTCCATCGCCTCGAAATAGCGCAGATGGCCTTCCTTCGCATCGGTGTGGATGGCAACCGATACGCGCGGCCCCCCCTGGAAAGGTGACAGGCAGGCGTCGTCGCCTGCGGTCTGCCGCACCTCGATCGGGAAATAGATGTTGCCATGGTCGCACTCCAACCGTCGGATCAGTTCGGACAGCACGTCCCCCGCGGTTTCGGACGGCAGGTGGTATTCCATTTCCTTGAACCGGATGTGCCGGTCGCTGCACAGAACGCGCCAACTTTCACCGACGTAGTCCTCGTCGGACTGGGCCAGCGTCAGCAGACGTAGCAGGGCGCGCCGCGAGCCGGGGCTGAACCGACCCGCATTGCGCGCCAGCTTCAGAACCTTGACGGCGATCATGTCCAGATCGCGCGGCGCGCGGGTCTCGGGCGCGTCGGTGATATCGTGCCGGATTTCAACGGTCTTGCCGGTGAAAGGGATGTAGAAGAACTCGAAATTCCTGTTCTCGTCCCAATGCTGGTGCATGCGCTCCAGTGTGTCCTGCAGGTCTGACAGACGCACCCGACGGCGCAGATTGTATTTCGGCACGACGTTGATCTGTGCCTCGGTCACGATGCCCAGCAGACCCAGCGAAACCTGCACCATGTTCAGCGGAATATCGTCGGTGGTCAGGGTCTGCCCGCCAGCGCCGATCAGCCGGGCCGCGGTGATTTCGGCAGACAGGCACGGCAGGGTGCGCCCGGTGCCGTGGGTCGCCGTGGCTGCCGCGCCGGCCAGGGTCTGCACATTGATATCACCCAGATTGCGGAAGGCCCTGCCGTGCTCGGCCAGTGCCGGCGACAGATCGCGCAGCCGGGCATTGGCGTTGATCCAAGCCCGCTCCCCTTCGACCCGCGTCACGGGGGGCAGGTTTAAGGCTGTCAGGTCAATGATATGCCGCGCGCCCGGAACCAGCGGGGTGAAGGAATGCCCTGCCCCGACCGGACGCAGGGTTTCGGCCGAGGCGATCAACTGTTGAAGGTCTTCGGTCGTGGTCAGCCGCTTGGGCCGTATTTGGCTGGTCTGGTTGCCTGCCCAGTTCTGCCACATGGCTGATCCTCCTCCCATCCGGAGCAGAGGATCGCAGCCGGGGCGAAACCGAACAATACCGGTTTTCAGGACGTTACGTCGGGAAAACTGTTATTCGGCCGCAGGCCGCAGGTTGGCGACGCTGTCGAACCAGGCCTCGATGACGTCCAGATCGGGTTCTAGCGCCTGCGCCGCACCATCGGTGAATTCCACGAACTTGTCACGGTTCAGGCCGTTGACCCCGACCAGAACCGGGATGTCAAGCGACAGCGCCTCGGCGATGACGGGGCGGAACCCGCGGCCATCGGCCTCGTGTTTGCCGAACTTGTTGACGATCAGCAATTGCGGACGGTTGGCCAAAGACGCCGTCACATAGCCCACCGCCTGCTCCAACGCCGCCGGGTCCAGTCGGCACCCGCGCGACTGGCTGCCCAACGACTGCGAGATACGGATGGTTTCGCCATCCGGCAGCACGCGCAGGTCCATGTCGCATTTGCTGCTGTCGGCGCATTCGGAGTTGGTCTGAACCACACCGGCCAGACGGGCGCCCTTGGCCAGCAGACGTTCAGCAACCGCGCTCAGCAGGCGGTCGGTTGCGCCGCGATCGGTAGTGGTGACATAGGCCAGGTGCATCGGCAGACCTCTCTGGGTTTCATCGTGTTGTTTCAATTAGCACGCATGAGGCGCCCCTTCCAGCACCCGCATCACCGCAGAGGAGACACTCCGATCACCGGCGCGTGCAGGTGCAACAGCGCGGCATAGGCCAGCCCTGCCACCAACCAGACCCAGGGCCTCGGCCAGGGGCGCGGCAGCCGCAGCGACAGGCGTGCTGTGTTGCGCGACAGGTGCGGCCAATCGGCCCCCATCTCGCGCGCCTTGCGCCTGTCGATCAGGACCATGCCCATCCAGGCGAAACCCGCGAACAGGCCGAACAGGACCACATGTGCCAAGCTGCCATTGGCCAGCAGATGCGCCAGCGCCCACAACACTATCGCCAACAGGATCGGGTGGCGGGTGGTCCGCAGGAGACCGGACAGCTCGGGGTTGAACGGGCGACCTCCCAGCCCGCCGAAGGAAAACGGGTTGGTCGCCGCCAGCCCGGCCACCGCCAGCCAGCAGACGACGGGCATCACCAGCAGAGGCACCCAGCGCAGGATCGCCAGCGGCGGGATGACCTCGACATAGGGCGCGTTGGCCGCGGCCACGATCAGCCAGGCCAGAACCGCCAGCGACAGCGCGGAATAGACCGCGAAATAGGGTCCGCGCCCCATCAACCCGATCAGCCGCCCGCGCACTGCCGGACGCGCCGGAATGGCGTGGCTGAGCAGAAAGATCAGAAGTGCAGCAACAAAAGCGCCCCAACCGGCCATGGTCATCTCCGCCTGTTTTGCACCCGGAATACCGGGGGAAACGGCCCCGCCTTTTTCGAAATCAAGTGTGGTTGGGGGCAGCTGCGCCGCCCCCGATCCAGGGTTACAGGCCCAGCGCCTTGCGGCGTTCCTCGGCAAATCCCTGAACCATGCGGTCGGCTATCAGCGCCAGAATGGCCATCGCTGCCCCGGCCGAAATGCCCAGCCCCACATCCGCCTGCCCCAACGCCAGATAGATCGACTGGCCCAGACCGGTCGTGCCGATCAACGCCGCGATCACCAGCATAGCAAAGGCATAGAGAATGGTCTGGTTCAGCCCCAGAAGGATCGTGGGCGCAGCATAGGGCGCACGCACGTCGCGCATGATCTGCCACTCGGTCGCTCCACTGGCGATCGCGGCCTCCATCATCTCGTCCGGGGTGTTGACCAGCCCGTGACGGGTGTAGCGGATCATCGGCACGATCGCATAGGCGCAGATCGCCAGAAAGGCCGAGAACTCGCCGATCTGGAACACCATCAGCACCGGGATCAGGAACACGAACAGGGGAATCGTCTGCAGCATGTCGCAGATCGGGCGCACGATCCTCCAGACTGGCGACCAGACCGCGCTGGCGAGGCCGATCAGCCCGCCGACAACGGCGCAGAAGAACACCGCCGCACCGCTGAGATAGAGCGACAGCAGCGCCCTCTCCCACAGGCCCGAGATCAGGATCGTGCTCAGCAGCGCCACAGACAGCGCCGCCAGACGCCAACCGCCCGCCACCCAGCCCAACGCCGCCGCGCCAGTCAGGACGAAGGGCCATGGCAGATTCGCGATGCCCGTCTCGAGCATGCCGATCAGGATCAGCGTGACCAGACCGCCGGTCAGGTGCCCACGCCACGCCATCAGCAAGGCGATCACCGCACCGGCGGCGAACAGGCCATAGCTCATGCCCGGGGTCCACTGGAACCCCCAGGTGAAGGGCAGAACCGCCTGACTTAGACCGATCCGCAGCGGCAGCAGCACATAGAACATCGAGTTGTTCTTGAGCGAATCCAGCCACGGCCCGTTATTCTGGGTAAAGGCTGTCAGGCCGGTGTCCACCGCTTGCGCGACCGGATCCAGCAGCGTCAGCTCGGACGGGTTGGGCAGCCGCGCCCAGAACAGCAGCGTAAACAGGACCGCAAAGCCAATAACCGCCCAGACGACGCGGTTGTCATGGCGTGTGCGTTCAGTGGCAAGCGTGCCGCTCATGCGGTCAATCACCACGGCAAAGACAACGATCACCATGCCGGCCAGCAGAGATTCACCGAACTGCGCCTTGCGCATGGTCAGCAGGACCTCCCAACCGATGTCATTGAACCCGCCGATGACCGCGGCGATGATCACCATCGACAGGGCCGCCATCAGGCACTGGTTCACACCCACCATGATCTGCGTCGCCGCCGCCGGGATTTCCACCTGGAACAGCTGCTGGAACCGAGTGCCGCCCGACATGATGGCGGCTTCCTTGATCTCGGGCTCCACGCGCTCCAGCCCCAGCATCACGTTGCGCGCCATCGGCGGCGCCGCGTAGATGGCCGAGGCGATCAGCCCCACCACCGGGCCAAACCCGAACAGCAGCAGCAACGGCGTCAGATAGGCAAAGGTCGGTACAGTCTGCATGATGTCCAACACCGCCTGAACCACTGATTTCACCCGAGGCACTTCGTTGGCCAGAATGCCAATTGCACTGCCAACGATCAGCGCGACCGGGACCGAAACAGCCACCAGCGCCAAGGTGTTCATGCTCTCGGCCCAATAGCCCGAGGCCAGCACGAAGCTGAGGCCCAGAAAGCCCAGCGCCGCCATGGGCAACCCACCCAGATACCAGCCGAGTGCCGTCACCAGCCCGATCAGGATCGGCCAGGGCGTGTGGCCCAGCACGAAATTGGCCCAGTTCATCGGATAGGCCATCAGGTCGGAAAACAGCCGGGCCGCCGGTTTGATTGCGTTCAGAAACCAGTCGAGTAAGGCGCCCACCCATTGCGTGGCCGGCACCTCCCACGTTGCGGGCCATTTGACCAGCCAGGGCGCGTGCGGCTCAAGCGCCAGGCACAGCGCTCCGACGATCAGCGTGATCAGCGCCGCCTGTGCCCCTGCCGTCAGGTGCGCCCGCGCGGGCGTGGGAACATCAGCTGCAACGGTCATGCGTCATCCACCTGCAAAGCGGCGGCAAGGTCCAAAGGATTTACCGTGCCGACGATCGCGCCGGTTTCGTCATGCACCGGCACCGGCTCGTACAAGGCCATGCAGCGGGCCAACGCCGCGTCCAGCGTCATGTTGACGGTCAGGCCAGGGTCATCCGGACCGCGCTCGGCATCGCCTGGATGCATGACCGAGGCGACCTTGGCGTGCTGGCCCTTGGCAACGTCCTTGGAAAACTCGCGCACATAATCGTCGACCGGGCGCAGAACGATGTCCGAGGGCGTGCCGATCTGCACGATCTTGCCGTCGCGCATGATCGCGATGCGGTCGGCCAGCTTCAGCGCCTCGGCAATGTCGTGGGTGATGAAGACGATGGATTTTTTCAGCGTCGCCTGAATGCGCAGGAATTCGTCTTGCAGCTGCCGCCGGATCAACGGGTCCAGCGCCGAGAACGGCTCGTCCAGGAACCAGATATCGGGGTTCACCGCCAACGAGCGGGCGATGCCCACGCGCTGACGCTGACCGCCCGACAATTGCCGCGGGAAACTCTCTTCGCGGCCTTCGAGACCGACCAGCGAGATGACCTCCTGCGCGCGGGCCAAACGTTCCTTGCGCCCCACGCCCTGAACGCGCAGCGGATAGGCCACGTTTTCGGCCACCGTCATGTGCGGAAACAGGCCGAAATGCTGGAACACCATGCCCATCTTCCTGCGGCGCAGCTCGGTCAGTTTCTTCTTGGGCGCACCGCGCACGTTGTCGCCGTCAATGCGGATTTCACCGCCCGTCCCTGGCAACAGCTGCGAGATGCAGCGGATGAGGGTCGACTTGCCCGACCCCGACAGCCCCATGATGACGAACAGTTCGCCATCGCGAACGTCGAAATTGGCGTTCTGCACGGCGGGAATGAACCCGTGTTCGCGCAGCTCGGCAGCGGCCTTTTCAGCGTCGTCCCCTGACCGAGCCAGCGCGTCGGTCAGGGCTTTCTCCGCACCTTGGCCAAAGACCTGCCAGAGATTCCGGCAGGCAATGGCTGGCGTATTCGCGTCAGTCACTTAGGCGGCTCACTTGGTTGCCGCGTCCACAACCGGACGCCATTTGTCTTCGTTCTGGGCCATCCAGTCGGCCACGACCTCTTCGACCCTGCCACCATCTACATCGATCGCGCCCATCATCGGCTGCTGATCCTCGACGCTCAGTTGATAGTTCGACAGGATCTCATAGGCCGCCGGCCATTTGTCGGCCATGCCGTTCCAGGCGGCCTTGAAGATGCGCGAGGGCGCAAAGTCGCAGTCATTCACGGCATTGGGGTTCGGGCCCCAGGCCGGATCGGTGAAACAGGCCTCTTCGCCCGGCGGCAGATCGACGAATTTCACGTCATAGGCCGACATCGCCCAATGCGGCTGCCAGAAGGTGATCAACAGCGGCGACTTGCGCTCGGTCGAGGCACGAAGCTCGGCGATCAACGCCCCTTCGGATCCGGCGGGCACGGCTTTGAACGGCACATCCAGTCCCGCCATACGATCGGCGCCAGGGGTGCCCCAGTCGGCCGGATAGTCGACCAGACGGCCCATCGGCAGCGTTTCTGCGGTGGCGAAGACCTGCGCACAGTCATTCAGCGCCTCCCAAGCCGGCAGGCCCGGGCAGAGATCAGCCACATGCGCCGGATACGCGATGCCTTCCTTGGCATCCAGGCCCAGATCACCGATCTCGACCACGGTGCCCTCGGCGATCTTCTTGGCATACTCGTCCGACACGTTCGACGACCAGATTTCGAGCGTTGCGTCGATGTCACCATCGGCCAGCGCCTGGAATTGGTTCATCATGCCTGCGGTCACATATTCGACCTTGTAGCCGGCGGCCTCGAGCATCTCGCCCGCGACATGCGTGGTCACGTGCTGGCCGGTCCATTCGTTGATGGCCAGTTTGATCGGCTCGTCCACCGCGCCCATCTCGGCCGCGTGAACTGCGCCTGCGGCAACCACCGCCAGCAGACTAACACTGAGTTTTTTCATGGATTTGCTCCCTGTCTTCCTTGTTTTGCCCACCCCGGCAGGATTGGCCCGCCGGGTGACATGCCTGATGACATGACCATGTCGCAACATGCACAAATTTGGCCGGAAAAGAAAAGTGAACACTTGGACTGACTTGAAACATTTGCCGGTCCCGCCTCCCCTCCGTTCCGGTTGGAACATCAAGATCCTGCCGCGCGCGTCCGGTTTCGGTACGGCAGGTTATTGATTGACCAGTCAATCACAAACCCGATTCCCGTCATTTGTCGAGCATTTCTTTCGCAGCGCATGAAAAAATACCGGGTTTTCCCGGACTCAGCCCGTTTGAATATCCTCCCTATTCAGGCCAGGGTTGCACAAATAGGAACAAACGGGCAACATTCTGGCCGGAGGGTCGACACATGCACCATTTCGACGAAATCTATGGTCTGGCGGCTGATCGGCACGGCGGGATCGACGCGCTCGAGCAGAAGCTGACCCGCCCCAAATCAACGGACGAACTGGCCCGGATGCCCGATGATCGCTGGTTGTCGATCTTGACCAAATGCATCTTTCAGGCCGGGTTCAACTGGAAGGTCATCGAGGCCAAGTGGGACGGATTCGAAGCCGCCTTCAATGGGTTCGACGTAGGGCGCTGCGCCTTCATGGATGACGAAAAATTCGACGCGTTGCTGCAGGATACCCGCATCGTGCGCAATGGAGCCAAGATCGCCACGGTGCGCGACAACGCCGCCTTTCTGCTGGAACTACGCGCCGAGGGCGGCGCAGGCAAGGTGCTGGGCGGCTGGCCCTCGACCGACTATGTCGGATTGCTCGAGATGCTGGCCCGGCGCGGATCTCGGCTGGGCGGTGCCTCGGCCCAGTACGCGATGCGGTTCGCCGGGCGCGACAGTTTCATCCTGTCGCGCGACGTCACGGCCCGCCTGATCGCCGAAGGGGTGATTGACAAGCCCACCACCTCGAAAAGGGCGATGACCGCCGTGCAAACGGCGTTCAACACATGGATGGATCAATCGGGCCGGTCGCTGACGGAAATCAGCCGGGTTCTGGCCATGAGCCTTTGAAAACCGCTTGCGGCCCTGCCCTGCCGGGCTAGGCTTGCATCATGATCCGGCTGGCTCTGATCCTTGTCGCGCTGACGCTTCTGTCCTGCGGTCGTCCGCTGACCGAGCGGGAAAAGGCCTTTGCCGCACAGGTGCAGGGCGACACGCTGGACCTGGATCGAGTGCGGCTGGTCCAGGGTGCCCCGGTGGCTGCGATCACTTATGAGCGCAAGGCCCGCCCTCGGCTGGCCTGCCGCGAACGCATTCTGCCCCCCATAAAGACCGAGACCGTTACCGGAAAACCCGCGGCCGTGGCCCTGTTCAACCAAGTGTATTTTACGCGGGACTGGTATCTCGAAGACTACATGGCCAGCTATCCCGATCGGATCAACCTGGTGGCCGCGATGCTGCTGGCGCATGAGCTGACCCATGTCTGGCAGTGGCAGAACCGCGCGGTGACAGGCTATCACCCCTTGCGCGCCGCGGCCGAGCATGGCGGGCGCAAGGATCCGTACCTGTTCGACCTGGACAACTCGGCGGACTTTCTGGACTTTGGGTTTGAACAGCAGGGGGCCATCGTCGAGGAATATGTCTGCTGCCGCGCGCTGGACCCTAATGCGCCGCGCACCCGACGCCTGCACGAGATGTTGGACAAGTATCTCGACCTTGCCGCCCTGCCCGGCGACCGGCGCGAGAGCGACGTGATCCTTCCCTGGAGCGGTGCAAAGGTTCAGGGCATCTGCCGCTGAGAATCATCCGCCCTGCAAAGTCTCCAAATAGGCCACAAGGTCGGCAATGGGCTTGCTGGTCAGGATCGGTTGGCCGGTCGGCGCCTTGATCGCGGTGTCCTGCCCTTCGAAATAGGGGCCATAGACCGGCATCGGACTGCCATGGCTGACCAGCGGATCGCGCCCGTCGATGCGTTTAACCACCCGTTCGGTGGGAAAAACGCCGTCCGAGCCGCTCAACGCCGTCAGATTGGTGGGCTGGATGACCAGCACGCCGGCCATCGGGCCATGGCCGGTTGCATCCAGCCCGTGACAGGTGGCGCAGTGATGCAGGTACAGCTCTTCGCCCGTCCCGACGTCCTGCGCCCAGACGCTCGGGGCGGCCAACAGAGCCAGCGTTGCAAATGTCAGCAGTTTCATCGCGTTCCTCCATCCAGTCCGGCAAATGCAGACTTGCCCGGACCGGTGCAAGCCGCAATGATCCAGATCAACGAAACAGGCGACAAGGACCGGGGCAATGACACAATACGCAGCCATCATGCTGGCCGCCGGGATCGGCGTGCCAATCCTTGCGGCGCTGAATGCGGCCTTTGGCAAGTTGATCGGGTCGCCGACCGTCGCGGCGGTGATCCTGTTTGCCGTGGCCTTTGCCGCCTCGGCGATGGTGATGCTGCTGGGGCCGGGCACGCAGGCTGTGGCCAAAGTCGCGCACACGCCGAAGCACCTGTTGCTGGCCGGGGTTCTTATTGCCTTCTACGTCCTGTCGATCACCCATGTCGCGCCGCATTTCGGTGTGGGCAACGCGGTGTTCTTCGTGCTTTTGGGCCAGTTGATCAGCACCGCGGCCATCGACCATTTCGGCCTTTTCGGTGCGCAGATCACCCCGTTGACCCTAATGCGCGCCGGCGGGATCGCGGTGATGGCCGTGGGTGTCGCGATCACTCAGCTGGCCTGAGCACACCCCCGTCCAGCCGCAGCATCCGGTCCATGCGCGCCGCCAGGTCAACATTGTGCGTGGCGATCAACGCCGACAGGCCCGACTCGCGCACCAGATCCATCAGCGCGGCAAAGACCTGATCCGAGGTACCCGGGTCCAGATTCCCTGTTGGCTCGTCCGCCAACAGGACACGCGGTTCATTGGCCAGGGCCCGGCAGAAGGCCACCCGCTGCTGCTCGCCACCCGACAGGGCCGCCGGGCGGTGGTCGGCACGTTCGGCGACACCGACAAGGCCCAGCAAATCCATCGCGCGGGCCTTGGCCGCCCTTTCGGATACGCCATTCGCCAATTGCGGAAGCACAACGTTTTCCAGCGCCGTGAATTCCGGCAGCAGGTGGTGGAACTGGTACACAAAACCCACATCCCGCCGCCGCATCGCGGTGCGGGTGCGGTCGCCTTTGCCGGTCGCGTCCTGCCCGCCGATTTCGACCGTCCCGGAATCCGGCGTATCCAGCAGACCGGCGATGTGCAGAAGGGTCGACTTGCCCGCCCCCGAGGGTGCCACAAGTGCCACCGCCTCGCCGGCGCGCAGTTCCAGATCGGCGCCGCGCAGCACCTGCACCTCGGCGGGCGTGCCTTTCAGATAGGTCTTGGTCAGGCCGGTCAGACGCAAGGTCACATCATTCATAGCGCAGCGCCTCGACCGGGTTCAGCCGCGCCGCGCGGCGGGCCGGGAAGTAGGTGACGAAGAAGGACAGGCCCAGCGACATCCCAACCGCCTTGAGCACGTCCGACAGGTGCAGCTCGGCCGGCAAGGCATAGATGCCGCGGATCGCTGGATCCCAAATTCCGCCGCCCATCACGTAGTTCACGAAAGAGAAGATCGGGTCGATATAGAGCGCGAACAGGCAGCCCAGAATGACGCCCATCGCGGTGCCGATGATCCCGGTGAACGCACCGCAGATGAAGAACACGCGCAGCACCGAGCCCTCGCTGAGGCCGATGGTGCGCAGGATGCCGATGTCGCGGCCCTTGTTTTTGACCAGCATGATCAGGCCTGACACGATGTTCATCGCCGCGATCAGCACGAGTATCGACAGGATGATGAACATCACGTTGTCCTCGACCTCGAGCGCGCGCAGAAAACCACCCGACGCATCCAGCCACGTCCAGATCTGCACCCGCTCGCCCGCCGCCTCGAGGATCGGGATCAGGATCGGGTTCAGGTCCTCGGGACCGTCGACCATAACCTCGATCTCGTCGGCGACGCCCTCGCGATTGAAAAAGCTCTGCGCCTCGGAAAACGGCATGTAGACGCGGGTGCGGTCGATGTCATAGCGCCCGGCCGAAAACACGTAAACGACTTCATAGGCATTCACGCGGGGCGAGGTGCCGAAGGCGGTCTTGACCCCGTTGGGCGAGGTCAGCTTGACCCTATCACCAACCGTGGCGCCGATGGCGCGGGCCACGCCCGAGCCGATGGCGATTCCCTCCTCGAACCGGGACAGATCGCCATAGGCTTGGTCGCTTTGGGCGATGCCGGGCAGGTTGAGCAAGTCATCGGGGCGGATGCCGAACACCTCGGCGCCGCTGCTGCGATCTCGGTTTGTGATCAGGACCTGCCCCTTGACCAACGGCGCGGCGCGTTGAACGCCCGGCACCTGCGCGATGCGCTCGGCCATGGCGTCGTATTCAACGATGGTGCGATCCACCTGCCCGTGCGCGTCCAGTTCTCCGGCCGAGTAAACTGTAACGTGAGCGTTGGCCCCAAGAATGGTGCCCACGAATTCGGACCGGAACCCGGACCGGACCGCCAGCGTTGCGATCAGCGCGAAAACGGCCAGAGTGATCCCGATCAACGAGATCCATGTCATCACACTTACACCGCCCTCGGCACGCCGGGCGCGCAGATAGCGCCAGGCGATCTTCCATTCGAAGGCGGCAAAGGGAGGGGGTGTTCTGGCCATTCCTGCTCCGGCAAATCTGTGGTGGGGACATTTTCGGGATTTGGCTGGATGGTCAAGCCGGTTCTGGATGCGCGCGCCCGTTCAACCGGTTAGCGACGAAGTTGCATCCAGCACAGACTGGGTCGTCTCACGATCACTAATCCCTCGTCGCGCCAAGGCCTCGAACAAGCGATCTCGGGTTTCAGGTGTCAGCATGGAAACCGCCCGGTTGTGCAGGCCGAGGCTCAACAGTTCCGGTTCGTCGATCCTGGCAATCAGGCCTTCCAGCTTCTGTTGCGAATAGGTCGGCCACAGCCCCAGCGCGGTGCTGGGTGCGTCCTCGAACCACGGGCGCAAAGTCAGATCCGACCGGAGGCAAAACGCATTCAGCAGCATGAATTCCGAGGGTCTCCGGCGCGACCCGAAGAGCGACTGCACCGAACCGTAGCGTTCGTTGATCTCGTCCAACACCTCCAACACCAACGACCTGCGCACCGGGAACGGCGTCGAAAACGTCGTGGTCTTCAACGCCTCAATGTCCGGGACGGTGACCTGCAAAGCATCCAGGCTCTGCCGCAGCCAGTTGCGGTGAAAATCGCTGTTGACCGAAATGAACGGAATCCGGGCGGCTCCGCCATCCGCAAAGAATTCTGCCTCATTGAAAGACCGCAGAAACAGGTTTTTGGTGTCCAGGATAACCATCTGCTCCGTCTCGGCGATCCGTGCGGCGCCCAGCTTGAGCACCTGTTGCGTGCGGTATCCGTTGTTGCCGCGCCAGCCCCCCTTTCGCACGAAAGGGATACGGTGCCGTCCTTCAATCAGAAGCCGGTCGCCCAGTGAGCGCCTGACGCATTGACTTGCCCCAAGCAGAATGTCATCGCCCCCGACCACCCGAACCTTGGATTGCAGAGGGCCATAGGCCGTTAATATGGGCTCGATACGCGCCTGCAATGCGGTTTCGTCCACGTCGTTCAGAACCACATGGATGGAAGCAACTTTGGCCGGATCAGCAAATCGCGCAAAGGAACGCGCCTGCAACTCGAGCAGCGGGTAATCCTTGGAATACACTATCGTGGCAAAACTCAGCACGGTCGGGTTGCCTTTCACAATCACTCGGCGCTGCTGTATCAGCTTCTCGACCTGCCGCCAAATCTGCTTTTCCGCGTTGGCGCAGAATCAGCCGTCGGGCGCAAATTCCAGTAACAGATGATATGTGAAAGACGATTATACCGCTGGTTGTGAAGCCCATCTCAGACAGGCCTTTATTGTTTCAGGTATGAAATCAATGTGAGGTTCAGGCCGTAAACTGAACTTGAAATGCAACATTTTCACAGCAACTTTGTTTCGCATTTTGCTTCTTTTGAGAAATTTTGGCACCCTGATTGTGGGGGAATACATTTTAAAGAGCGGGGGTCGCTCATGAATATTGAAGAGGAAATTGAACAGGTTGGTGCGCCAGCCACGACGATCATATCTCAGGACATGGATTGCGAAACCGCAGCGTTATTGCGGGCCGTCATTCGACCGCTGTTTGCCGGCGCGGCCAGTTGGGCCGGTCTTGCCGACACGCTGCGCGAAAAAGGCTATCGCCTGGCATTCCAAAGCGGGCGCATGTGCCTGATGGACCGAGCGACCGGAAAACGGCTTTGCGGGTTGCGGTTTCTGGACATCGAATTGAAGGATCTGGTCCGTCGTTTGGGTCGCCCCGTCGTCGTCGCCCGAGGTGACAAGGCGGATGGTGAACTGCTTCGCGCGCGTCCGGCGACGGGCGGGTCCTAGTACCGCCGCCAGAACTGGACGGACCGGCGCAGAGATTTGGCAAGGCTGTGTTTTGCTGCCCGCCGGATCGGCAGCGGCGTTTCCTGGCGCCTCAGCACCTCGATAAGCAGGTTTGCCGGCATATGCCCGCGGCGATAGAACTCTGCAAAATCATCCAGATCCAAGCCTTGTGCCGCGCGATAATCGGCAAAGAACCGTTGCCAGACGCGGGCATAATCCCGTCCCGTCGCTTGCTGGTCGCTGGTCTCGCCGCGGTCCCAGAACAATGAAATCGGCTCATCCATCCTTTCGCCGCGATAGCCCCGGGCAACCAACCGCAGCATCAGGTCATAATCACCAGCGATGCGGAACTGAGTGTCGTGTCCCCCCAATTCCTGAAAAACATCTCGCCGCAGAAAAACAGAGTTATGGCAAAACGGCATACGCTGAAGGATGGCCTTGACCGACATCCGTTTTTCCATCTTTTCGCCGCCGTCCGCGGACCGGTGAAGGGTTGATCCGAATAGATAGTCAGGACGGGTCGCGGTCAGTCGCTCGGCCGCCCGGTTCAGAAGATCATCCGCGGCCAACGAGTCGTCGGAATTAAGGAACAGGACATATTCGCCGCGTGCCGCTTCGACGCCGCGATTCATTGCGTCGTACAGGCCATGGTCCGGTTCACTGATCAGGCGCGTGCGCGGAGCGTTGACGATCAAGTCCTGAATAAATTCGACCGTCCCGTCCGACGATGCTCCGTCCTGAATGATGTGCTCGGAACGGTCGCAATTCTGCCGCGCCATGCATTCGATGACGCGACGAAACGTGTCCTGACGCCCTTGGGACAGCAGGTTCCAAGTTGCCGTGATCACCGAGATCAGCGGCGAGTCACCGGTATCAGGCGGTGCGCTCATAGATCTCGGCAATGCGGGTTACGGCGGCCTCGGGGCTCAGCTCTTCGCTTTCGCCGGTGCGGCGGTTGGTCAGCTCGACCACTCCGTTCTTCAACCCGCGCGGGCCAACGGTGATGCGCCAGGGCAGGCCGATCAGGTCCATCGTGGCGAACTTGCCCCCTGCCCGCTCGTTGCGGTCGTCATAGAGCGGCTCGAGTCCCAGCACGGTCAGCGCCTTGTAGATCTTGTCACAGGCTGCGTCGGCCTCGTCATCGCCCTGTTTCAGGTTGACGATGCCGCAGTGGAACGGAGTCACGCCCTCGGGCCAGATGATGCCCTTGTCGTCGTGGCTGGCCTCGATGATCGCACCGATCAGGCGGCTGACGCCGATGCCGTGGCTGCCCATATGCACCGGAACCTGCTTGCCGTCGGGACCTTGCACGGTGGCGCCCATAGGCTCGGAGTACTTGGTGCCGAAATAGAAGATCTGCCCCACTTCGATGCCACGCGCGCTGCGGCGGCGTTCCTCGGGTACCTGCTGGAACAGGGCCTCGTCATGGGTCTCATCCGTGCGGGCGTAGAGCGAGGTGAACTCCTCCATGATCGCCTGACACTGGGCCTTGTCGTCATAGTCGATGTCGCGCTCGCCAAGACGGATGTCGGTGACCGCGCTGTCATAGAACACCTCGGATTCGCCGGTATCGGCCAGCACCAGGAATTCATGCGTGTCGTCACCGCCGATCGGGCCGCTGTCTGCACGCATCGGGATCGCCTGCAGACCCATGCGTTCATACGTGCGCAGATAGCTGACCAGGTGGCGGTTGTAGGCGTGGAGCGCGTCCTCTTTGGTCAGGTCGAAATTGTAGCCGTCCTTCATGTAGAACTCGCGGCCACGCATCACGCCGAAGCGGGGGCGGATCTCGTCGCGGAACTTCCACTGGATCTGGTAGAGCGTCAGCGGCAGGTCCTTGTAGCTGTTGACATGACCGCGGAAGATGTCGGTAACCAGCTCCTCGGCCGTGGGCGTGTACAGCATGTCGCGGCCGTGCCGGTCCTTCATGCGCAGCATTTCCTGGCCGTAGTCATCATAGCGCCCGGATTCGCGCCACAGGTCGGCCGATTGCAGGATCGGCATCTGGATCGGGATATGACCGGCGCGGATCTGCTCCTCGTGCACGATGTTTTCCAGCTTGCGCAGCACCTTGAAGCCAAGCGGCAGCCACGAATAGATCCCGGCGGCGGCCTGCTTGATCATCCCGGCGCGCAGCATCAGCCGGTGGCTGACGATCTGGGCTTCGGCGGGGTTCTCTTTGAGAACGGGCAGAAAATAACGGCTGAGGCGCATGTTTTTACCTTGCAGGTGAGAATTCCACGGACACGTGATTATGCGAAAGCCCCGCCGGGGGCAATCGGACAATGACCCAATCGCCGGTTCGTGGCCAGGCGGCTGTGCCTTTGATCAAACCACGTCGAAACCGGTGCACCGCTTGTCCGCCACGCCAAAATCCCGTCTCATGAAGCGCTTGCATCACAAGGTTGCATCGTCCAAGAACAACCACAGGCCTGCAGACAGGAGACCATGATGGCGTTGCCGGTTCGGGACCAGCTGAAATATTGGGGCGTGGCCGCGGCCGTTTTCGTGTTGGTGCTTTGGCTGCTGGGGGATGTCCTGCTGCCTTTCGTCATCGGCGGCGCGATCGCCTATTTCCTCGACCCCCTGGCCGATCGGCTAGAGCGCCTGGGTCTGTCGCGTGCGGCGGCGACCGCAACGATCACGATTATCGGCGTGCTGACCTTTCTTCTGATAATCCTGATGGTGGTTCCGGCCCTGATCACGCAACTGGCCGATCTGGTCGAAACCCTGCCCACCCTGTTCCAACAACTACGCACCTTTGTCGAACAGCGGTTTCCCGCGCTTCTGGACAGTGAGTCAAACACGCATCAATTCCTGATGTCGCTGAGCGAAACCCTCAAGGCAAAGTCCGGCGACATCCTCGAAACGGTCGTCGCCTCGGTGGGATCGGCCGTGAACGTGGTACTGTTGTTGGTGATCGTGCCCGTGGTGGCGGTGTATTTGCTGCTGGACTGGGATCACATGATTGCCCGCATCAACCAGCTTCTGCCCCGTGACCATGCGCCGACCATCCGCCGTCTGGCCTCGGAAATCGACGCGGTGCTGGCGTCTTTCGTGCGCGGAATGGGGTCGGTCTGCCTGATCCTGGGCACCTACTATGCGGTAGCGCTGATGATCGTAGGCCTGCAGTTCGGCCTGATCGTGGGTTTCATCGCGGGGCTGGTCACCTTCATTCCCTATCTGGGCGCCCTGATCGGCGGAACGCTGGCCATCGGCCTGGCGCTATTCCAGTTCTGGGGCGACTGGGCATCGATCGGCCTAGTGGCCGGGATCTTCGCCATCGGCCAGGTGGTCGAGGGCAATTTACTGACCCCCAAGCTGGTGGGCAGCTCGGTCGGGTTGCACCCGGTGTGGCTGCTTCTGGCCCTGTCGGTCTTCGGATCGCTGTTCGGATTCGTGGGCATGTTGATCGCGGTTCCAGTCGCGGCGTCGCTGGGCGTGCTTGCACGTTTCGCCACTTCGCAATATCTGGCAGGCCGCCTCTACCGGGGGCATGACGAGCTGGACCGGGAAAGCGAGTAAATGGCCAGACAACTGAGTTTCGATCTTCCAGCCAAGACCGCGCTGGGACGCGAGGATTTTTTTGTATCACCGGCCAATGCGCTGGCGGTGGCTATGATCTCGGCCAATTCATGGCCAGGCAACAAGCTGGTCCTGTCCGGCCCAGCCGGGTCCGGCAAAACCCATTTGGCCCATGTCTGGGCGGCCGAAACCGGGGGGCGGATCGTGTCGGCGGCAGACCTGCACCACGATTTGGTGCCCGCCCTGGCGCGGTCGCCGGTCGCGGTCGAGGACGTGCCGATGATCGCGGGCGACATCGAACGGCAGAAAACCTTGTTTCACCTGCACAACCTTGTTCTGGCGGAAGGGCATGCGCTGCTGATGACCGGACGGTTGGCGCCGAGGTTCTGGGAACTGCCCCTGGCCGATCTGCAAAGCCGGGTCGAGGGCGCGCATCACGTGGCCCTGGACCCGCCCGACGATGCGCTGCTGGGCGCGGTTCTGGCCAAGCTGTTCGTGGACCGGCAACTGAACCCCGGCCCCGAGGTGATCGCCTATCTGGTCAAGCACATGGACCGCCGGTTCGAGACCGCCGCCGAGGTCGTGGCCCAACTGGATCACGTCGCGTTGATGGAAAAGCGCGAAATCACCCGGGCACTGGCCGTCCGCGTGCTGAACAAGGACGTCGACGAAACCATCACCGGCGATTGACCGTTTGGGTCTGATTTCGCATCCTGCGCAGGAAGGGACCCCGGGGAAGAACATGGAACAGATTGCAGCCAGGATTCCGGATTGGGGATCATTCGGAAGACCATTGTTCGACGACCCGGGGATTCGCGACCTGTCGCGGGTCGGAGTGGTCGATGTCGGGTCGAACTCGGTGCGGATGGTGATCTTTGACGGCGCGGCGCGCTCGCCGGCCTACTTTTACAACGAAAAGGTGATGTGCGAACTGGGCGCCGGGCTGGCGGAAACCGGGCGATTGAACCCGCGCGGGCGTGAACGTGCGTTGGCCGCCCTGCGCCGGTTCGAACACCTTTCGCGCGATCTGGACCTACCCGGCCTTCATGTGGTGGCCACCGCCGCCGTGCGCGAGGCCGAGGACGGCCCCGATTTCTGCGACCAGGTCTGGGCCGAGACTGGCCTGCACGTGTCGGTCATCGACGGCGAGGAAGAGGCCCGGCTGTCCGCTCAGGGCGTGCTGCTGGGCTGGCCCGGCGCCTACGGGCTGATCTGCGACATCGGTGGCGCCTCTATGGAACTGGCCGAGATCGGCGGCAACTCTGTCGGGCGCTGCGTGACCTCGCCCTTGGGGCCGCTGAAGCTGCGCGATATCAAGGGCGGGCGACGGGCGCGCAAGGCACATATCAAGGAAACCATGGAGGCCCTGCGTGACAAGCTGGGGCCGCAGCGCGACCGGCTGTTCCTTGTGGGGGGCAGTTGGCGGGCCTTCGCTCGGCTGGACATGCTGCGCCGTGGCTATCCGCTGAACGTGCTGCATGAATACCGCATGACCACCAAGCAGGTTCGCGAGACGATCAAGTTCATCGAAAAAAACGACGCCGAAAAGCTGCGGTCGCGGGCCGGGGTGTCGGCCTCGCGCATGGCGCTGGTTCCCTATGCGATGGATGTGCTGTCGCGCCTAATCCGCACCTTCAAACCCAAGGACATCGCCATCTCGAGCTATGGCATACGCGAAGGGCTTCTGTATGAACAGATGCCCCAGATCCTGCGCGACCGGGACCCGCTGATCGAGGCCTGCCGGTTTTCCGAGCAGAAGGACGCCCGACTGCCGGGGTTCGGCCGCCACCTGTTCGATTTCGTGATGCCGCTGTTCCGGTCGGCGCCACAATCCCGAATCCGATTGATCAAGGCCGCCTGTCTACTGCATGACGTCAGCTGGCGCGCCCACCCTGATTACCGGGCCGAGGTCTGCTTTGACAACGTAACCCGTGCCAATCTTGGCGGGCTGAAACATTCCGAACGGGTCTTCATCGGTCTGGCGCTGCAACACAGATACCGCAACAAACGCCACGGCAACCGGTTCGCGCCGCTCTATGACCTGCTGGACGAGAAAGACCAGCAACAGGCCGAGATTCTGGGCAAAGCCATGCGGTTCGGGGCAATGCTGTGGATGCAGAATGACGCCGCCATCGGCAAGCTACGGTTCTACCCAAAGAAACGCGAGCTTGAACTGTATCTGCCCGGTTCGCTCAGCCCGCTGTTCAACGAGGTCGCCGAGGCACGGTTCAACTCGCTGGCCGATGCGTTGAAATCCGAACCGCGCGTCATCATCCAGAAATGACCCGGGCGGTCAGATATCCGTGACGTCTTCGCCCTCGGGTCGGTCTTCTTCAGCCTCGGGTGCGGGGCTTTCCGGCAAAGGCGGCTCGGGCTTCTTGCGGATGATGATGTCGCCATTGGGCAGCATCTCGGGCGCCTCATAGGCGCTCCAATCCTGAACCTGCGCCGCCAGTTCGGCCAGCGCCGGGCCCATCTCCTGCAGGAAGGACTGCATCGCCGGGCCGAACTGGTCGGCCAGATCGCGCAGATCCTCCAGCGCCGGCTCCAGTTCCCGGCGCAACCCCTCAAAGAACAATTCGGCCCCCTGCTCCATCAGGGATTTGCCTTGCGGCTCCTGCGCGACGGCAGGCAGGGCAGCCAAAGCGAGCGAAACGGTCAGAACAAGATGCTTCATGCGTCCAAGATAAGGGGCGGACGATCAGGTTGAAAGGGCTAGAGGTCGATATCCAGAGTGACCGGAAAATGATCGGACGCGGTGACCAATGCTTCGCGCAATTCGGGAACGCTCCAGCAATGCTCGTCCCGCAACGGATGCCAGATGCGCCAGACCGGGCGGCGTGCCTTCAGATCGGGGCTGACCATGATGTAGTCCAGCAGCGCCTCGAGATATTGGCCCTCTTCAGGCCGCGGAAAGCGGGCGGTCGACGGGATCCACCCCGGTCGGGGCCGGCAGGCTTGGGCCGCGTGGGGGTCAAACAGGCCGGCTTGCAACAGGATCTCGACCGAGGATCGCCCGAATAGGTTTTCGAACTCGTCCAGCCCCGGCCCATCATTCAGATCGCCCAGCAGAACCACCGGTTCGTGCGCAGCCAGATGCGCCTTGACCCGATGCGACAGCCACACCGCCTGGGCCAACTGCTTGCGTCGATTGGCAATCGAAATCCGCATCGCCTGCTCGGGCGTGTCCGCCCCATGCGGCGCCTTGGATTTCAGATGCGCGCCGATCATCCGAAACTCGAGCCCGTCCGCCGTTTTGACGGCCAGTTCCACCGGTGGTTTCGAAAACCGGACGATGTCTTCGGTCGCGTCGATGTCCAGGTCGATGCGAAATTCACCGTCAAACCGGGGCGCGTCGCCGGCGAACCCGTCCGTCTCGCGGTCTCCGATCGGGTCGTGACGGGCGCTGAGCCTGTCTGGGTCGTACATCAGGGCAAGCTCCTGATGGGTGTCATTCGGGAAACCCATCACCGCCTGCGAGGTGCGCAGGCCAAACACCTCGGCAAATTCCTGCAGGGCGCGCACGGTGTTTTGGCTGCTGCCGGTATTGGGCGCTTCGACGATCAGGATGGCGTCCGCGTCGATCGCGGTCAGAACCGTCGCGATGGCCTCGACCTGCTGTGCCTTGGTGACGTTGCGCCGCCCCGACCAGCTATCATCGACGACCAGCTTGTCGTGGCGATCGAACAGGTTGGCGAACCATTCGATATTATAGGTCGCCAGCCGCATCGCTCAGGCCCGCGCGCCGTTGATTTCGTCCCAGGCGCGGTTGATGTCGATCATCTTCTTCTCGGCCAGACGGATCGCTTCTTCCGGCACACCGCGCGCCATCATGGCGTCGGGATGGGTGTCCCTCACCAGCTTGCGCCAGACCTTGCGGATTTCCGGCAACGGCATATCCGGGGTGACCCCCAGAACCGTATAGGGATCCTTGGGCGCATCGGGCACGAACCTGGCCCGCAGCGCCTTGAACTGCGCCTCGGACTGGCCGAAAATCTGGGCCACATCCTCAAGAAACCGGTTTTCGTTGGGGTGATAAAACCCGTCGGCCATGGCTATGTGGAACAACCCTTCCATCAGGTCGCACAAGGTCGTGCTGTCCTCGGAGAACATCCGAGCTATCTTGCGCGCATATTCCTGGTAGCCGGCCACGTCCTGACGGGCCAGGTTGAAAACACGGGCGGCGCCGGCTTCCTCCTCGGGCGGAATGCGGAATACCTCGCGGAAGGCCGTCACCTCGTCGCGCGTCACCTGACCGTCGGCCTTGGCCATCTTCGCCCCCAGCGCGATCACGGCGATGGCGAAGGCCACGGACTTTTCGGGCGGAGTGCGCAGCTTTTCGAAAACCTTTGCCAAGCTTTCGCCCTTGGCCAGCGCGCTCAGCGCCTCGGATATGCGGGACCAGATCGACATGGGCGCACCCTAGCGCGCCCAAACCGGACTGTCAGGTGCGACCAATCATTTCGGACGAAGAATTTTCTGCATCAGCACAAGATCCAGCCATCGGCCCCATTTGAACCCCACCTCGGGCATGCGTCCGACCTGCGTGAACCCCAAAGCCGAATGAAAGGAAACCGCCGCGGGATTCTCGGCCGAGATCCCCGCAACCAGAACATGAACCCCATCCGCCCGCGCGACCTGTTCCAAGGCCTCGATCAATCTTCGGCCGCCGCCCTGCCCCTGCGCCTGTGGGTCCAACATGATCGTGTGTTCGCGCGTGGCGTCATAGCCGGGACCGGTGCGGAACCGACCATAGGTGGCAAACCCGACCACCCGGTTCTGCCATTCGGCAACTTGGAACGCGGGCCCTCGCGCGGCGATGTCCTCGGCAATACTGGCCGGGCTGCGCTCTTGGGTCGTAAAGGTTACCAAGGTATCCCGAACCACCTGATTGGTGATTGCCGCGATCGCCACCGCATCCCGGGTCCGTGCAGGTCGGACGATCATTCCAGCGCGCGCAGACCATGGGGCGTGTCGAACTCGGCCCGCAACGCGGCCGGCCCCGTGTCGAACACAACCCGATCCATCTGGCCCAGCAACCGCGCCATCGTCAGCGCGTCAGGATGAAAGACGACCAACCGTCGAAGACGGCACCCGCTGGATTGCAACATCCCCGCTGGATGCAGATCGCCCTGCCACTGGATCAGCGCCGGAAACAGATTGTCAAAAGGCAACCGGCCCGTTTCTGGAACAGCCATCTTCCACCGCAAGGCGCCCCGTTCAAGGTCATGGACCTGCCCCACATCAACCGGAAACGCATCCAGATCGGCCAACAAATCGGAAACCCGACAAATCCAGTTGCTCAGCTTGGGCGGCCCTGCGAACCGATCCAGATCAAACCAACGCGGCCGCCCGGGATCGGGGGCCTGCGGGTCAATCGCAATCGCCTCAAGATAAAGGCCTTCGTCCAATCCAAGCAGATAGTTGTGCGTGCCGAACGCCGCGTGCTTGCCGCCTGGCGCCATCTGCACGCCCAGCGCTTGCTCCACATGGGCCACGGCCTCTTCCAGCGTCGCGGCGGCCACCGCAAGATGATCCAGTTCCATGACCGAGCCTCCACCTTCCAGCCCCGACCTCATCCCCACTTGATACCACGAAACGCCAGACGCCAACACTTCATCTGGCCCCAAATATCCTCGGGGGTGAATGCACGAGGCCAAAGGCATCGTGCAGAGGGGGCAGACAGCCCCCCAAATCACAGTTCAGCCGCGCGCCTCGCGGATCAGGCGCAAGATGTCCTGCGCCGCCTCGGGAATGTTGGTCCCCGGACCGAAGATCGCCTTGACCCCGTGATCATACAGGAACTGATAATCCTGCTGGGGGATGACGCCACCGCAAATCACGATGATATCCTCGGCACCAGCCTTCTTCAGTTCTTCCACCAATTGCGGCGCCAGTGTCTTGTGACCCGCCGCCTGGCTGGAAATGCCAACCACATGCACATCATTGTCGATCGCGTCCTGAGCGGCCTCGGCCGGGGTCTGGAACAGCGGACCGACGTCCACGTCGAAACCGATATCGGCGAACGCGGTGGCGATCACCTTTGCCCCGCGGTCGTGACCATCCTGGCCCATCTTGACCACCAGAAGACGCGGGCGGCGGCCCTCTTCCTCGGCAAATTCCTCAATCGATTTCTGGATGGCGGCAAAGCCCTCGTCACCTTCGTAAGCTGCGCCATAGACACCAGCCAGCGTTTTCACTTCGGCTCGATGACGGCCGAATTCCTTTTCCATTGCCATGCTGATCTCTCCTACGGTTGCGCGGGCACGCGCGGCCTCGACGGCGGCTTCCAGCAGGTTGCCCCCCTCTTTCGCGCGCCGGGTCAGTTCGTCCAGCGCGGCCTGACAGGCGGCCTCGTCCCGGGTCGCGCGGATGCGTTCCAGCCGGGCGATCTGCGCCTCGCGGACGGCCTGGTTGTCGACCTCGAGAATCTCGATCGGGTCTTCCTTTTCCTTGCGGTACTTGTTGACGCCGACGATCACCTCTTCGCCACGGTCGATCATGGCCTGGCGGCGCGCGGCGCTTTCCTCGATCCGCAGCTTGGGCATGCCGCTGGCCACGGCCTTGGTCATGCCGCCCATCTCCTCGACCTCTTCCATCAGGGCCCACGCCTTTTCGATCAACTCGTTGGTCAGGCTTTCGACGTAGTAGGAGCCCGCCAGCGGATCGACCACGTTGGTGATCCCCGTCTCTTCCTGCAGGATCAGCTGGGTGTTGCGGGCGATCCGGGCCGAGAAATCGGTGGGCAGCGCGATCGCCTCGTCCAGCGCGTTGGTATGCAGCGACTGTGTGCCGCCCAGAACCGCGCTCAGCGCCTCATAGGCCGTGCGGATCACGTTGTTGTAGGGGTCCTGCTCCTGCAGCGACACGCCCGAGGTCTGGCAATGGGTGCGCAGCATCTTCGAGCGTTCGTTCTTGGCCCCGAACTCGGTCATCACCCGGTGCCACAGCGTACGCGCGGCGCGCAGCTTGGCGATCTCCATGAAGAAATCCATGCCGATGGCAAAAAAGAACGACAGGCGCCCCGCGAATTTGTCCACGTCCATGCCCGCGTCGATGGCCGCGCGCACATATTCGCGCCCGTCGGCCAGGGTATAGGCCAGCTCCTGCACCAGGTTCGCGCCGGCCTCCTGCATGTGGTAACCCGAGATCGAGATCGAGTTGAACTTGGGCATCTCGTTCGAGGTGTATTCGATGATGTCCGAGATGATCCGCATCGAAGGCTCGGGCGGATAGATATAGGTGTTGCGGACCATGAACTCCTTCAGAATGTCGTTCTGAATGGTGCCCGCCAGAACCGACTTGTCATGGCCCTGCTCTTCGCCGGTGACGATGAAATTGGCCAGGATCGGGATCACCGCGCCGTTCATCGTCATCGAGACCGAGACCTGATCCAGCGGGATGCCGTCAAACAGAATCTTCATGTCCTCGACGCTGTCGATGGCCACCCCGGCCTTGCCCACATCGCCCACCACGCGCGGGTGGTCGCTGTCATAGCCGCGGTGCGTGGCCAGGTCGAAGGCAACCGAAACGCCCTGCTGACCGGCCGCGAGGTTGCGGCGGTAAAAGGCATTCGATTCCTCGGCCGTGGAAAACCCCGCATACTGGCGGATGGTCCACGGGCGGCCTGCATACATCGTGGCCCGCACGCCTCGGGTGAAGGGCGCGAACCCCGGCAGGGAATGCATATGCGGCAGGTCGGCGGTGTCGTCCTGCGTGTACAGCGGCTTGACCTCGATCCCTTCCAGCGTTGTCTTGGTCAGGTCCTCGACGGGGCGCCCCCGCAGTTCCTTTTCGGCTAGCGCGCGCCAGTCCTTCATATCGGTCATGTCGATATCCTCTGTTCCAATCCTGTTTCCGCGGGCGCGGTCCCGCGATCATGTGTCCCCGTGTGGGTTATCAATTCGGCAAGGCCGTCGGCGCCCGAGGCCAGCCAGGCGAGATCGTCGGCATAGTCGATGCACAGCTTCATGGCCTGCTGGGCGTTCAGCCCATGCCCGGCCGGCCGGGATGTGCCGTTGAGTGCAAAGCGCCGGCCCGTGTCCGGCACGGTCAGGCCGGTCAGAACCTCAAGCTGTGCGTGCTGTTGCCCGCAAAACTCCTCGAAGGGCAAAACCAGAAAACGAATGCCCGGGAACGCACGTCCCAGATCCGTGATGACACTACGCCAACTCCGCTTGCCGTTTGCGATGCGTTGCCAGCGCTCGGGTTCTATCGATGTGTTCTTGCGGGTCAGCAAATAATCCGCAGCCGACGCCCAGTACATGTCCAGCGACCTGATGTTCAGCGCAATCTTCGAAACCCGTCCGCCAAAGGCCTGGGCCAGAAGCTGCCCCCGCTCCAGTACATTTGGATACAGCGAGGCGTAGGCGAAGTTCCGAACCATGGAACCGACAAAGTTCTCCTGGCTGATCAGAACCTGCCGAGCGCCCTGGCGTCTGCATGCATCCAACTCCTGGTGCAAACCCGCGCAGATGTCGGGCGTCAGTTTGTCGAGACTGTTGAGACCATTGGACTGCGTGCGTTCAGGCCCCCAGTACACTAGCCCCTGGTTCTCCAGTCCCTGGGCATGTGCGGCCATGAAACCTTGAAAACTCGTCGTGGCGCACCGATGCGCACCGCAGTGCAGAATCACTTCCATGCCAACACCCCGCCACCAGGAAACTCCATCCGGTTGGATTGGTGCCTGCCGCGATCACGCAATCGTTGCGCTGCTGCGCATGCTTTTTTGATGCCCAAAGTCATTTCGTCGGTCGCATTCGCCGGGACAAAGGCTATATTCAGGATGACGGGAGACGCAATGACACGCTTGATTACCTTGGTTTTTTCAGCACTTTTGCCCCTCGCCGCCTGGGCGGCGGACGGCGCGGCCGCGGAAGAAGACGCCTTCATCCGCCCCGCCGGCGACAGTGAGCTGAGCGAGTTTCTCTGGACCCACCGGCCCATCGTGGTGTTTGCAGACACCCCGGCCGATCCGCGATTCCAACAGCAGATCGAGATGTTGAAGGACGGCGAAGACATGATGCGCGAACGTGACGTCGTCGTTCTGACCGACACCGACCCTTCAGCGCGATCCCCAATCCGGACGCAACTGCGCCCGCGCGGGTTCGCGATGGTCTTCGTCGACAAGGACGGGGTGGTGAAACTGCGCAAACCCACGCCGTGGAGCGTGCGCGAGATCAGCCGGTCCATCGACAAGACCCCCCTGCGCGAGCGCGAAGTCCGCGAGCGGCGCGAGGGGCGCTGACGACTCAGACCCGCCCGGCAGAGGGGGTCTGCCACGCCCGCACCATCCGCACTGACGGTGCAGATGGCGACAAAACGGGCAAAACCCACATTTCCCGGGCAAGCGCACATGGACGTTATTCGAACTCCATGATCACGTCATCGACGGCCAGGCTGTCGCCCGGACCGGCATTGATCTTGGACACCACCCCCTTGCGCTCGGCGCGCAGGATGTTCTCCATCTTCATCGCCTCGACCGTGCACAGCGCCTGACCTTCCTGCACCTCTTGCCCGACCTCGACATCGATCTTCACGATCAGGCCCGGCATCGGGCACAGCAGCATTTTCGAGGTGTCTGGCGGCAGTTTCTCGGGCATCAGCTTGGCCAGTTCGGCAGCGCGCGGCCGGCGCACATGCACCTTCAGGTCCGCCCCCCGGTTGCGGATGCGGAACCCGCCCGAGATCTTGCCGACTTTCAGCACAAGTGGGCTGCCGTCCACGTCCAGAACCGCCAGCTGGTCACCTGGTGTCCAGTCCGAGCTGACGCGCAGGGCGGCGCCGTCCTCGAACTTGACCGTAGCACCGTCGCGGTCTGCATTCACCTGCACGGCATATTCCTGCCCCTGCAGCGTGACCACCCAGCGCTTGCCGACCTTGCGTTCGTGGTTGTCCATCCGACCCGAAACGCGAGTGCGGCGGATCTCGGCCACCCGGTGCATCGCCGCGCACGAGGCCGCGATTCGGCGCAAGTCGCCTTCGGGCAGTTCGACACCGTTGAACCCATCGGGATATTCCTCGGCGATGAAAGCGGTGGTCATGTCACCACTGACGAATTTGGGGTGATCCATCACCGCCGACAGGAACGGCAGGTTGTGGCCGATGCCTTCAACCTCGAAACTGTCCAGTGCCACGCGCATCGCCTCGATCGCCTGCTCGCGGGTCGGCGCCCAGGTGCACAGCTTGGCGATCATTGGGTCATAATACATGCTGATCTCGCCGCCCTCAAAGACGCCGGTATCGTTGCGCACGGCTGTCTCGCCACTGGGCGCATCGCCCTGCCATTTGCCATTTTCCAACAGCGGGCCCGCGGCCACCTCCTGCGGCGGACGATAGCGGGTCAGCCGCCCGATCGAGGGCAGGAAGTTGCGATAGGGATCCTCGGCATACAGCCGGTTCTCGATCGCCCAGCCGGTCAACTTGACGTCGTCCTGGGTGATCGACAGCGGCTCGCCCGCGGCGACGCGGATCATCTGTTCGACCAGATCGACACCGGTGATCAGCTCGGTCACCGGGTGCTCGACCTGCAGGCGGGTGTTCATTTCCAGGAAGTAGAAATTCTTGTCGCCATCCACGATGAACTCTACCGTGCCCGCGCTGGCATAGCCCACGGCCTTGGCCAGCGCCACGGCCTGTTCGCCCATCGCACGGCGGGTCGCCTCGTCCAGGAAGGGCGACGGGGCCTCTTCCACCACTTTCTGGTTGCGACGCTGGATCGAGCATTCACGCTCGCCCAGATAAATGCCGTTGCCGTGCGTGTCGCAGAGAACTTGAATTTCGATGTGGCGCGGTTGCGTCACGAATTTCTCGATGAAGATCCGGTCATCGCCAAACGAGCTTGCGGCCTCGTTCTTGGACGACTGGAAGCCTTCGCGCGCCTCGTCGTCGTTCCAGGCGATGCGCATACCCTTTCCGCCGCCACCGGCACTGGCCTTGATCATCACCGGATAGCCGATCTGCTGGCTGATCTTCACCGCCTCGTCCGCATCCTCGATCAGGCCCATGTATCCGGGAACGGTGCTGACATCGGCCTCCTGCGCGATCTTCTTCGAGGTGATCTTGTCACCCATCGCCTCGATCGCCCCTTTCGGAGGGCCCACGAATACGACGCCTTCGGCCTCGAGCGCCTCGGCGAATTTCGCGTTTTCGGACAGGAAGCCATAGCCGGGGTGAACCGCCTGCGCGCCGGTCTGGCGGATGGCGTCCATCACCTTGTCGATCACGATGTAGGACTGGTTCGCCGGCGGCGGTCCGATGTGAACAGCCTCGTCGGCCATTTCCACATGCAACGCGTGCTTGTCGGCATCCGAGTAGATGGCGACAGTGCCGATTCCCATTTTCCGAGCAGTCTTGATGACCCGGCAGGCAATCTCGCCTCGGTTGGCGATCAGGATCTTGTTGAACATGGAACGTCCTCTGTCTTTGTGTTCTGGACAAACGAAAACGCCGTTGCCGGGCTGATGCCCCGCAACGGCGTGCCGTCAAATGGTGGACGGGACGGCGCGCGCCCCGCAATGAAGGTTTCAGTAACAGTTGTTCTGGGTTTTGCAGTACAGCACATTGCCCGCCGCACCGACCGCGGCCCCGACGATCGGGTCCGCGCTGACGACGGCCGCGCCGATGGCCCCGACTCCGCCACCCAGGATCGCCTGTTCTCCGATTGTTTCACCGCAGGCGGTGATGCCGGCGCATGCCGCCAACGCAAGAATGACTCGTGAAGCTCGCATTCGATCTGCCCCTTTTGGTTTCTTGACGAACTGCCCTTCAGTTGCCCGAAACCGGGCCTGCTATTCAATATCAGACTTGCCCCGCAGGGATCCTGCGCAGGATTTTGCCGCGGAGGGCGCGCCGGTGACGAGGAGAAGACCGCGGACAGGTCGAACTGGGAAGGATCGGCCTGCCCGCGGAAGGAAGGGGTACGGAATAGTAGGTGCTTGTGCGACGCAGGCAAAGTCGAGCCGCACGGCCCCATAATTCTGCATTGGACAATTTTGATCACCAAGCGATCATTGTTTCCAATTTCATTTCCGGCTGAAACCTGCCCATGCGCTGCGAAGGCGCGCGATTTTGCGCCGAAGGGACTGCGTCCGCGCTGCAGGATCACGGCGCGCGCATCGGCCCCGGGCAGACAGTCCAAGGCCAACCCGCGCGTGTGGTCCCGGGTCAGATATGTGGCACCCCGATCCACCAGCTAGGACGCTCCATCGAAGATGTCGGGAAATGACTGCCGCGCAACATCGACATCTATTTTCAACAACGCGTCATAACTGGCAGGATCAAACGGATCTTCGGCCGGAACGACTTCGCGGCCGAACAGCCAACTCAGGCGACCGGCATCCAGATTGCCGCGCTCGAACGGCTGATCCCCGAAATGCTCCCACAGGGCCTCCATGAAGGCCGCGTCGGCGCGACGATCGGCCGGTTTGCGATCACGGAACCGCTCGCGCCGCGTTAGGGGCGTAACCCCCTTGGGGTTTGCGCGCCGAATCGTGAACTGGAAATCGGTGCCGGGCAACCGGCCGGGAAAACCGCGGTGTTTCAACATGGCGGCACCTGGGCCGCGGTCAAGCGAATCCGGTGCGGGCGTCCACATCGGGAAGAATGGGTCATGGGCAACTCCAAAGCCGCAAGAGTGCAAAGTTGGGCTCGACGCAGATGAATCGGGCGAGTCATGGTCAAAGCTCCTCCCAGATACAGGTGGATCGTTCCAACCGGTAGGCTTCGAAAAACTGGGTTGCGTCCGGGGCGACATCCCCGAACTGAATCGGCCTGTCGGACAACGAAATCACCACCCGCGCAGGGTGCAAATCGTGATGCGCGACATAGGGAACAACCAGCGTCTGGCACAGGTGCAGCATGTCCTTGGCGGCCACGTCATAGCCGATGCGCCCCACCTCGCCCCCGATCTTGGGTGCGATGAACCGGAACCGAAGCCACAGCTCGCCTGGGTTGTTGTCCAGCAGGACCTCGCTCAACTCGACCGGTTGCCCCGAAGGTACGGGCAGCTGGTTGCCCGGCTGCGCCTGAACGGGGCCGGCCACCCCCCAAAGCAGAACGAAAAGAGCGCGACCTCGGACCCGCTGTGGGCGGGCTCCTCCTTCCGAGGTCGCGTGCGCAAGGCAGCCTGCCTGCGCGGTTCTGTTTCGGGTCGGGCGGATCATGATATGGTTTTGCGGTGTCGGTCAATCCTGAATGTCTGGCGGACAAGGGGCTTGCGCCCCGCAACCTACAACGGAATGTTGTCGTGTTTTTTCCACGGGTTTTTCAGCTGCTTGTTGCGCAGGCTGGCAAAGGCCCGTGACACCCGGCGGCGGGTCGAATGCGGCATGATCACCTCGTCAATGAAGCCACGCTCGGCCGCCACGAAAGGATTGGCAAAGCGATCCTCGTAGTCCTTGGTGTGCTGCGCGATCTTTTCTGGGTCGCCCAGATCGGCGCGGTGAATGATTTCGGTGGCGCCCTTGGCCCCCATCACCGCGATCTCGGCGGTGGGCCACGCATAGTTGAAGTCGCCACGCAGGTGTTTCGACGCCATCACGTCGTAGGCACCTCCATAGGCCTTGCGGGTGATGACGGTCACTTTGGGAACGGTCGCCTCGCCATAAGCAAACAGCAGCTTGGCGCCATGCTTGATGACCCCGCCATATTCCTGGCTGGTGCCGGGCAAAAAGCCCGGAACGTCGACGAAGGTCAGGATCGGGATCTCGAAACAGTCGCAGAAGCGCACGAATCGCGCGGCCTTGCGGCTGCTGTCGATGTCCAGACAGCCGGCCAGCACCATCGGCTGGTTGGCCACCACGCCCACGGTCTGCCCCTCAAGCCGGATGAACCCGGTGATGATGTTCTTGGCGAAATCCTCCTGGATTTCGTAGAAATCGCCCTCGTCCGCCACTTTGACGATCAGTTCCTTCATATCATAGGGCGTGTTGGGGTTTTCCGGCACCAAGGTGTCTAACGACATCTCGACGCGGTCCGGCTCGTCGAAGAAGGGGCGAACCGGGGGCTTGTCGCGGTTGTTCAGCGGCAGGAAGTCCACCAGACGGCGCACCTCGGCCAGCGCCTCGACATCGTTCTCGAAAGCGCCGTCGGCCACGCTGGACTTCTTGGTGTGCGTCGACGCACCGCCCAATTCCTCGGCGGTGACGACCTCGTTGGTGACAGTTTTCACCACGTCGGGGCCGGTCACGAACATGTACGAGGTGTCCTTGACCATGAAGATGAAGTCGGTCATCGCCGGGCTGTAGACCGCGCCACCGGCACAGGGCCCCATGATCACCGAGATCTGCGGCACTACACCAGAGGCCATGATATTGCGCTGGAACACCTCGGCATAGCCCGCCAGCGAGGCGACACCTTCCTGGATTCGCGCCCCGCCCGAGTCGTTGATGCCGATCACCGGCGCGCCGTTCTGCATCGCCATATCCATGATCTTGCAGATCTTCTGCGCATGCGATTCCGACAGAGACCCGCCGAACACGGTAAAGTCCTGGCTGAACACATAGACCATGCGGCCATTGATCGTACCCCAGCCGGTGACGACGCCATCTCCGGCAGGTTTTTGTTTTTCCATACCGAAATCGGTGCAGCGGTGGGTCACGAACATGTCGAATTCCTCAAAGCTGCCTTCGTCCAGCAGCAGCTCGATCCGTTCGCGTGCCGTCAGCTTGCCGCGGGCATGCTGCGCGTCGATCCGCTTCTGCCCCCCTCCCAGGCGCGCGTTCTCGCGGCGGTTTTCCAGCTCGGCCAGGATATCCTTCATCTCGATCGTCCCCTGTGAATTTTGCAGGGACAATATAGACAGCTCTGCGTCACCCAAAGCCCTTTTCGGCAAATTTGCAAACCATTGGCAATGCGTGGCAACTAAATTGCAAATTGGCTAACCTCACCAGTGCGGCATGGCCTTTGCGCGACCTTCGATCTAAGAGTGAACCATGCAGTTCAGATCCACCTCCGCTGATCGTTCCCCTCCGACACTTGCGACACTGGTCCTGCTGTCCGGCCTTAGTGCGCTCAGCATGAACCTTTTCCTGCCCAGCCTGCCCTTCATGGCAGAGTATTTCCGGGCGGACTACAAGATCATGCAGTTGTCGATCGCGCTGTACCTGCTGGTCAATGCGGTGCTGCAGATCGTGATCGGACCGATCGCGGACAAGGCCGGTCGGCGGCCGGTGCTGCTGTGGGGGTTGGCGCTGTTTCTGCTGGCGACGCTTGGGTGCATCTATGCCCCGAATGTCGAGACCTTCCTGACCTTTCGCATGGCACAGGCGGTCATCGTGGTCGGCATCGTGCTCAGCCGGGCTGCAGTACGGGATATGTACGATCAGGATCAGGCCGCCTCGATGATCGGTTATGTCACCATGGGCATGGCCGTGGTCCCTATGATCGGGCCGGCCATCGGCGGCATTCTCGAAGAGAGTTTTGGCTGGAAAGCCAATTTCTGGTTGCCGTTCGGGCTAGCGGCGCTGGCGCTCGGGCTGACCTATCTGGATTTCGGGGAAACTTCGGCCAAAAGCGGAAAAACCCTGCTCCAGCAGTTCCGAGAGTATCCCGAACTGCTGATGTCGCCCCGCTTTTGGGGGTATTCGCTGTCCTCGGCATTCTCCTCGGGGGCGTTCTTTGCCTATCTGGGGGGCGCACCTTTTATCGGGTCGGAACTATTTGGCCTGACGGCAGCCCAGGTCGGCATCTATTTCGGCGCACCGGCGGTGGGCTATTTCTTCGGCAACTTCATCAGTGGGCGCTTCTCGGTCCGCTTTGGTGTCAACCGGATGGTGCGCTGGGGGTGCTGGCTGAATGCCATCGGGGTCGCCCTTTCGGCGGGCCTGTTCCTTTTGGACAAAGGCTCGGCGCTCAGCTTCTTCGGCTTCATGACCTTCGTAGGCCTCGGCAATGGCATGTCCATCCCGAACGCAACCGCCGGCGCCCTGTCGGTGCGCCCACACCTGGCGGCCACGGCCTCGGGGTTGAGCGGAGCGATCATGCTGGGCGGCGGGGCGGCACTCAGCGCGCTGGCTGGAGCCCTGCTGACGCATGAAACCGGCGCGATGCCTCTGCTTTGGCTGATGCTCGCCACCTCGGTCCTCGCCATCATCGCCATCAGTTCGGTCATCTGGCGCGAAAGGCAAATCGGCTTGTGAGAGACTTGCGAGACTCGCTTTGCAAAGTTAGGCTGACCAAGCAGAATAATTGCAAAGACACCCAATGGCCACTCAGAAACTCTATGCTGGCGCCAAGCTGCGCGAAATGCGCACACGCCTGACACTGACGCAAAAGGAATTCGCCGCCAAGCTGGGCGTGTCCCTGCCCTATCTGAACCAGATGGAGAACAACAATCGGCCGATCTCGACGACCGTCGTTCTGGCGCTGGCGCAGGAATTCGGCATGGACGTGACCGAGTTGAGCACCGGCGACAGCGAGCGTCTGGTCTCGGACATGCGCGAGGCGCTGGCCGATCCGGTCTTTGCCGATGCCACGCCACCGCTGGCCGATCTGCGCCTGACGGCCTCAAACGCCCCGGCCCTGGCGCGGGCCTTCATCGAACTGCACAGAGCCTACAGGCAGACCCACGAACGGCTGGCCTCGCTGGACGAAGCACTGGGCCGCGAGGACGCGCGCATTCAGGCCAGCCCGTGGGAGGAAGTTCGCGATTTCTTCCACTATTGCGACAACTACATCGATGCGGTGGACCGTGCCGCTGAACGCTTTGCCGCCCGTGCCGACGGGCCCGGCGGCATTCGGCAGGCCGCGCTGGAAAGCCTCGCAGAGCGCGGCATTCAGGTCACATTCGAGGATATCCGGGCCCTGCGCAGCTATGACGGTCAGACCAAGACCCTGCGCCTGTCATCGCGTGCGGCGCCGCAGACGCAGGTCTTTCAGTTGTTGCTTCAGGTCGCCCTGATCAGCCAGGACAAGTTGCTGGAGGCCACGTTGGATTTTGCCAAGTTCCAAAGCGACGAGGCCCGCGCAATCGCCAAGATCGGGCTGGCGAACTACTTTGCCGGCGCATCCCTGATGCCCTACGGCGCTTTTCTGAACGCTGCCAGGGACTATCGGCACGATCTGGAATTGCTCAGCAACAGGTTCGGCGCCTCGATCGAGCAGGTGGCCCACCGTTTGTCCACGCTGCAGCGTCCGGGCGCCAAGGGCATTCCGTTCTTCTTCGTGCGGGTCGATCAGGCGGGAACGATCACCAAGCGCCACTCGGCCACGCGGCTGCAATTTGCGCGGTTCGGCGGGGCCTGCCCGCTGTGGAACGTGCACCGGGCCTTCGAGACTCCGGGCCATTTCCTGCGGCAGCTGGCCGAAACGCCGGACGGGGTGCGCTATATCTCGCTGGCGCGGGACGTGTCGAAATCAGGGGGGTCCTTCGGCGCGCCGGTGCGGCGCTATGCCATCGCGCTGGGATGCGAGGTGCGCCACGCCGAGGCGTTGGTCTATGCCGATCATCTCGACATCAACAATGCCAGCGCCTATGAGCCGATCGGCATTTCCTGCCGGATCTGCGAACGCAAGACGTGCCACCAACGCTCGGTGCCGCCGCTGGAACGGCGCCTGACAATCGACGCGAACAGCCGCGGCACTCTGCCCTACGAGGTGACATGAAAATACGAGGGGCGGGTCGGTCACCCGCCCCGCGCGGTGTCAGGCCGTGGCCTTGGACAGGATCGCCCAAATCTCGTCCTTCAGCGCGGCGCGTTTCTTGCGCAACTCGGTTTCGGCCAGTTCCTCCATCGGTTCGATATTGGTTTCGGCGCGATGCACCGCCCGGTTGACCTCATGGTATTCATCCGCCAGTCGGGCGAAATGCGCGTCCGACTGTTTGAGCTGGCTCATCAACTTGACCTTGTCGGGAAATTCTTCGGCCAGTTCATGTGGCGTATGTGACATATGTTTTCGCTCCTTGTCTTGATATTGCCATCAACGTCTAAAGCCTCTGATCAGACTCATCTTTGACGCGGATCAAGATGCGGATTGTCGGGCAGACTTTTTCACTGCCGCGCAGCGCGCCATCCGGCCGCGCGCGCTTCTGCGGGTGAGCAGAACCAGCGTTCGCCCTTTGCCAGGCTGATCCTAGTGCGCGCATAATGCCTTTGTCCGGGCATGTGATAGATTCGCGCGCCCTTGGATGAAATGTTGCCCTTGATGTCGCAGCCCTTGCTGGCGACCTTGCGCTTTTGCCCGCGGTACAACCAAGGCGCCTGCACCGTTCCGGCGTGCAGGCCGACCCCCGCGGCGGCGGCACGGTTTTCGTCGGCGATGTAGTCAACCGAGTATTTTCGATAGGCGAAGGCCAGACCAGCCTGCACCAACATTGCGCCGGCATCGGCGCCCTGCACCGTGCAAGACGCGACGACCCGGCCATAGCGGTCGGTATCGCGCCGCATGCAGACCGCTTGCATGTCGCCGAAATTCTGCCGGACCACATGCGTGACCCAAGCGCCGCAAGACCAGATCGCTCCGCTTGGGTCCTCGCAGGTCTGGTCGAGTTCAGGCGCGTCGATCCCGTGCAGGCGGACACGCAAGCCGCCCACGTCCCACGTATCGGCATCAATGACCTTGATACGGCCCGTCAGCATGTCAGCGGCATTCGCAGTCGCAGCAAAAAGAACAAATGCTAAACAAATTCTTAACATGGGCACGATATGCCCGGCCGGTGCCGGACATTCAACCCATGCTGCTACGAAAGGTTAACGCTGCGCGGTCTGCCAGTTCGGGTGGATCCAAGGCCGGTCATTGGCCCGGGGCAGCGGGTCTTTGCCCAGCAAATGATCCGACATCTTTTCGCCCACCATGATCGACGGCGCGTTCAGGTTGCCGTTGGTAATCTGCGGAAAGATCGAGCTGTCCGCCACGCGCAGCCCATCCACCCCGATGACGCGGCCCTGCGGGTCGACGACCGCGTTCGGGTCGTCGGCCCGCCCCATGCGACAGGTGCCGCAGGGGTGATAGGCGCTCTCGGCATGTTCGGCGATGAAGGCGTTCAGTTCTTCGTCGGTCTGCACGTCAGCGCCGGGCTGGATCTCCTTGCCCGCATAAGGCTTGAACGCGTCCTGCCCGAAAATCTCGCGGGTCAGGCGGATGCAGGTGCGGAAATCCTCCCAGTCCTGCTCGGTGCTCATGTAGTTGAAGCGGATCACCGGCGCGTCCTCGGGCTTGGCCGAGCGCAGCGTCACCGCCCCGCGCGAGGGTGAGCGCATCGGCCCCACATGCGCCTGGAAGCCATGCCCCTCGGCTGCGGCCTTGCCGTCATAGCGTACCGCGATGGGCAAGAAGTGGTACTGGATATCCGGATACTCGACCCCTGGCCTCGAGCGGATGAACGCCGCGCTTTCAAATTGGTTCGACGCGCCAAGGCCGGTCTTGGTAAACAGCCATTGCGCCCCGATCAGGCCCTTGCCGAACAGGTTCCAGTACTTGTACAGCGTGATCGGCTGCAGCGAGGCCTGCTGGATATACAGTTCCAAGTGATCCTGCAGGTTCGCGCCCACGCCGGGCCGGTCGGCGACCACGTCGATGCCGTGCTCGGCAAGATGCGCAGCCGGTCCGATCCCCGACAGCATCAGAAGCTTGGGCGAGTTGATCGACGAGGCCGCCAGCACCACCTCGCGCCGGGCGCGCACGATCTGCGTGCGGCCACCACGGATCAGTTCGACCCCGGTTGCGCGGCCATCCTCGATCACCACGCGCGTGGCGAGGCCCCGTACGATATCGCAGTTCGGGCGTTTCAGCGCGGGCTTCAGATAGGCATTGGCCGCCGACCAGCGCCGCCCCTTCCAGACGGTCTGCTCCATCGGGCCGAAACCTTCCTGTTTCTCGCCGTTGTAGTCATCGGTCAGCTCGTAGCCAGCCTGCCGCCCGGCCTCGACGAAGGCCTTGAACAGAGGGTTCTTGCGCGGCCCCCGTGACACATGCAGCGGGCCGTCGCTGCCGCGCCATATCGGGTCACCGCCGTGACCGCCGTCGTGCCAGCTCTCCATCCGTTTGAAATAAGGCAGAACATCCGCAAAGGACCAGCCATCTGCGCCCATATCGGCCCAGGTATCAAAGTCGCGCGCATGGCCGCGCACATAGACCATCCCGTTGATCGAGGACGACCCTCCGATCACTTTGCCGCGCGGGCAGGCCAGCCGCCGGTTGTTCAGGTAGGGTTCGGGCTCGGACTGATAGCCCCAGTCATAGATCGACATGTTCATCGGATAGCTGAGCGCCGCCGGCATCTGAATGAACGGCCCGGCATCGGTGCCGCCATGCTCGATCACCAATACCGAGGCCCCCGCCTCGCTCAGACGATAGGCCATCGCACATCCGGCGGATCCGGCGCCGACGATGACGAAATCTGCTTCCATGGTCGTGTCTCCATTGGCCCCGACCGGTGGCGCGGGATGTCCCGTGCGTTGCCACCAGTGGGTTTTTCTTCAAATCTTGAAAGAGGTCATTCGCCGCGCGGAAAGCGCTGGCTTTCCTCGAGGTTGTCCAGATTCATGTGGTTGCGCATGTAGCGTTCCGACGCTTTCTGCAGCGGCTGGTAGTCCCACGGGTAATAGCCGCCCTGCCGCAGCGCCTCGTAAACCACCCAGCGGCGCGCCTGGCTGGCACGCACGTCGGCGTCGAACCGGTCCAGATCCCAGCGCGCCTCGGACTTGGCGCGCAAGGTCTGCAGCGTTCCGGCGTGTTCCGGTTTTTCGGCCAGGTTCTCCAACTCGTGCGGGTCGGCTTCGAGGTCGAAGAGCTGTTCGGGGTCCAGCGCGCAGCGATTGTATTTCCAATTGCCATAGCGCATCGACACCAGCGGGGCATATGAGGCCTCGGCGGCGTATTCCATCAGGACCGGCGCCGTCCGCTCGGTGCCATTGGCCAGCGGCACCAGGCTTTCGCCATCCGTCCACGGAGCGATCTCCGCCATGTCCACACCCGCCAGTTCGCCCAGCGTCGGGGCCACGTCGATCGTCGAAACCGGGGCGTCGATGCGGCCGGCCGGCAGGCCCGGCGCCGAGATCATCAGCGGCACCCGGGCCGAGCCTTCGTAGAAGTTCATCTTGAACCACAGGCCCCGCTCGCCCAGCATGTCGCCGTGGTCGGAGACGAAGAGGATGATCGCCTCTTGCCGGGTGGTCTCCAGAACCTCGAGGATCTCTCCGATCTTGTCGTCCAGATAGGTGATGTTGGCGAAATAGGCCCGGCGCGAGCTGCGGATATCCTCTTCGCTGATGTCGAAACTGCGCCAGTCATTGGCGTCGAATATGCGCTTGGCGTGCGGGTCCTGGTTGTCGTAGCCCAGATCCGGGACCTGCGGCAGCAGGTGCTCGCAATCCTCGTACAGGTCCCAGTACTTTCGCCGCGAAACATAGGGGTCATGCGGATGCGTGAAGCTGACGGTCACGCACCATGGACGGTCATCCTTGCCACGGGCCAAATCATACAGCTTGGCCTTGGCGTGATATGCGACCTCGTCGTCATACTCCATCTGGTTGGTGATCTCGGCCACGCCGGCCCCGGTGACCGAGCCCATGTTGTGGTACCACCAGTCGATGCGCTCGCCCGGTTTGCGGTAATCCGGGGTCCAGCCGAAATCGGCCGGATAGATGTCGGTGGTCAGGCGGTCCTCGAACCCGTGCAGTTGGTCGGGGCCAACGAAATGCATCTTGCCCGACAGGCAGGTGTAGTATCCCGCGCGGCGCAGGTGATGGGCATAGGTGGGGATGTCGCTGCGGAACTCGGCCGCGTTGTCATAGACCCCCGTGCGCGAGGGCAACTGGCCGGACATGAAGCTGGCCCGCCCCGGCGCACACAGCGGCGAGGCCGTATAGGCATTGGCAAACCGCGTTGACCGCTCCGCTAGTTTCTTGAGGTTGGGCGCGTGCAGCCAATCGGCGGGACCGTCGGGAAAGAGGGTTCCGTTCAGCTGATCCACCATCAGGATCAGAATGTTGGGTTGTGTCATTTTTCGGCCTCGAGCAAGGTCGTCAGGACGCGCATGGCGTGGGAAACGGCCAGTTGCGGTTCCTCGGGCGCGGAAAGAGCGGCGCGGATGTACAGACCGTCGATCAGGGCGATCATGTTCTCGGCCGCCTCGACCGGGTCCCTCATCAACGGGCGCAAAGCATGGATCAGGTTCGACCGGATCCGTGCCTGATAGATCTGCCACAGGCGCAGCGCGTCATCGTTGGTTTGAGCTAGGACGTAAAAAGTCATCCACGCGGCGATCACGTCGGGGGTAAAGCAGGACGGCGCAAAACAGGCGCGGATGATGGCTTGGGCGCGCTGGTCCGGCGGGGCGGATTTCAGCTCCGACCGGGCCTCGGCGCCGAAATCGCCCAGGATGCGGCGCATGGCGGCCAGGAATATCTGGTCTTTTCCGCCGAAATAGTGATGCGCCAACGCACTGGACATGCCGGCCCGCTTGGCAATCTGGCTGACGGTCACATCCAGCGATTTCTTCGCGCCCAACTCGGCGATCGTCGCCCTGACGATCGCATCGCGCCGGATCGGCTCCATTCCAAGCTTCGGCATACGCGCCCCCAACATGACCCATGTCGGAAAAACGCTAAGACCTTTTTATTGACTCGTCAATCAATAACGGGAAGGCGACCACCGTCAAAGCTTGGGCGCAAGGCTGGGCGGCGTCAAGCCGCTGCGGTTCAGCACGGCCTCGCGCCAAGTGATGAAACTGACCGCCCCCAGGATCAAGGTGCCGCCAGCGACCACCCAGATATCCACACCTTCGTGAAAGACCAGCGCGCCCAGCAGGGTGGCCCAGATCAACTGCAGGAAGGTGACCGGCTGAGTTACGGCGACGGGTGCGGCCTGCAGGGCCAGTGTCATGAAGTAATGCCCGGCCGTGGCAAAGCTGGCGATCAGGAACAGCACGCCGATGTCACGAAGGCTGGGCGGCGTCCAGACTGCGATCGCAAAAGGGATCAGGAAGATCGTCGTCCAGATCGACAGATGTGCCACCACGACCGAGGGCCGCACATCCCGCACCATCGCCTTGGCCAGCAGGTATGACCCCCCTAGCATCAGCGAGGTGCCCAGCATGGCCAGGTGGCCTGCGGAAATCTCGCGAAATCCCGGCCGCAGGATGATCGCGGCCCCGATGATGGCCACCAGCACGGCGGCGATGCGGCGAAAGGCCATGGTTTCGCCCAGAAAAAGCGCGGCACCCAGCGTCACATAGACCGGGGTAAGATAGTTCATGGCCGTCACCTCGGCCAGCGGGATGCGGGTCATGGCAAAGAACCACAGCATCACGCCCACCGCATGGATGGCGCCCCGGACCGAAAACAGCGTCAGGTTGCGGCGGTTCAGTCGGGTCGTCAGGATGGCCCGCGCGGCCGGCAGCAGGAACACGAGACCCAACGCATAGCGCAGGAAGGCGGCCTGGATCGGGTCCATCGTGGTGCCCAGCGATTTGACCAGGGCGGTCATCCCGACAAAGGACAGGCCGGCAGTGAACATCCAGAACATGCCGGCCAGGGGCCGGGATTGGGCGGCGAGAGCTGTCATGGATTTGGTTGAACACCGAAAGCCGCTGGGGAACAAGCCCTTACATCGCCACCAGTTTCCACGCGATGGCCAGCATCACCAACCCGATCAGCAGGTCCAGGACCTGCCACGCCCGCGGGCGGACGAAAATTGGCGAAAGCACCCGCGCCCCGTATCCCAACGAAAAGAAAAACACGAAGCTGGCCGACATCGCCCCCACCGCGAACCCCAGCCGGTCGGGATATTGTGCCGAGATCGACCCGATCAGCACCACCGTATCCAGATAGACATGCGGGTTCAGCCAGGTGAAGGCCAAAACCGTCAGCAGTGCCGCCCGCAGGCTGGTGCGCTGTCCCTCGGCCAGTTCCAGTGCCGCTCCGCCACGCCAGGCCGAAGCCAAGCTGCGCAGCCCGTACCACGTCAGAAACAGCGCACCGCCATAACGCATCATGGGCTCGAACCAGGGTGCGGCCTGCGCAAGGCTGCCAAAGCCCGCAACACCGGCGGCGATCAGGATCGCATCCGAGATGGCACAGGTCAGGCACAGGGCAAAGACGTGTTCGCGCCGCAGCCCCTGGCGCAGCACGAACGCGTTCTGCGCACCGATGGCCAGGATCAGGCTGAAGCCCAGCGCAAAGCCCGAAAACATGGATGCCGTCATGGAACCTCCTGTGTCGCAGGTGTTGACTACAGCGCGAGTGGCCTTTTATCAAATTAAAGATGCTAACTCTAAATTAGAACTTCTAATGGAAATCGACCGGAATCACCTGGCGGCGCTTGCGGCCATCCTGCGGCGGGGCAGCTTCGAGGCCGCGGCCGATGAACTGGGGGTCACCCCTTCGGCGATCTCGCAACGGATCAAGGCGCTGGAAGATCGGATCGGGCTGTCCCTGATCCGACGCGGAACTCCTTGCACGGGCACCGAGGCCGGGCAAAGACTGGCCAGACATGCCGAGGATATCGGTCTGCTCGAAGCGCAACTGCGGCGTGAGTTGGCCCTGGATGCAGGGCACGGCCCGGCCCGGGTCCGCATCGCCGTCCCGGCCGACAGCCTGTCGGCCTTTTTCATCGAGGCAATGGCGGCGGTGGACGGAATGCTGTTTGATTTGGAGATCGACGACCAGGACCACTCGGCCGAATGGCTGCGGCGCGGCGAAGTCAGCGCGGCTATCACGGTGGGCGGCCAGACAGTTCCCGGCTGCGCGGCAACCCCGTTGGGAGCGCTCAGGTACCTGCCCACGGCCAGCCCGGACTTCATCGCGCGCTGGTTCGCAGACGGTGTGACGCCGCACAGCCTCTCTCGCGCGCCTTGCCTGACCTTCAACCACAAGGACATGCTGCAAAGGGCATGGATCGAGACCCGGACCGGCAAGCGCCTGTCGCCACCGACCCATTTTCTGCCTTCGTCGAGCGGCTTCGTCACGGCGGCTGCCGCCGGTCTGGGTTGGGGAATGAACCCGGAACCTCTGGTACGGTCCGCCATTGCCGACGGCCGCCTGTGCGAGATCGAGCCGGACGCCCCGCTGGACGTGCCGCTGACCTGGCAGGTCGGGCGTATTTTGGCACCGGCGCTGACCCCGCTGACCCGCGCCGTGCAACAGGCCGCAAAGCAGGTTCTGAACTGAAAAACCCGGCCCAAGGGCCGGGTTTTCTGGCAACGTGATGCGGTGGCGTCAGAGCTGCGCCATCACCTCGTCAGAGGCTTCGAAATTGGTGGTGACGCGCTGCACGTCATCATCGTCTTCCAGCGCCTCGACCAGCTTCATCAGGCGCTGCATGTCCTCCAGCCCCAGCTCGGTCGTGGTGGTCGGCTTCCAGACCAACTTGGTCGATTCCGATTCACCCAACGTCGCTTCAAGTGCATTGGCGACTTCGTTCAGGTCGGTGTCGGCGCACCAGATGATGTGGCCGTCTTCCGAGCTTTCGACATCTTCTGCGCCGGCCTCGATGGCGGCTTCGAAGATGGTGTCGGCATCGCCAGCGGACGCCGGATATACCACCTCGCCCTTGCGCTCGAACATGAAGCCGACCGAGCCGGTCTCGCCCAGGTTGCCGCCGTTCTTGGCGAAGGTCGAGCGCACGTTCGACGCGGTGCGGTTCTTGTTGTCGGTCATGGTTTCGACGATGACCGCGACGCCGTTGGGGCCGTAGCCTTCATAGCGGATTTCCTCATAGGCCTCGGCATCGCCGCCGGTGGCCTTCTTGATCGCGCGTTCGATGTTGTCCTTGGGCATCGACTGCGATTTCGCTTCTTTCACGGCCAGACGCAGACGCGGGTTCTTTTCCGGATCGGGATCGCCCATCTTGGCGGCCACGGTTATCTCTTTCGACAGCTTGGAAAACAGCTTGGACCGCGCGGCGTCCTGGCGCCCCTTGCGGTGCTGGATGTTGGCCCATTTGGAATGGCCTGCCATGTTGCGTCCTCGTAATCGTGATTGGGTCTTCGGCGCACATATAGACGTTTGCGGGGCAAAGGATCAAGACACCCACTTGCCCGTCGGTCCGGCGCCGCTATGGTGGCCGAATGACAACGGATCAGATCATTCTCTTTGCACTGTTCATTACCGTATTCGGTCTGCTGTTGTGGGGCCGGTTCCGCTATGACCTCGTGGCCTTCGCCGCCTTGATGGTCGGCGTGATCCTGGGCGTTGTGCCGGTTGAAGGCGCCTTTGCCGGCTTCGGCCATCCGGCCACGATCATCGTGGCTCTGGTGCTTGTGGTCTCTGCCGGGCTGGTGCGGTCGGGGGCGGTGTTCCTGATCACCCGCACGCTGGTCGATGCCTCGCGGAGCCTGGGTGCGCATATCGCTCTGATGGGCGGGATCGGAGCCGTTCTGTCCGCCTTCATGAACAACGTGGCGGCGCTTGCGCTGTTGATGCCTGTCGATATTCAGACCGCGCGCAAAGCCGGGCGCCCCGTTGGTCTGTCGCTGATGCCGCTGAGCTTTGCCACCATTCTGGGCGGCATGGCCACATTGATCGGCACACCGCCCAACATCATCATCGCGTCAATCCGGCAGGAGACCCTGGGAGAGCCGTTCCAGATGTTTGATTTCGCCCCTGTTGGCGGGCTGGCGGCCATCGCAGGTCTGGCCTTCGTCGCCCTGATCGGCTGGCGGTTGATCCCAAACCGCGGCGAACAGACCGAGAGTTCGGAGACGCTGGCGGAGTACATCGCTGAACTGACGGTCCCGGCCGGGTCGCCTCATATCGGCAAGCGCGTCGCCGAGTTGGACGAGATGGCCGAGAAATCCGACGTCGCCATCATCGGCCTGATCCGGGACGGCAAACGTCGCTATGGCCGCGCGGCAAACACGATCCTTCAGGAAGGCGACGCGCTGGTGCTGGAAGCCAGCCCCGAGGCGCTGGATGAATTCCGCGCCGCGCTGAACCTGGATTTCTCGGATGCCCGCCGGCAAGAGCTGCTAACGGCTGCCGGCGACGGGTTGGAAGTTATCGAAGTCGTCGTACCCGAAAGCGCCCGCATCGCGGGTCGTACCGCACAGGGGTTGGGGCTGGCCTGGCGGCAGAACACGATCCTGATGGGCATTTCCCGCCAAGGTCGGCGCATCACCGAACAGGTCCGCAAGACCGAGGTGCAGCCGGGCGACATTCTGCTTCTGCTGTGCCCGCGCGACCGAGGCGCGGACGTGACCGAGTGGCTGGGCTGCCTGCCTCTGGCCCAACGCGGCCTGAACGTAACCGCCAATGACAAGGCATGGCTGGCCATCGGCCTGTTCGCCGCTGCCGTTCTGGCCGCCAGCATCGGGCTGATCTACCTGCCCATCGCGCTGGGGCTTGTGGTGATCGCCTATGTGCTGACCAAGATCATCCCGATCTCCGAGATCTACAATCAGATCGAGTGGCCGGTCGTGGTTCTGCTGGGCTCGATGATCCCGCTGGGCAGCGCGCTGGAAAGCTCGGGCGGGACGGAACTGATCGCGAATGCGCTGGTTCAACTGACCGAAGGCCTGCCGGCTTGGGCTATTCTGACGGTTTTGATGGTCGTGACCATGACGCTGTCGGACGTGCTGAACAACACCGCAACCGCCATCGTGGCCGCGCCGGTGGGCATCCAGATGGCGCGCACGCTCGAGGTTTCGCCCGATCCCTTCCTGATGACGGTGGCAGTGGCCGCCTCGGCGGCATTCCTCACACCGATCGGACACAAGAACAACACTCTGGTCCTAGGGCCCGGCGGCTATCACTTTGGCGACTATTGGCGCATGGGCCTGCCCCTGGAGATTCTGATCGTGGCGGTTTCGGTCCCGGCGATCCTTGTGTTCTGGCCGCTGTGAGGGCTTGCGTGACCGCCGGACCGCGCGCTAAGGGCAGCGCATGAAATGCTTTCTGATCCTGCAGCTGCGCCCCGAAACCGATGCCTCGGACGCCGAATATGCTTCGATCCTGAACCGGTCCGGTCTGACGCCCGAGCGCACCCACCGCATCCGTCTGGATTGCGAGGCCCTGCCCGAGGCGCTGGACGTCACCGACTATGCTGGTGTGATCGTGGGTGGCGGACCGGGCTGCGTCAGCGACGACCCGGCCAGAAAATCGCAAATGGATGCCCGGATCGAGGGCGCGATTATGGGGCTGATGCCGCAGATCACGGCGCGCGATCATCCGTTCATGGGCTGTTGCTATGGCCTGGGCATTCTGGCCGCGCATCTAGGCGCACCGGTCAGCAAGGACCGTTATGGCGAGCCGGTCGGCCCGTCGCGCTGCCACCTGACCGAGGATGGCGCCCGCGACCCGCTGACCGCCGGTCTAGAGTCCGACTTTGATGCCTTCGTCGGCCACAAAGAGGCGGTGCAGGCCCTGCCAGAGGGCTGCGTGCACCTGGTTGCGTCGGATCCCTGCCCGTTCCAGATGATCCGCTGGGGCCAGAATGTCTATGCCACACAGTTCCACCCCGAAGCCGACGCCAAAGACTTTGAACAGCGCATCCACATCTACAAGGATCACGGCTATTTCCGCCCCGAGGACGCCCAACTGCTGATCGACCGCTGCCATGCCGCCGAGGTCACGCAGCCCGGCGAAATCCTGCGCCGTTTCGCCCAGCGCTACGGGTGACCCAACGGCGCGGTTGCCTGACCGGGGACCGCACGCTTAGGTTGGACCAAAACGACTTTGGGAGGGGTTGTTTTGGATCTTCTGATAAACGTGGGCCTGCCGGTTTCGCTGGCCATCATCATGCTGTCTTTGGGCATCGGGCTTGAGGCGGCGGATTTCCGGCGCGTGATCAGTCGGCGTTATCCGTTTGCGATCGGCGCGGTCTGCCAGGTCGTTCTGCTGCCGGTCGCGGCCTTCGTCACGGTCAAGATGTTCGCGCTGCCGCCGGCAATTGCGGTCGGGTTCATGCTGCTCAGCTTTTGCCCGGGCGGTGTCACCAGCAACATCCTGTCGAAACTGGCGAAGGCCGATGTGGCGCTGTCGGTCAGCCTGACGGCGGTGATCAGCCTGTTGTCGATCGTCACGGTGCCGGTTCTGGCGGCCTGGTCGATCGACAACTTCATGGGCGAGGACGCACCCGAAGTGTCGATCAGCGGTCTGGCGCTGGCAATGTTCCTGATCACCACCCTGCCCGTCGCCATCGGCGTTGGCCTGCGCCATTTTGCAACCGGTTTTGCCGACCGGATCGACGGCCCCCTTTCGAAACTGGCCACCATCCTGTTCGTGCTGATCGTGATCGCTGCGCTGGCTGGAAACTGGCAGTTGTTCGTCGACAATCTGGGCATCATGGGCGCCGGGCTGATCTCGCTGAACCTCGCGCTGCTGCTGATCGGATTGGGGCTGGCGCGGGCGGCGAAACTGTCGTGGAATGAGGCCAAGACCATCTCGATCGAAACCGGTATCCAGAACTCGACCCTGGGCATCACGCTGGCGGCTCTGATCACCGGAACCGAAAGCGGCTTCAGCCCGCTGGCCCTGCCCTCGGCCGTCTATGGGATCACCATGTACGCCGTCGCGATCCCGTTCATCGCCTGGTACCGCCACCGCTGAAAGGACAGAGCATGACCGAAAACACTGCTGATGCGATCGTGGTGGGCGGCGGGTTGGCCGGGCTGGCCGCGGCGGCCGAACTGGGTGACCGCGGCAAAAAGGTGATCGTGCTGGACCAGGAACCCGAGCATTTCCTGGGCGGTCAGGCTTTCTGGAGCCTGGGCGGTCTGTTCATGGTCGACACCCCCGAGCAGCGCCGCATGGGAATCCGCGACAGCCGCGACCTGGCCCTGCGCGACTGGATGGGCAGCGCCCAGTTCGACCGGGACGAGGACGCCTGGCCCCGCAAATGGGCCGAGGCTTATGTCGAATTCGCCGCCGGCGAGATGCGCCCTTGGCTGCACCAGATGGGCCTGCGCTGGTTTCCCGTGGTCGGCTGGGCGGAACGCGGCGGGTCCTATGCCGATGGTCACGGCAACTCGGTCCCACGGTTCCACATCACCTGGGGCACCGGCCCGGGCGTGCTGGAGCATTTCATCCGCCGGGTCCGCGACCATGTCAGCGCCGGCCTGGTCCAGTTGAAGTTCCGCCATCAGGTCAGTCACATCATCATGCAGAACGGCGAGGCCAAGGGCGTCTCGGGCGAGGTTCTGGCCGACGACACCGCCCCGCGCGGCGCCAGGACCAATCGCGACGAGATTGGCGAGTTTGAAGTCTACGCCCCGTCGGTCATCGTCACCTCCGGCGGGATCGGCGGCAATTTCGAGATGGTGCGCCAGAATTGGCCCCGCGACCGTCTGGGCGAACCGCCCCAGGACATGGTGGCGGGTGTGCCTTTCCACGTAGACGGTCGAATGATCGCCATCAGCGAAAAGGCCGGCGGGCACGTCATCAACGGCGACCGCATGTGGCATTACACCGAAGGCGTGCGCAACTGGGACCCGATCTGGCCCGAGCATGGCATCCGCATCCTGCCCGGCCCCAGTTCCATGTGGTTCGATGCGCGCGGCAACCGGCTGCGGCCCCCCTGCCTGCCCGGGTTCGATACGCTGGGCACTCTGCGCGAAATTCTGAAGACCGGCTATGAATACAGCTGGTTCGTCCTGACCCAGAAGGTCATCAAAAAGGAATTTGCCCTGTCCGGGTCTGAACAGAACCCCGATTTCACCTCGGGCAGTTGGAAGGAGGTCATCCGCCAGCGGGTCCTGTCCGGGTCGAAGGCCACCGGGCCGGTCGAAGCGTTCAAGGAAAAGGGCGAGGATTTCGTCGTTGCCAACACGCTGACCGAGCTGGTGAACGGGATGAACCATCTGGGCGGCGGCCTGATCGACGAGGCACATCTGCGCGCCCAGATCGAAGCCCGCGATTCACAGGTGGACAACCCCTTCTCGAAAGATGCTCAGATGATGGCGATCCTGGCGGCGCGGAACTATCGCGGCGACAAGCTGATCCGCACCGCCAAACCGCACAAGTTCCTTGATCCGAAAAACGGCCCGCTGATCGCGGTCAAGCTGCATGTGCTGACCCGCAAGACGCTGGGCGGTTTGCAGACCAATCTGGACAGTCAGATGATCGGTGCGGACGGCCAGGTGGTGCCGGGCCTGTTCGCGGCCGGAGAGGTCGCGGGGTTCGGAGGCGGGGGCTATCACGGCTACAACGCGCTGGAGGGCACGTTCCTGGGCGGCTGCATCTTCTCGGGGCGCAACGCGGGACGGTCGCGGGCCGTCGCCTGACGGCCCTTGGGCACTATTGGTCGCGGCGGAACTGCAGAACCGGCTCGCCTGTCGCATCAAGCAGAACCAGCGTGTCCCCGCGCTGAACAAAGCTTGCGACCTTTGGCAGGGCGGCAAGGAACTCCTGCTCAACCTCGTCCAGCGGCGGCGGGCAGGCCATCAGCGTGGCGGCCATGTTGTCGGGGAAGGAAATCGACTCGCCCGATATCTCGGCCTGTCCGCTGAACCGGTTACAGCCGCCCGTTCCCCCAAAGGCTCCGCCCTCGGCAAAGGTAATCTGCGGGCGTTTCTCGGTGTCCAGCGCAACGCCGTTCACCTCGGTTGCGATCCACTGCGTGTTCTCAAGCATCGCCGCGCCCCGTTCCCAAACCTTGACCATGACCAGATCGACCGAGTTTCCGGCATCATTGGTCAGAACCGGGTAAGCGGTATCGGTGGTGAACAGCAGCTTGCCGTCCTGATGCACCGAGGCCCGCACCACATAGCGATGTCGGTCTTGAATCAACGCGTCGTCATAAGTCAACTCGAACTGCGCAGGCACGCCCGTCAACGCATAGCGTTGCGCGGCAAGAGTAACGGCGGGCGCATCGGCCCGCGACACATCCTGCAGCTCGACGAACAGGGTCGCCCCCGGCGGAACGGCGATCCGTTCGCGGTAGGTGGCGGTTCCCTCGACGGTCCCGGCCTGGGCAGCGCTCAGAACGACAGCCCACAACGCAGCGCCCGCCAGAAGGGTATGTGCGATTTTCATTCTTCGATCCCCTCGTCGCCGGTTTCCTGTCTAGAAGATCGTGGCGCCGCAGCCGTTTGCAAGCCTAGCTGTCCAGAAACGGCGAAATAACGCCAAACCTCAAAGCGGCCAGAGAAACGGGATGATCAACGAGGCCAGCAGCCCGACCGTCAGGTTCAGCGGAATCCCGACCTTCATGAAGTCCGTGAAACGGTACCCACCGGGGCCATAGACCATCATGTTGGTCTGATACCCGATCGGTGTGGCGAACGAGGCCGACGCCGCGACCATCACCGCCACCACCAGCGGGCGCGGATCGACGCCCACCGCCTGCGCCAGACCGATGGCAATCGGCGTGACCACGACCGCCACGGCGTTGTTCGAGACCAGCTCGGTCAGAACCGAGGTCAGCAGGTAGACGGCCCAGACGATCAGGAAGGGCGGCAGTTTGGCAAAGGACGGGGCAATCGCATTCGCAATCAGCGAAACCGCGCCCGAACTGTCCAGCGCGGCCCCGATGGCCAGCATGGCGAATATCAGCGCCAGCAGACGGCCTTCGACAAACGAGAACGCTTCGTCCGCGTCGATGCAGCCGGTCAGCAGAACCAATGCAACAGCGAGGATCGACAGCAACAGGATGGGCGCGACCCCAAACGCCGCCAGCAGCACGATCCCCAGCAATGCGGCGATCGCAATCGGCGCATGTCCACGCCGGAATGCACGCGCTGACGGCTGAGTGACATCAACCATGTCCATGTCGGCTGCCAGACGTTGAATATCGGCCGGCGCGCCTTCCAGCAGCAGCGTGTCACCCACCCGGACGATGAGGTCGTCCAGTTGACCGCTAATATTCTGGTTCCGTCGGTGCACCGCCAGCACATAGACACCGTAGCGGCGGCGGAGCCGGAGCGCGCCCAGCGTGCGCCCCACCATCCGGCAGCCCGGCGTGATCAGAACCTCGACGGTGCGCGTTTCGACCGCCGAGACCTGATCGACGCGCTTGAGCTCCTTGTTGCGCTGCAGGCTCAACAGTTCCGTCATCTGGGTGCGCAACACCACCCGGTCGCCGACCTGCAGGGTGACACCTTGAAGGTTGCGCCGCAGCGACTCGTCGCCGCGGATCACGTCGATCAGCCGCACGCCGGGGCGTTTGAACAACTGCACGCCGGTCACTTCGCGCCCGATCAGGTTGCTGTCGGGGGGGATGACCGCCTCGGTAAAGAATTTCATCTTGGACCGGTCGCTGAGAAGGCTGGCCATGCTGTCGCGGTCCGGCAGCAGCCGGGGCGCGATGAACCGCAGGTAGACCATACCGTAGATCACCAGGATGATGCCCAGGGGCGTGACCTCGAAGATCGTGAAGGGCTGCAGACCCTGCGCCCGCGCGACACCATCGACCAGCAGGTTGGTCGAGGTGCCGATCAGGGTCAGCGTGCCGCCCAGAATTGCCGCATAGCTGAGCGGGATCAGCAGCTTGGACGGGGCCACGTTCAGCGTGCGCGCAATCTGGACGAAGACCGGGATCATCACCACCACGACCGGAGTGTTCGACACCACGGCCGAGGCCAGCACCACGAATGTCATCAGCAATCCGATCGCGATGCGAGGGTTGACCTGGGCCTGTTTCTGCGCGGTCACTGTAAAAGCGTCCAAAGCCCCTGTGCGCACCAGCGCGCCCATGATGATGAACATGGCCGCAATAGTCCACGGCGCAGGGTTGGAAAGTACGGCCAGCGCATTCTGATACGGCAGGATCCCGGTGACCAGCATCACCGAAACGCCGCCGATGGCGACGACCTCGGCCGGGTAGACCTCGCGCAGGAACATGATGAACATGCCCGCGACGACCAGCAGCGCCAGAATCGCGCTGCCTGTTTCTGACAAAGTAAGGAGATTCATTCGTGGTCTTCTGTCCGAACCCTTAACCGGCCACCGTGCCTGAGCCACAGTTTCCAGCATTGCAGCGGACAGGGCAAGCCCGCCATGCGATCACGGCCCGGCCTGTTGCAGCCGCCCGCCCACACGCACCATGCAGACCGATTTCGCCTGGCCGTCCCGGTCATCGGTTTCCACGAAAACGCCGCTCAGCGTGGCCTCGCCATTGGCGGGGGTGAACCGGGCCTTGGGCATGCCTGTGATGAACCGCCGCATCGGTTCCTGCTTGTCCATGCCGATCACCGAGTCATAGTCGCCGCACATGCCTGCATCGGTCAGATAGGCGGTACCGCCCGGCAGGATCTGCGCGTCGGCCGTGGGCACATGCGTATGGGTGCCCACCACAAGGCTGGCGCGTTTGTCGCAGTAATGCCCCATGGCCATCTTTTCCGAGGTCGCCTCGCAATGCATGTCGACGATGACGGCCTGCGCTTGCCCGCCGCGCGGGTGCGATTTGAGGATCGGTTCAACGGCCGAAAACGGATCGTCGAAAGGCCGTTTCATGAAGACTTGCCCCAGCACCTGAACCACCAGAACCTTGCGGCCGCCGGGTGCGGTGAACAGGCGGTGGCCCCGCCCCGGCGCGCCCTTGGCAAAGTTCACCGGCCGCACGACGCGCGGTTCGCTTTCGATGAATTGCAGCATGTCCTTCTGGTCGAAGGCATGATCGCCCAGCGTGACGCAATCGGCGCCAGAGTCCAGCAACAGCTTGGCATGGTCGCCAGTCAGGCCCATGCCGTTCGAGGCGTTCTCGCCATTGACCACGACGAAATCCAGCCGCCATTCCTCGCGCAGGCGTGGAAGATGGGTCTTGATGGCGGTTCGACCAGCGCGCCCCATGACGTCGCCCAAAAACAGAATTCTCATATCGCGGTCCTAGGCGCAGCAGACGGCAATAACAAGGCGGAACCGTGTAAAAGCCCGACCATCACCAGCTTGCAATATTTCAGAAACGTGCAAACGTGCCCTCATTGATTTGCAACCTCGGGAGGTATCATTGAAAAAACTTATTGTGACGGCAACCGTGGTTCTTGTTGCAACCTTCGCCCAGGCGCAGACCAAAACCACGATGGCCAATCCGGCGGCCACCTTCTGCATAGAAAACGGCGGCGACTATCAAATCCGAAAGAACGCCGACGGCTCGGAATACGGTGTCTGCGTGCTGGCGGACGGAACCGAAGTCGATGCCTGGGACTATCTGCGCGCCCATTTCGAGAACTAGGTTCGAAAACTCAGAACCCGGCTCTCGGTGACGACCATGTCCAGGGGCTGATCGGTGGGTTCCAACGGAAGATTGTCGGCCTCTTGCGCGTCAAAGGCGAAACCGATCGCCAAGGTCGCGCGCCGGGCGCGCAACCGCTGAAGCGTCCGGTCATAGAACCCGCCGCCATAACCCAGCCGCCCGCCACGGGCATCGAAGGCCACCAGGGGTACGATCACGATCTCGGGATCGAAATAGTCATCGACGTCGGGCACCTTCGCACCGAACGGGCCGTCCTTCAGCGGACCGTCCGGTGTCCAGCGCGAAAATTGCAACGGCTGCCCGGCCCCCTGGATAACCGGAACGCCGACCGGCCCATAGGCCGCGGCCTCGGCCATGGCGGGCAGCGGGTCGATCTCGGTGCGGATCGGAATGTAGCCTGACAGGGGTACGCCGCGATACCCCGCCAGCACCTCGGACAGGCGGCCGGCCGTGCCCGGCGGACGAGTATCGAATGCGGCCTTGCGCCGGGCAAAGGCGGCCTTGCGCGCCGCGGCCTTGATCTCGGCCAACCCGGTCACAGCAGCACCTGCGCGGCAAGACCCAAAAACACAAAGAACCCGACCACATCGGTCACCGTGGTGACGAACGGCCCCGAAGCCAAGGCCGGGTCGATGTTCAGACGGTCCAGCGCCAGCGGGATCAGAATGCCGCCCAGCGCCGCCGCCACCAGCGTCAGCACCATCGCCAGACCGATGACCGCCGCCAGCATCGGGATACCAAACCAAAAGCTCGCAACGACTGCCATCAGCAATCCGAAAAACAGGCCGTTCAACGCGCCCACCGAAATCTCGCGGAACAGAACACGAAGGGCGTTATTCGCTGTCAGGTCGCGGGTGGCGATGGCCCTTACGGTCACCGTCATCGTCTGGGTGCCGGCATTGCCGCCCATTGACGCCACGATCGGCATCAGTACCGCCAGCGCGACCATCTGGTCGATGGTTTCCGCGAACATGTTGATCACCAGCGACGCAAAGATCGCGGTCAGCAGGTTGACGAACAGCCAGGTCGCCCGCCCGCGCGCCGTCTCGAGAATGGTGTCAGACAGGCTCGAGTCCTCGTCCACGCCGGCCATGCGCAGCATGTCTTCCTCGTGCTCGTCGTCCAGAACCTCCATCGCGTCGTCGATGGTGATGACCCCGACCAACCGCCCGTCATCATCGACCACCGGCGCCGAGATCAGGTGGTACTGCTTGAAGGCATAGGCGACATCTTCTTCGTCCTGGGTTAGCGGGATGATGTGGAATTCTTCCTCGGCGATGTCGCGCAGCGGCGTATCGCGCCGCGCCGCCATCAACCGGCCCAGCGTGACCTGCCCCACCGGCTTGAGCCGCGGATCGACCAGCACGACATGATAGAACTGGTCCGGCAGATCCTCGTGCGCGCGCATGAAATCGATGGTCTGCCCCACAGTCCAGTGTTCGGGCACCATGACCACTTCGCGCTGCATGAGGCGGCCGGCCGAGTGTTCGGGGTAGGACAACGCCTTTTGCGCCGCAATCCGTTCCGAGTGTTCGAGCGCCTCCAGAACGGCCTCTTGCTGCGATTGTTCGAGGTCTTCCAGCAGATCGACCACATCGTCGCTTTCCAGCTCACGGACGGCCTCGGCCAGCACGTCAGGCCGCAATACGGCGATGACCTCTTCACGCACGGATTCGTCCAGCTCGGACAGTATGTCGCCGTCGAACTCGCGGTCATACAGATGCAGAAGCTGCGAGCGGTCATGGGGGCTGATCTGTTCCAGAAGGTCGGCGATGTCGGCTGCGTGCAGCGGCTCCATCAGCTCGACCAGCCGATCGCGGTCTCCGTCCTCGACAGCCTGCAGGATTGCCGCCACGGTGTTGCGATCCAGCGCGTAGGCATCTTCGTCGCGGGGCTGGTCGATCACGATTTCGTCATTGCCTGTGGTCATGCGCTGCCCCGTCCGTTGGATTGGCCCCTAATAAAAGAAGCAGCTACAGGAAAACAATGACAATGGCGCAATTTACCCGCATCTTTCGCAGGCTTATGCTGCGACACCGTTCCAATCAGCCGGAGATCGAAGCCGATGGCGCAAAAAACGCTTTTGAAAGGGCGTGTTCTGAGTTTCGAGCAGTCGCCCTTCCAGGCTGACCCCGACCGGGCCGCCCGGCTGCACGAGGCCGTTCTGATCGAAGACGGCCGGATCGGTGCGCTCGGTTCGGCCGAAGCGCTGGCGGCCGCGCATCCCGATGCCGAAACCCATGACCATGGCGCGCGCCTGATTTTGGCCGGGTTCGTCGATCCGCATGTGCACTACCCCCAGACCGCGATCATCGCCAGCTGGGGCAAGCGGCTGATCGACTGGCTGAACACCTATACCTTCCCCGAAGAGATGACCTTCGGCGACCCGAACCACGCCGCCGAAATCGCCGGGCGCTATCTGGACCTGACCACGGCGCATGGCACCACCACCATGTGCAGTTTCTGCACAATCCATCCTGAAAGCGTCGATGCGTTCTTCACCGAAGCGCAGGCCCGCGGGCAGCGTGTGGTGGCCGGCAAGACCTGCATGGACCGCAACGCACCCGACGGCCTGCGAGACACCGCCCAGACGGCTTATGACCAGTCCAAGGCGCTGATCGGCCGATGGCACGGCGTGGACCGGATTTCTTATGCCATCACGCCGCGGTTTTCACCCACGTCGACGCCCGAGCAACTGGAAGCGATGGGCGCGCTTTGGGCCGAGCATCCCGACTGCCTGATGCAGACCCATCTGAGCGAGCAGACCGACGAGATAGAATGGGTCCGATCGCTGTTTCCCGAGGCCCGCGACTATCTGGACACCTACGAAAGATTCGGCCTGCTGGGCCCGCGTGGGCTGTACGGACACGCCATCCATCTGGAGCCGCGCGAACGCGATCGTCTGCGCGAGGTCGACGCCGCGCTGATTCACTGCCCGACCTCGAATACGTTCATCGGATCGGGCCTGTTCGACATGCACGGGCTGATGCGCGACGGCCACCGCATCGGCTTGGCCACGGATACCGGCGGCGGGTCCAGTTTCTCGATGCTGCGGACCATGGCCGCGGCCTATGAGATCGGCCAGTTGCGCGGGCATCCCCTGCACCCCGCGCAGTTGCTTTGGCTGGGTACCGCCGGCTCGGCCCGGTCGCTGCGGATGGATGACCGCATTGGAAATGTAGCACCGGGGCTCGAAGCCGACCTGGTCGTGCTCGACCTGTCCTCGACCCCGGCCATCGCACAGCGCGTTGCGCGCGCGAATGACATCTGGGAGGCCATCTTTCCCACAATCATGATGGGCGACGACCGGGCGGTGGCCCAGGTCTGGATCCGAGGGCGCCGGGCGCTGGGTTGAGCGGCCCGACAGCGCAGGCCGCTGGCGGTGCGACAGGCAACGCTCTGGGTCGGGCTTCACGCCTGCAGCGCGCGCGCAAGCTGGTTTTGACGTTCGATCACCCGCGGCAGGTCGATGGTGGTGATCTGCCCCTCGCGGACGATCTGCCGCCCTTCGACGAACAGATGTCTGACCCGGCTGGGGCCGGCAAGCAGCAGCGCGGCGGGGTCCCAGCTGCCGGCACTTTCGACACCGCTGATATCCCATACCGCGATATCGGCCCGCTTACCGGGCATCAGACGGCCGCAATCCGGGCGGTTGAGAACATCGGCGCCGCCGCGCGTGGCAATCTCGAGCGCCTCGCGGGCCGACATGGCGTCTGCACCGTTGGCGACTCGCTGCAGCAGCACCGCCTGACGTGCCTCGGCCATCAGGTTGCCGTTGTCGTTGCTGGCCGACCCGTCGACACCAAGCCCCACGCGGGCCTTGGCATCGCGCAGGGCGCGCACCGGTGCGATGCCCGAGCCCAGCCGGCAATTGGAACATGGGCAATGGGCAACCCCGGTGCCGGTCCGCGCAAACAGATCGACCTCGGCCCGATCCAACTTGACGCAATGGGCATGCCATACATCCGGACCTGTCCAGCCCAGATCCTGCGCGTACTGACCCGGCCGGCACCCGAATCGGGACTGGGAATACCGGATATCCTCGTCATTTTCAGCCAGGTGAGTGTGCAGCATCACGCCCTTGTCGCGCGCCAGCAGCGCCGTGTCACGCATCAGGTCGCGACTGACCGAAAAGGGCGAGCACGGCGCAAGCCCCACCCGGCACATCGCCCCCTCGGACGGATCATGAAAGGCATCGACCACGCGGATCATGTCGTTCAGAATCGCGGACTCGGATTCGACCAGCGCATCGGGTGGCAGACCGCCATTGCTTTCACCGATGCTCATCGCGCCGCGCGTGGGGTGAAACCGCAGGCCCAGTTCAGATGCGGCGGCGATCGTGTCCTCAAGCCGCACACCGTTGGGATACAGGTACAGGTGGTCCGAACTGAGCGTGCAGCCGGACAGGGCCAGTTCGGCCAGGCCGATCTGCGCCGAGACGAACATATGCTCGGGGCCGAACCGCGCCCAGATCGGATAGAGTGTCTTGAGCCAGCCGAACAGCAACGCGTCCTGCCCCGCCGGGACCGCGCGCGTCAGGGTCTGGTACAGGTGGTGATGCGTGTTCACCAACCCGGGCGTGACCACGCAGCCACGCAGATCGTGGATCTCGCCCGAGGCTTCAAGGCGATGCCCGATCCCGGCGATCACCCCATCGCGGACCAGTATGTCGGCCCCGGCCAATTCTTGCCGGGCGTCGTCCATCGTCAGAACAACATCGGCATTTTTCAGTAGGAATTCGGTCATCTGGCACTCCTGAGATTCGCCCGTCTCATGACAAGAGTGCGTCGCGCCGGTGGAAAACGGGCGGAAGAACCGGCCGCAGAACCCTAGCCGGACAGATACCGGGCGGCAAGCCGCGTCAGACCCGGCGCAACAGGTCCAGCGCCGCCGCGTGGATGTCGGGGTTGGCCGCCGCAAGCACCTGCCCGCCCAGATGGGCCGGGCCGCCCTGCCAGTCGGTGACCAAGCCACCGGCGGCCCGGATCACGGCCATGGGGGCCTGGATGTCATAGGGCTTCAGACCGGCCTCGATCACCAGATCGACCTGTCCGGCCGCCAGCAGCGCATAGGCGTAGCAATCCATGCCGTACCGCGTCAGTTGCACCTGTTCGGCGACCGCGCGAAACGCCCGTTCCTCGTCGTCAGCCCCGACCTCGGGGAAGGTCGTGAACAGGATCGCGTCCTTGAGCGCGGCGGTTTTTCGGGTGGACAGGCTGACCTGCCCCAGCGGGCCCGTCATGAAGGCGCCCGTGTCGTGCCCCACGAATCGCTCGCCGATATAGGGCTGGTCGATGACGCCAAGCATCGGTCCCGTCGAATCCGCCAGCGCGATCAGCACACCCCATGTCGGCGTTCCGCTGACAAACCCCCTGGTCCCGTCGATCGGATCCAGCACCCAGATCCGGCCCGAGCTTCCAGTGACGGTTCCGAACTCTTCACCCAGGATCCCGTCTTCGGGGCGAAATTCGGCCAGAACCTCACGCATCGCCTGCTCGGCGGCCCGGTCGGCAACTGTCACAGGGTCATAGCCACCCTGCTGCTTGTTTGCTGTCTCTAGGTCGGGTCGGCGAAAAAACGGCAAAATGGCCGCACGCGCAGCGTCGGCCAGTTTTTCCGCAACTTCAAGATCGGTCAAAGCGGTACCAGACATACGCGACTGGTGCGGCGGGTACCGCACAAAGTCAAGTGCCTCTGCTCAGGCGACGTCGCTGAGAACCCGGGCCAGTTCGAACAGACGGCGGCGCTGGTTCTCGGGGATCGCATAGTACGAGCGCACGAGATCGAGCGCCTCTTTGTCGCCCATCAGATCGGCAGGAACCGACTTTTTGCCACTTTCGGATTTCTGCGTGTCTTCGAGACCCTCGAAGAAAAAGCTGACCGGCACATCCAGCGCCTCGGCAATGTCCCATAGGCGCGACGCACTGATCCGATTGGCACCGGTCTCGTATTTCTGGATCTGCTGAAACTTGATACCGACCTGCTCTGCAAGTTGCTGCTGGGTCATTCCGATCAGCCAGCGACGATGCCGGACGCGCTTGCCCACATGGACATCCACATGATGGGTCATTAGTACACTCCTATCTTACACACAACCGCCCGGGAAAACACGAACGCGACAGAGACCGCCATACCGGCCGCCGCTGGACAACACTCCTTCAACACCGAAAATGCCCCCCGAAACAGCACTTCTGCAAACCATCATTGCGCCATTTTCGATTCTTTTCAAGAAGGTTGAGTCGGAGCCGGTCAACAGAACTTTACGGTTGTACGTTCGTTCCGGGGCGCCAAATCACTCTGAATCAGGGAATTTCGGCGCAGGTCCGGAACGTTACCCGCCATTGAAGATTGACAATCTCACTCGGTTGCCCCTGCCTAGAGCGCGACCACGGAGGACACGAATTGCTCGCCTACCAAATTCCCTCGGCCACAGCCCAGGCCGTATTGCACGACATCGCAACACCCGAGCCGGGCCACGGACAGATCCGCGTCAAGATCCACGCCTGCGGCCTTAACTTTGCCGACCTCCTGATGCAGAAGGGCACCTATCAAGACACACCCCCTGCCCCGTTCACGCTGGGGCTCGAGATCGCAGGGGTCGTGGACGCCGTCGGCCCCGGTGTCGTCCACCTTGTCCCGGGCGACCGTGTGGCCGTCTATTCGGGGCAAGGCGGGCTGGCGGAATTCGGCGTGTTCGACGCCGACCGGGCCGTCATGCTGCCGCCGTCCTGCAGCTTCGAAGAAGCCGCTGCGATCCAGATCGCCTATGGCACCAGCCACATCGCTCTGGATCACCGCGCCCGCCTGCAGCCGGGCGAGACGCTTTTGGTGACCGGCGCAGCCGGCGGCGTGGGGCTGACTGCAGTCGAGATCGGCAAGCTGATGGGCGCAACCGTGATCGCGCAGGCACGCGGCACCGACAAGCTGACCGTAGCCAAGACCGCCGGGGCGGACCACCTGATCGATGCGGACGAGGATCTGCGGCAGCGGGTGCTGGACCTGGGCGGTGCGGATGTCGTCTATGATGCGATCGGTGGCGACGTATTCAAGGCCGCCTTTCGCGCCACCAATCCCGAAGGTCGCCTGTTGCCGGTCGGTTTCGCCGGCGGCGAGGTTCCGCAAATCCCAGCCAACCACCTGATGGTCAAGAACCTGACGGTGATCGGAGTCTATATCGGCGGCTATCTGAAGTTCCGGCCCGAGATCGTGCGCAGCAGCTTTGAAACCCTGTTCCGCTGGCATGCCGAGGGCCGCATCAAACCGCATGTCAGCCATGTCCTGCCTTTGTCAAAGGTGGCCGATGGCATGGACCTGCTGCGGTCGCGCAAATCCACCGGCAAGGTCGTCATCACGCCCTGACCGGCTCAGCTGGCGACCGCGCGCAGCGGCCCGCCCCGCAGCATCCGGAAATTCTGGCGGACCAGGTCGGCCAGAGCCTCGACCACCGGTCCTCGGCCCGTGTCGCCGCCATACAGGTTGATCATGTGGGCCGGCAATTCGGGCAGCGCGTCGCCGGCGTCGATCTTTTCCAGATGCGCGGCCTCGGTCCCTTCCAGCATCGCGTGCACGGCCAGATCGGCGCTGACCGTGGCCTCGATCGTGCGGTCGTTTTCCGTTTCCACCGACAGTTCCCAGGGGATACCCGCAGCGTCCAGAGCCGCGATGACCTGCGGCCGGAACAGACAGCGGCGGCCAAGCGCCAACGGCAAGGGCCGACGGCGCCAGGCCGCCCCGCCCGATGCTCCGATCCAGCGCAAAGGCAGTTCGGCGATGGTTTCGCCGCCATCGCCATTCGACGCCTCGGTCGTCAGAATGACATCGCATTCGCCGCGCCGGAACATCTCTTTCAACTGGATCGAATACGACGAGACCAGTTGTACGCGCACACGGGGGAAGTCGGCGTTGAACCGCTGCAAAACCCGGGGAATTGCCGGGTAGACTATATCGTGCGGCACGCCCAGAACCACCTCGCCTTCATAGGCCTGATCGGTCAGCTTCGACATCACCTCGTCATTCAGCGATACCATGCGCCGCGCATAGGCCAGCAGTTGCTCGCCCGAGGCCGTCAGGGCGATCGTCCGGCCCGACCGGTCCAGCAACTCAAGCCCAAGCAGTTCCTCGAGCCGCTTCAGCTGCATCGACACGGCCGATTGAGTCAGGTGCAGAAATCCCGCGGCTCGGGTGACGCCGCCATGATCGGCCACGGCGACGAACGACCTGAGGGTCGTGATGTCGAGATTTCGCATATCAGCAATCCTTATGCTTCAATTCATAAACATTCATTTTTCATATATGACAGAGACCGCCATATAGATCAAGGAAGTTGATTGAATGCTCTACCCCCATCACTTCCTGACAAAAGGACAATAAACATGACCCAAATTGCGATTTCCTGCCCCTCGCCGGCGCCGCGCAAAACCGGATGGCTGCAGCGCCTTGTTTCCTTGCCCCGCCAACGGCGCGCACTGGCGCGGCTGGACGCCCGTCTGCTGAAAGATATCGGCGTCACCCGCGCGCAGGCCGAGGCCGAGGCCGCACGCCCCCTTTGGGATGCGCCGGATATCTGGATCTCGGGCCGCTATTGACCCCATTTTGGCAGCGTTGACACCGCCGATGGCGGCGGTGCCGATTTTGCTCGCAATTCCGAGGGTTTTGCCGCCAAGACCCTTGAAACATGCGCCCGACTCTCCGATATTTGCCGTCAGAATGGTCCGCATCGCGGATCGGAATGGATTCAAGGGAGACCCTTAATGGCACAATTCGACACCGTCCGCACGGCGGCCGGCGCACGCACTGCCCAGATCGACGAGGGCCTGCGCGCCCACATGAACAAGGTCTACGGCACGATGTCCGTGGGCATGCTTATCACGTTTGCGGTGGCGTGGGCCGTTGGCACCAGCCCGCAGCTGCTGTCGGTGTTCCGCGACCCGATCACGCTCAGCCCGAATATCCTGGGTTGGATCGTGATGTTCGCCCCGCTGATCATGGTGTTTGCCTTCGGCGCCGCCATCAACCGCCTCAGCGCCGCCGGCGCCCAGCTGTTCTTCTATGCTTTCGCCGCCGTGATGGGCCTGAGCATGAGCTGGATTTTCGTGGCCTTCACCGGCATCTCGATCGCCCAGGTGTTCCTGATCACGTCGATCGCCTTCGCCGGCCTGTCGCTGTATGGCTATGTCACCAAGAAAGACCTTTCGGGAATGGGGACGTTCCTGATGATGGGCGTGATCGGCCTGATCGTGGCCATGGTGATCAACATTTTCCTTCAGTCGCCCGCCATCATGTTCGCCGTGTCGATCATCGGCGTTCTGATCTTTGCGGGACTGACCGCCTATGACACGCAGAACATCAAGGCGACCTACATTCAGCACGCCGCGCACGGCGACCAGGAGTGGCTGGGCAAATCCGCGATCATGGGCGCGCTGAACCTGTATCTGGACTTCATCAACATGTTCATGTTCCTGCTGCAACTGCTTGGAAATCGTGAGTAACCAGCGGCAGAATCCTGTCAGGAAACGGGCCCGTTCCGGGCCCGTTTTTTTTGCCCCGCTCCCAAACGAAAAGGACCCTGCCCACCGGCAGAGCCCCTGAACCCAAGTTCGATTTCGTTCGGATCAGCTACAGTTCAACGGAACCGCAAAGCCCGAACTGCGCGAGGAGTTGCCCTTGCGATAGACATCGCCAGCGGCCAGACAGCCCGTGAAGCGTTCGGTCTCACGCCCGAAAGCCGCACCTACCGAGTTGTCCACCTTGGTGCTATTGCTGGCGGTACGGACAACACCAAACAGCGTGCCGTTCACGTTGACCGTGCTCAGGAAGAGGTCTGTACTGCTGCCGACGAGTTGCACTGCGGTGTCGGCCGTACGCCCGCCGTTGTCGATGGCCACGCCGGCGATCTTGTCAAACGCTGCCTGGTCCGTCTGAACCTGAACCGTCGGAAGCTGGGCAAGCTCGGCCGGGACGTTGGTGGCAGGCGGCGTAAAGGCGACGGCGCCTTTGACGTCGGACACGGTGCGCGGTTCGCCATCAATGCCAGTGAACCCGACACCCTGCCGGTTCCAAGGATCCTCACAAGCCGAAAGGGTCAGAACGGCGATGGCAGGCAACAAGATTTTTTTCATGGCGCTCAACATTTTGTGGAGGTTTGCCAAAGCCTATGGCCAGGGTGGCCGCAAAAGCAACCCGCAGGCAAACAGAATACCCGGCGTGCTGATGCACCACTGCAACGCGCGAAAGGGGCGAACCGGTGACCAACCTGCCTGAAAACAAGAAAGGGTCCTGACCGCGCCAGGACCCTTTTTCGTCTTGCGTCTGAAAAGGCAGATTACTTGATCTTGCCTTCCTTGTACTCGACATGCTTGCGAGCGACCGGGTCGTATTTGCGCACGGTCATTTTCTCGGTCATGGTGCGCGCGTTCTTTTTGGTCACGTAGAAGTGGCCCGTGCCCGCGGTCGAGTTCAGACGGATCTTGATTGTCGTCGGCTTCGCCATGGTTATCTCCTGCGTCCGAAAAGGCAGGGGCCTTTCGGTTGAATTCCTATGAGCGTGCGCTTTTACCCGCTCGCGCGCCCGAGTCAACCGGATTCGAAACGTGATACCAGAATAAACCGGCCGAGGCCTGGAATTTCTTGCAACGACAGCAAACGAGGCGAATTTTCGGCCCGCCAGCACTTGAGTCCCCACCGGAAAATTCCAGCAGGCAGCGGATGCGCGGAGGGCCTGTAAGCCGGATCCTGTTCCGGGGTTGCCCCCTTCGATGACCATTCCTCTAGGCCGTGCATTGCTGCACGGCTCGAGCTGCCAACCCGGTCCCTCTCGGCCAAGGCAGGCCTAGCGGCGGTATCGGCTGACGCCGACCGGCCCGCGTGGGGACCCTATTTGGCATTGCTCCCGGTGGGGCTTGCCGTGCCGCCGCTGTTGCCAGCGGCGCGGTGGGCTCTTACTCCACCGTTTCACCCTTGCCATGATCTGCCGGAGGCGAACCTTCGGCGTCTCATGGCGGTTTGTTTTCTGTGGCGCTTTCCGTCGGGTTTCCCCGCCCGGGCGTTACCCGGCACCGTTGCCTTGTGGAGTCCGGACTTTCCTCTCGGGCCTAGGCCCCAGCGGCCATCCGGCCCTCCGCGCATCGAATTGGGTATGCCCCTGACCCAGGCACGTCAAGAGAGGAATGGAAGCGACAAGGGGCCAGCCCCTTCTTGGCCTTCGGCCAATTCAACCCCGGGATATTTTGGGCCAGATGAAGGTTGGTCAGGCGAGGCGGCGCGGCTGCGGCAATGCAGCCACGTCCTCTGGGGCCAGCCCTCCCCTACCCCAGGGCCGAAAGCGCAACCGCACAGCAGCGAGCAGCGTTTCATCATCGACAGCAGCAGTATAGCCGGCGGCTTGGGCCACGGCGCGGAAGTAATGGGCCTCGGGCCGCGACAAAGGGGCGGCGTGAGCGCGCGGCGCGGCCAGCCCCTGACGTTCGAGTCGTATCCAGTCGAAACGTGGCCCGGGATCGTGTTTGCGCCCCGGCGCCATGTCCGAATGACCGATCACGCCGGCGGCCGGTATGGACCAACGGGTCATGATCTGCGGCAGAAGCCGCTCGAGTGCCCTTATCTGCGCCTGGGCGAAAGGATGATCGCCTCGGTTGTCGAGTTCGATCCCGATCGAGCGGGAGTTGATATCGCTCTGTCCCTGCCACTCGCCGACCCCGGCGTGCCAGGCGCGATCCTCTTCACGAACCATCTGCCAGAGTGTTCCGTCACAGCCGATCAGATAGTGGGCCGATACCTCGGACGCCGGGTCGCACAAACGCTCGAGCGCGGCGCGGGCGCTGTTCATCGCGGTGTAGTGAAGAACCACCAGAGATGGCTTCAGCCCATCCCGGCGGGGGCCGAAATTGGGGGATGGGTGCCAGATCGGCGAGAGATCAGTTGCCGACGACACGGCGGAACGGGCTGGGGTCCCAGCCACAGGCAAAGCCGTCGCCATCCGGGTCCAGGCCCTTGCGGTCACGTTGTGGCCCGCCGCTGGCCAGGAAATCGATCTGAGCCTGATCTGCCGATGGGTATTTGGCGCAGTTCCGTTGCGCCTTGGCCTGAAGGTTGAACCCGGACCGGCTGTAGATCTGTGCCCCGACCGGATTAGTAGTGGACAATGCGTATTGCACGATATTGGGCTGGCCGTCCGCGCCACGCTGAGGAACCGCCGTCGGGGCGACCACCTCATAGGTCTGACGGTTTCTCTCGATCAGGGCGGCGTCATCCTGAATGCTGCGGCTGCTGGAGACCGCGGCAAAATCCTGTTCTTGCGAAATGCCGCTCGACGTCACCGTTGCCGGGGCCGGTGCCCGGGTGGAGGTACTGGCGAGCGCTGCGGCCGTTTGATTCGCGATATCCGCGGCGCTGCCATCGGTGGAATAGGTGACGGCGGAGGACTCGGCCGACCATGGCTCCTGCGAGATGGCTGGGGGCGGCAGCAACGGATTGCCTGCTGCGCCCTGCCCCGCCAGTTGCGCCTCGCGCTGGGCCTGGTATTGCGGCGTATTGAACTCCGTGCCCTGAACCGGCGCCACCGTATCGCAAGCGGCAGCGAAGGCGCACACGGGAATCACAAGAAGTTTGCGCATCGGACTGCTCCGTTCTTGCAGCGGTCGGGTCGACCGACCGTTACCACCATTTGCCCGGCTTGGCCACGAACCCCGCAGCGGATTCGAGCGCGTAGGCGGTGTTCAGCAGGTCGCCTTCCTCCCACGGACGCCCAATCAGTTGCAGCCCCAGCGGCAGCCCCTGCTTGTCCAACCCGGCCGGAACCGAGATGCCCGGCAGACCGGCAAGGTTCACCGTCACGGTGAAGACGTCGTTGAGATACATCTGAACCGGGTCGGTTTCCTTCATCTCTCCCAGACCGAAGGCGGCCGACGGCGTTGCTGGGGTCAGAATCGCATCGACGCCCGCGGCGAACACGTCCTCGAAGTCTTTCTTGATCAGGGTCCGCACCTTTCGGGCGCGGTTGTAGTATGCATCGTAGAAACCGGCCGACAGAACATAGGTGCCGACCATGACCCGGCGCTGCACCTCGTGACCAAAGCCCTCGGCGCGGGTCTTTTCATACATCTCGGTGATGCCATCGCCCTGCGCCAACGTCGCGCGGCGGCCATAGCGCACGCCGTCATAGCGCGCCAGGTTCGACGAGGCCTCGGCGGGCGCGATCACGTAATAGGCCGGCAGCGCGTATTTGGTGTGCGGCAGAGAGATGTCCACGATCTCGGCCCCCGCATCACGCAGCATTTCGGCGCCGTCGGCCCAGAGCTTTTCGATCTCGGCGGGCATGCCGTCCATCCGGTATTCCTTGGGGATACCGATCTTCTTGCCCTTGATGTCGCCGGTCAGCATCGCCTCGAAAATCGGCACCGGAATGTCGGCGCTGGTCGAATCCTTGGGGTCATGCCCGCACATCGCCTCGAGCATGATGGCGGCGTCGCGCACGTTCTTGGTCATCGGCCCGGCCTGATCCAGCGAGGACGCAAAGGCCACGATGCCCCAGCGCGAGCAGCGGCCATAGGTCGGCTTGATGCCGGTGATGCCGGTAAAGGCGGCGGGCTGACGGATCGAGCCGCCGGTATCGGTGCCGGTCGCCGCAAGGCACAGATCGGCCGCGACCGCCGCAGCCGAGCCACCCGACGAACCGCCGGGGGTCAGTTGCGCATCATCATTGCCGCGCCGCCACGGGCTGACCGCGTTGCCGTACACCGAGGTTTCGTTGGACGAGCCCATGGCGAATTCGTCCATGTTCAGCTTGCCCAGCATCACCGCGCCGGCATCGGCCAGTTGCTGCGAGACGGTGGATTCGTATTCGGGCTTGAAGCCTTCCAGAATGCGGCTGGCCGCCTGGCTGGGCACGCCCTTGGTGCAGAACAGGTCCTTGATGCCGATCGGCAGGCCGCACATGGCGGGCGCGTCGCCGGCCTTGATGCGCTCATCGGCGGCCTTGGCGCGTTCCAGCGCGATCTCGGGCGTCTTGTGGACGAAGGCATTGAGCGCGTCGGCCGCGTCGATGGCCGTCAGGCAGGCCTCGGTCAGCTCGACCGAGGTGGTTTCACCCTTGCGCAGCGCGTCGCGGGCCTCGGCCAGGCCCAGTTTGTTCAGGTCGCTCATGTCTTACTCCACCACCTTGGGAACCGCGAAAAACCCCTCGCGCGCGTCGGGGGCGTTGGACAGGATCTTGTCCTGCATGCTCCCGTCGGTCACCAAGTCCTCGCGGCGTTTGAGCCGCATCGGCGTCACCGAGACCATCGGCTCGACCCCTTCGACGTCAACTTCATTCAGCTGTTCGATGAACCCCAGGATCGTGTTGAACTCTGAGGCCAGCGCCGGCAGCGCATCATCCTCGACCTTGATCCGGGCCAGTTTGGCCACCTTGGCGGCGGTGCTTTGGTCAATCGACATGGGAAACCCTCGTGTGCGTTACAGGGGCATTTACCCGTCTGGTGCAGCAGTCGCAAGACCGCCTGCGTGCGGGAATGGTCGGGCGGCGCCGGGGCCAGACCGATCCAGACCGATCCGGAATACCCGTCATGCAAAAAAGTGAACCGATTCGTTCACTTTTCACTTGAAGTCCGCGTGCCGCATCCCCTTATATAATAAACCAAACTGTTCAGTTCGGAGAAAGCCGATGAAATCGACCATGATTGCACTGTCTGTAGTTTTTGCCACCGCAGCGGCTCCGGCCTTTGCCCTGGGTGTCCCGATGGGCGACCTGACCCCGACGCTGACCTTTCCCGATCAGCACCCTTCCGATCAGGTGAGCCAGGAAAAAACCTCGCCCCGAAACTGACTTCGTTCTTGCCTCCCTGTTGGATCGGGCCGGTTTCCCCTTTTTTCCGGCCCAGTCCCCTACCTGCCCTCGTGGCGCCGCCGGCCCTGAACGGGTCGGCGCTTTTTTGTTGTGGCGCGATGCCTTATCGTACATGCACCACGCAGTATCGGGCTGGCTCAACCAGGTTTGCCGAACCCGTTTGACGAACGCAGGAGGTGCCATGACGGAGCGCAAGCAGAAGGTTCTGGACGCAATCGACGCAGCCAATTCGGCCGACCCCACCCACGAAGACGGGCGTCCCGCTGCGCTGCTTTATGGCGAACGGATGAGCGCCGAGTTGCATCGACTGTTCCCCGACGCATCAGAGCCATTGCAGATCGCCGCCCGCGGCCAGCATGTCGAGCGCTGGAAGCTGGCCCGCTCGGCCTACCCCGAGGGGCGCGCGGGCTATCTGGCGTGGCGCAAGGCCCAAGCCGAGCATCACGCGCAGGTCGTGGCCGAGTTGATGTCCGAGGCCGGTTACGATCAGGCCGAGATCGACGCCGCCCGCCGTATGTTGCGCAAACAGGGCATCAAGCGCGACGACGACGTTCAGGCGCTGGAGGACGTGATCTGCTTTGTCTTTCTGAAATGGTATTTTGCACCCTTCGCCGCGAAACACTCGGGCGAAAAGATTCAGCGCATCGTCGAAAAGACCGCCCGCAAGATGTCGTCTGAGGCGCGCCGACGCGTGCTGGACGAGTTCGACCTGCCCGAAGACCTGGCCAGCGCCTTCAAGGATTGACGGGTCATGACTGATGACATGCAGCTGTTGATCGACCTGCACCTGCCCAACGACCGGCAAGGCCCCGGCAGCGACGCGGCAACGGAAATGGCGTTGAAGCTGGCGGGCATACAAGACGATCCCGGACTGAAGGTTGCCGACATTGGCTGCGGCACCGGAGCCGCGGCCTTCTGCCTTGCACGCCATCTCGGCGCATCGGTGACGGCAGTGGATTTCCTGCCGGAGTTTCTGGCCGAGTTAAACAGGCGTGCACAGGACTTGGGTCTGGCGGCCCGGGTTCAGACGCTTGAGGCGTCGATGGAGGACCTGCCCTTCGACGATGCCAGCCTTGACGTGATCTGGTCGGAAGGCGCGATCTACAACATGGGGTTCGAGAACGGCCTGAACGCTTGGCGTCGGTTCCTGAAACCCGGCGGTGTCCTGGCTGTGTCCGAGCTGACCTGGCTGACCGATCAACGCCCCGAACCGCTGACACGGCACTGGGATGCCGCCTATCCCGAAGTTGCGACCGCCGGACAGAAGATCCGCCAGATCGAGACGGCCGGTTATGAACCTGTCGGCTATTTCCCGCTGGGCACCGACTGCTGGATGGACAATTACTATCTCCCTCTTCAACGCAGCTTCCCTGCCTTCCTCGACCGGCATGGCAATTCCGAGCAGGCCAAAGCCATTGTCGATGCCGAACGGGCCGAGATCGACTTGTACGAAACCTATTCCGACTTTGTCAGCTATGGGTTCTACGTGGCGCGGCGTCTGCCGGACTGACCGCATCCGTCATGGCCCGCCGGTAAACCTCGATCATCCAGCCCAGCATGGTGGCGTTCAGGATGTGCCACATAAAATGCGTTCCCATCGGGATGCGGGCGCAAAGCGGAGCATCGAGCGCGCGGAAGGTGATCGACGCGATCAGGATCGCAGCTCCGACCGCCAGACCCCAGGCCACCTGCGGCCTGCGCGCGCGCAAAAGATACGCATAGATCAGGATCAGCAACGGCACCGGAGCATATGCGGCCGACCCGCCCAGGCCGGGAACCAGTTGAAACACCGGTATGGTCAACGCCGCATAGGGGATGAACAAGGGCGTCAGCGCCGCCGCCTTCGGCGTGGATAGCTGCCAGATGTCCCGGTTCACCGCGAAGATATAGACCAAGATGAACAGTAGAATCGGCGTCGTATCCGCCAGCGCGGCCCAGACTTGCGCATGGGTATGAAACAGATAGCTGCCAATGCCGATCACCGCCAGAATGGCGACCAGCAAGTTGGCCAACGGCAGACCCTGCCCCCGCACCCGCCGCCACATCACCCATGCCGCCAACAGAAAGGCCGCGTTGGACACGGCGTTTACGGGTTCGGCCCAATAGTCCGGCGACAGGCGCTCGCAATAGCCGTCGATTTCTCGCATCCAGTCCATGGATTTTTACATAGCCGATGCTAGGCTGGCCCTGAACCGGTTTCAGGAGGGTCTTTCATGAAAATCATCTGGTTGGGACATGGCAGCTTCCGAATTCAAGCGGCGGGACAAGTCCTGCTTATCGATCCCTGGCTGAGCGGCAACCCGATGCTGCCCGAGGATCAGCACGACGCAGCCATCCAAGGCGCCACGCATATCCTGCTGACCCACGCGCATTTCGACCACGTCGCCGACGTTCTGCCGCTGGCCAAACGCCTGAACATTCCGGTGGTGGGCCAATACGACGTCATGGCCCATTGGGCCGAGGCCGAAGGGATCGAGACCATCGGCTTCAACAAAGGCGGCCGGGTCGACCTGAACGGTGTCAAGGTCGACATGGTGCCGGCCTCGCACAGCTCGACCTTCGCCACACCCGATGGCCCGCGCGCCGGCGGGTCCGAGGTGGGGTTCATCCTGTCGGCTGATGGTCATACGGTCTATGTCTCGGGTGACACCACGATCATGGCCGACATGGAGTGGATCGGCGACTATTACAGACCGGATATCGGCATTCTGTCGGCGGGCGGCTATTTCACGATGGATATGAAAGCCGCCGCCTATGCCGCCCGGCGGTATTTCGACTTCAAGACGGTGATCCCCTGCCACTACCGGACCTTCCCGATCCTGGAACAATCCGCCAAGGACCTGGCGGATGGGCTGCCGGGCGTTACCGTCATCGAGCCCGAGGTCCTGCAGGAGATCGAGCTTTGACACCCGCGCTGGCCTTCTCGGCGGAAGAATACGCGGCGCGGCTGGCCAAGACCCGTTCCGCGATGGCCCAGCGGGGTGTCGAAACCCTGCTGGTTGCGGACCCGTCGAACATGGCCTGGCTGACAGGGTATGACGGCTGGAGCTTCTACGTCCCGCAGATGGTGATCGTCCCGCGCGACGGCGCGCCCCTGTGGTGGGGCCGGACGCAGGACAAGCCCGGCGCGGCGCAGACCACCTGGCTGGACCCCAACGACCTGCACGACTGGCCCGAAGAGCATGTGCAGCACCCCGACCATCACCCGGTCGAGTCGCTGGCATCGCTGCTGCGCGAGCGCGGCTGGACAACCCATCTGGGTGTCGAGATGGACAATTATTACTACTCGGCCGCCAGCCACCGGATCCTTGAGACCGCGTTCGGCCGCGATGCGCTGATCGACGCGACCGGGTTGGTGAACTGGCAGCGTGCGGTCAAAAGCGAGGCCGAGATCGCCTTGATGCGCAAGGCCGGGCAGTTGACCGCGCATATGCACGCAGTGCTGCGCGACGGGTTCCGCCCCGGGGTTCCCAAGAACGTGCTCGTGGCCGAGGTTCAGGCTGCGGGCATCGCCGGGCTGCCGGGTCTTGCGGGCGACTATCCCGCGATTGCGCCCATCGCGCCCTCGGGAGCCGAGGCCTCGGCCTCGCACATCACTTGGAACGACCGTCCGCTGAAACCGGGCGAGGCGACCTATTTCGAAATCTCGGGCTGCCATCGCCGTTATCACTGCCCGGCCAGCCGCAGCCTGTTTCTGGGTGACCCACCCGCCGATATCCGGCGCGCGGAAACCGCGATCCTGACCGCGATTGAGGACACGTTGGCCGCCGCCCGCCCCGGCGCCACCTGCGAAGAGATCGCCGCCTGCGTCTATGACAGCTTTGCCCGGGCCGGCTATGTCAAAGGCAATCGCACGGGCTATCCGGTGGGCCTGAGCTACCCCCCCGATTGGGGTGAGCGCACCATGAGCCTGCGCCCCGGCGACAGCACCGTTCTGCAGGATAACATGACCTTTCACCTGATGCCGGGTCTTTGGACCCCCGATTGGGGGCTGGCCATCACCGAAACCTTCGTGGTCACGCCGACGGGCGGGCAACCCTTGGCAGACATCCCCCGCGAACTGGTCGTGAAACCGGCCTGAGCGCGCCTCAGCCTTTGGGCCCGCCGCCACCGCGCTGCGCGGCAAAGAAATCGCGTAGCAACCGGGCGCAGTCCTCGGCCGCGATGCCGTCATAGACGTCCGGCCTGTGATGGGCCTGAGGGTGCGAGAACACCCGCGCCCCATGCGCCACGCCGCCCGATTTCGGATCGGCGGCCCCGTAGTAGATCCGCCGAATCCGCGCTGCCGCCAGCGCCGCGGCGCACATGGCGCAGGGTTCCAACGTGACATACAGGTCATGCCCCGTCAGACGCTCGGACCCGACGGCCCGGCAGGCGGCGCGCAGGGCCAGGATCTCGGCATGCGCGGTCGGGTCGTGCAACTCGCGCGTACGGTTGCCGTCTGCCGCGATGATCCGCCCATCCGGCGCGACGATCACCGCGCCCACCGGAACCTCGCCCCGATCACCCGCCGCGCGCGCCTGTTCCAGCGCCTTGTCCATGTGCGTTCTGAAGACCATGCCCCTGACTGCCCCAGAAACCCACCTTTCGCAAGCCGCGCCGATGCGCTATGCGCAGGGCATGAGCAACACCCCTCCTCCCGGCGACCGGATCGCCAAAGTGCTGGCTCGCGCCGGCATCGCCTCGCGCCGCGAGGCCGAACGCATGATCGAAGCGGGCCGCGTGACCGTGAACGGCAAAACCATCGACAGCCCGGCGCTAAACGTCACGCCCAACGACAGGATCACCGTCGACGGCAAGCCCGTGGCCGAGCCCGAACCCGCGCGTCTGTGGCTGTATCACAAGCCAACCGGTCTGGTGACCACGAACCGCGACGAAAAAGGCCGCCCCACGATCTTCGACAACCTGCCCGAGGGCATGCCCCGCGTCATGAGCGTTGGCCGGCTGGACCTGAATTCAGAGGGCCTGTTGCTGCTGACCAATGACGGGGCCATCAAGCGCAAGCTCGAGCTGCCCTCGACCGGCTGGCTGCGCAAATACCGGGTGCGGATCAACGGCCGCCCCAAGGACGAGGACTTTGCCCCCCTGCGCCAAGGTCTTGTGATCGAGGGCGAAAGGTTCCAGCCCATGACCGTGTCGCTGGACCGCCAGCAAGGTGCGAATGCATGGCTGACGATCGGACTGCGCGAGGGCAAGAACCGAGAAATCCGCCGCGCGATCGAAGACATCGGCTTTACCGTGAACCGGCTTTTGCGCGTGTCCTACGGACCGTTCCAGCTGGGCAATCTCAAACCCGGCGAGGTCGAGGAAATCCGTCGCCGCGTTCTACGCGACCAGCTGGGCCTGGAACCCGAAACCCCACCGGCTGCTGCGAAACGCTCAAGCCGCCCCCAAAGATCCCGCAGGCCGGGCGGCAAGAAATCACGCAATTGACGCGGGTTATCGAACCTTCCCCCTAGCGCCAAGCCCCTTGATACCCTAGGTTTTCAAGGGGACAACCGCAGTTGGAGGACGTCATGTCCGGGACCGGAGTGCAAAAAATGGCCTACGCGGCCCTGCTGGTGCTGTTGTTCGGCGTCTGTACCGGTTGGCTCGGGGGGCTCTGAAGCCATGGCCAAGCGATACGGCGGAAAGTTCAGCCCCGACGGCCAGTCCGACACCGACGCGCCCGCCCAGCGCGGGCAATACGATGGCGCCCGGGTGAACCCGGTCGGCGCACGCGCCAATGTCCTGTTCGTTCCGGCGATCCCTCTGGTCTTTTTGTCGCTCAACGACGGCGCGATCGGGATGACCCTGGGATTGCTCGCCGCCGGCATTCTGACCGCTGCAGCCTTTCTGCTGCGTGAAGGGCTGAAAGCCGAAGATGCCTACAACGCGCGCCGCACCGCGCGCCGCCCAGCCTTTCCCCGCAAGATCTTCTCGTCCGTTTTGACCGGGCTTGGGGTGGGTCTGGCCGCCTATCGCAACGACTATCTGGATGCCGAGGCCGCCAGCCAGGTCAGCCTCCTAGCGCCGATCTTGTTCGGCGGCGTGGCCACGGCCCTGCATTCCGTCGCCTTCGGCCTCGACCCGATGAAAAACAAGGGCATGGAGGGCGTGGACACCTATCAGCAAGACCGGGTTGCCCGCGTGGTCGAAGATGCCGAAGCGCATCTGAACCAGATGTCGGATGCCATCAAGCGGGCCGGCGACCGCAGGATCGAAGCCCGGGTCGAGCGGTTTCAAACCACCGCTCGCGATCTGTTCCGTACGGTCGAGGAGGATCCTCGCGATCTGGCCGGTGCCCGCAAATACCTGACCGTCTATCTGCAGGGAGCCCGCGATGCGACGATCAAGTTTGCCGATGTATATGCGCGCACCCGCGACCCGCAGGCTCTGTCCGATTACTCGGCGCTGCTGGACGACCTCGAGCAGAATTTCTCGGCCCGCACCCGAAAGATGCTATTGGATGACCGCAGTGATCTGACGGTCGAAATCGACGTGCTGCGCGAAAGGCTGCAGCGCGAAGGCGTCCGGCTGGACTGACCGGCCAAACCAAGAACAGGGAAGCTTCTCATGTCTGACGAAATCAAGAAAAAGGCGGCCGAGGCCGAAACGCTGGTTCAGGAAGTTGTGGCCGTCGCGTTGCCCGAGCCGAGTTCCGAGATCGTGCCTTTGGAAGAAGCCGACGAACCGGTCGGCGCCGAGATCCGCAAGCGCATGGCCGAGATCGACATGGGCGACACCAACTCGATCGTGTCCTTCGGGTCGGCTGCGCAGGCCGAGCTGCAGGAAATCAGCCAGGCCATGCTGGCTGACGTTCGCAACAAGGATGTCGGACCCGCCGGCGACAGCCTGCGCGACATCGTCACCACGATCCGTGGCTTTTCCGTGTCTGAACTGGACGTGCGCCGCGAGCGCAGTTGGTGGGAGAAACTGCTGGGCCGCGCCGCGCCTTTCGCGAAGTTCACCGCGCGCTACGAAGAGGTGCAGGATCAGATCGACCGGATCACCGACAACCTTCTGTCGCACGAACACACGCTGCTGAAGGACATCAAGTCGCTGGACCTGCTGTATGAAAAGACGCTGGATTTCTATGATGAACTGGCGCTGTACATCGCGGCCGGCGAAGAAAAGCTGACCGAACTGGACAGCCACGACATCCCGGAGAAAGAGGCCGAGGTGCAGGCCGCCCCGGAAGATCAGCAGGTGATGAAGGCGCAGGAACTGCGCGATCTGCGGGCCGCCCGCGACGATCTGGAACGCCGTGTGCATGACCTGAAGCTGACGCGGCAGGTGACGATGCAATCGCTGCCCTCGATCAGGCTGGTTCAGGAAAACGACAAGTCACTGGTGACCAAGATCAACTCGACCTTGGTGAACACCGTGCCGCTGTGGGAAACCCAGCTGGCGCAGGCGGTCACCATCCAGCGCAGCGCCGAGGCCGCAGCCGCCGTGCGCGACGCCAATGATCTGACGAACGAGTTGCTGACCTCGAACGCCGCAAACCTGCGCCAGTCGAACAAGATGATCCGCGAGGAAATGGAGCGCGGCGTGTTCGACATCGAAGCCGTCAAAAAGGCCAACGAGGATCTGATTGGCACGATCAATGAAAGCCTCGCCATCGCAGATGAGGGCAAAGCCCGCCGCGCCGCCGCCGAGCAAGAGCTGAAGAAAATGGAGGCGGAACTGCGCGACACGCTGGCCTCGGCCAAGGCCCGCAAAGACGGGTTGGGCGACACCGCCGGAACGGCCGTGCCGAAATAAGGGCTGCGCGCATGCGGATGAGGCATCTTCTTGGGCGCATCTGCGGCTTGGGCGCATTGCTGATCGTCGCCGGCTGCGACGATCAGCTCAAGACGTCGCTGGCGCCGCAGGCTCGACCCGAGGCTGCTCCATCCGCTGATGTCTACGTTGAACCTTCGGCCGCCAGCCGGGACCTGGCCCGCTACTACGAGCGGGTCGAGCGCGACCTGCTGACGCGCGGCCTGCTGCGCACCGACGGGGGCGGGCCGGATACCCCGTATGACGCCGACGATCTGGCGCGGAATTTCGAAACCATCGCGTTTTACAATGAGTATCCCGGCACCACTGTTTCGGCGGGCGGGCAACGCGTCGGTGGGCGCCTGAGCCGCTGGGCCAGCCCGGTCCGCGTTGCGGTCGAGTTCGGTCCCTCGGTTCCGCCACAGCGCCGCGCGGCGGACAGCGCCGATGTACAGGCCTTCTCGGCCCGGTTGGCGGCCCTGACCGGCCATCCCGTGTCCTCGGTCAGCCGCAACGGCAATTTCCACGTCTTCATCGCCGGTCAGGATGACACCGAATATGTGCAGGCCCGGCTGCGTCAGCTGATCCCCGGCATCGCGCAAGAACAACTGGATCTGTTCGCGGATCTGCCACGCTCGTTCTATTGTTTTGTCTTCGCCTCGGCCACGCGCGGGGCGCCGAACACCTATACGCGCGCCGTCGCCCTGGTGCGCGCCGAGCAACCCGACCTCATGCGTCTGAGCTGCATCCACGAGGAAATCGCCCAGGGGCTGGGGCTGCCCAATGACAGCCCCCGGGCGCGGCCTTCGATCTTCAATGATGACGACGAATTCGCCCTACTGACCAGCCATGACGAAAAGCTGCTGACGATGTTGTATGATCCGCGCCTGAAACCCGGCATGACCGCGCAAGAGGCCGCGCCGGTGGTGCGGATCATCGCCCGTGAATTGATGGGGCAGTCGCTTTGACCCCGATGACAGGAGAACCCAGATGGGAATTTTCGATTTTCTGACCGGAGAATTCATTGATGTCATTCATTGGGTGGACGACACCCGCGACACGATGGTCTGGCGGTTCGAGCGCGAGGGACACGAGATCAAGTATGGCGCCAAGCTGACCGTGCGCGAAGGCCAGGCGGCCGTATTCGTTCACGAGGGCCAGCTGGCCGACGTGTTCACGCCCGGCCTCTACATGCTTGAAACCAACAACATGCCGATCATGACGACGCTGCAGCACTGGGATCACGGGTTCCAGTCGCCGTTCAAGTCCGAGATCTATTTCGTGAACACGACCCGGTTCAACGACCTGAAATGGGGCACCAAGAACCCGATCATGCTGCGCGACCCCGAATTTGGCCCGACCCGGATCCGCGCCTATGGCACATACACGATCCGGGTCAAGGACCCGGCCCGTTTCCTGGTCGAGATCGTGGGCACCGATGGCGAGTTCACCATGGACGAGATCAGCTTTCAGATCCGCAACATCATCGTGCAGGAATTCAGCCGGGTGATCGCGGGGGCAGGCATCCCGGTTCTGGACATGGCCGCCAACACCGCCGATCTGGGCAAGCTGATCGCGGCCGAGGTCTCGCCGGTGCTGGACGGTTATGGGCTTGAGATGCCGGAATTCTACATCGAGAATATCTCGTTGCCGCCGGCGGTCGAGGCGGCGCTGGACAAGCGCACCTCGATGGGGCTGGCGGGGGATCTGGGCAAGTTCACCCAGTATTCGGCGGCCGAGGCGATGACGGCGGCCGCCAGCAACCCAAGCGGTGGCGGCGGTATGGGTGCTGGCCTTGGTATGGGAATGGGCATGGCGATGGCAAACCAGATGTCGAACATGGCAGCGGGTCGGCCTTCAGGCCCGTGGGGCGCGCCCGCGCCCGCTGCCCCGCAACCGGCCGCGCATGTGGCCCCGCCGCCTCCGCCTCCGGTCGAGCATGTGTGGCATATCGCGGTAGACGGTCAGACCAGCGGGCCGTTCTCGAAGGCCAAGATGGGCCGCATGGCCAGCGCGGGCGAGATTTCGCGGGACACCTTCGTGTGGACACCAGGTCAGGACGGATGGAAGAAAGCGGGCGAGGTACAGGAACTCGCGCAGCTTTTCACGATTCTGCCGCCTCCACCGCCCGAGGCATGAGGCATCGGCATGACCGCATCGCAGAAACGCTCGAAGACAGGCGGGCGCAAAGCGCCGCAGCCGCCGCAATTCATCTGCCCGTGCTGCGGTTATGTCACCCTGGCCGAGCGCGGGGCCTATCTGATTTGCGCGATCTGCTTTTGGGAGGACGAGGACATTCTGTACGACAAGAACCCCCGCGAACCCTCTGCCGCCAGCCACGGCCTGACGCTGGCCGAGGCGCGCGAGAATTTCAGGGCGATCGGGGCCTGCGAGGCCGCGATGCTGCCGCATGTCCTGCCCGAGGTGCAGCGCGCAGCCTATCTTCACTTTCCCGTCGACAACTGACCACCTATGACCCAGCCCCCTGCCCCACCACCCGGCTCTGCGGAACACCGTTTTCCATGTGACAATTGTGGCGCGGACTATCGCTTCGATCCGCAATCCGGCACGCTGACCTGTGACCATTGCGGCCATTCCGAACCGATCGGTGCTGGTCCTTGGGGAGGCGCCAGCCTGCGCGAGCTGGACTTCGACGCGGCCATCGCCGACCGCCTGCCCGACAGCGAGATCGAAGAGACGCGGGTTCTGACCTGCCCCAACTGCGCGGCGCAGGTCGAGTTCGACCCCAACACCCACGCCGCGGAATGCCCGTTCTGCGCCACCCCGGTCGTGACCGATACCGGCGTGAACCGGCACATCAAACCGCGCGGCGTACTGCCCTTTGCGCTTGACGAACGCGCCGCGCACAAGGCCATGAGCGACTGGCTGGGGCGACTGTGGTTCGCGCCGAACGGGCTCAAGGACTACGCCCGCAAAGGCCGCAGGATGCAGGGTATCTATGTGCCCTACTGGACGTTCGACGCCGATACGAAATCGGCCTATCGCGGCGAACGGGGCGTGGTCTATTACGAAACCCGGACCGTGATGCGTGACGGCAAGCGGGTGCAACAGCAGGTACCCAAGGTGCGCTGGACACCGAAATCCGGCCGGGTGGCCCGGTTCTTCGATGACGTGCTGGTGCTGGCCTCGCAATCCTTGCCCAAATCATACACCGACGCGCTGCAACCTTGGGACCTGCCCGCGCTGGAACCCTATCAGCCCGAGTACCTGGCCGGGTTCCGGGCCGAGGCCTATACGGTCGATTTGCAGCAAGGCTATCAGGAGGTCCGCGGCCACATGGCCCGCGTGATCGAGCGCGACGTCCGCTTTGACATCGGCGGCGACCGGCAGCGCATCCACGCGATCGAAACCGACATCCGCGATGTGACCTTCAAGCACATCCTGCTGCCCGTCTGGATGGCCGCCTACAAGTATCGCGGCCAGACCTATCGCTTTGTCGTCAACGGTCGCACCGGTCAGGTGCAGGGTGAACGGCCCTGGTCGGCGATCAAGATCACGATTGCGGTCGTCCTGGGCCTGCTGGCGGCAGCCGGCATCGGGTATCTGGTGGCGACCGGGCAGCAATGACCGCTGGGTTCCGCCGCCGAAAACTCTGCCGCGGAACCCCTTGAACATCCCCGGCTTCTCACCCATCCTGCCGCCGGCTGCCCCGGAGGAGAGGACGACGTGACCCTGGCCGATCTGAACACGCTTCTGACCGCGCGCCATTCCTGCCGCGCCTTCCGGCCCGATCCGGTGCCGCGGGGTGACATCGAACGGATCCTGACCAGCGCGGCCCGGGTGCCCAGCTGGTGCAACGCGCAGCCCTGGCAGGTGGTCGTGACCAGCGGCGCGGAAACGGATGCGTTCCGCAGCGCTTTGCGGGCCGAGGCCGAGACAGGCCAGGCGGAGCCCGACCTGCCCTTTCCGACCGGCTATTCCGGCGTCTATCAGGACCGGCGCCGGGCCTGCGGATGGGCCCTGTACCAGGCAGTAGGCGTAGAGAAGGGCGACCGCGCCGGATCGGCCCGGCAGATGATGGAAAACTTCAACCTGTTCGGCGCCCCGCATTGCGCCATCCTGTCCAGCCCGGCGGAACTCGGCCCCTATGGCGCGATGGATTGCGGCGGGTTTGTCACGGCTTTCACACTGGCGGCACAGGCCTTGGGCATCGCCACGATCCCGCAGGCGGCGGTGGCCGCCTATGGGCCGTTCTTGCACCGCTATTTCAACATCCCCGATAACCGGCTGATCCTGTGCGCGATTTCCTTCGGCTATCCGGATACCGACCATCCGGCCAACCAATTTCGGACCGAGCGCGCCACGCTGGACGAGTTCGTCACCTGGCGTGGGGCTTCGGCCGAGTGAGCGGAGTTTGAGAAAGACACCGATATGCGCGCATTGATACAAAGGGTGTCCGAGGCATCGGTCTCGGTCGAGGGGCAAGTCATCGGCCAGTGCGGGCCGGGGCTGCTGGTGCTGGTCTGCGCCATGCAGGGTGACGACGACACCCGCGCCGAGCAACTGGCGGCCAAGATTGCCAAGCTGCGGATCTTCAAGGATGACGCGGGCAAGATGAACCGGTCCGTGCTGGACATCGGCGGCTCGGTCCTTGTGGTAAGCCAGTTCACGTTGGCTGCCGACACCTCGCGCGGGAACCGCCCCGGATTTGCGGCGGCCGCCGATCCCGCAACCGGCGAACGCCTGTACGAGCACTTTGCCCACGCGCTGGCCGCGCTTGGCGTTCCGACCGAAACCGGGTCTTTCGGAGCGGATATGGCGGTGTCCCTGATCAATGACGGCCCGGTTACGATCTGGATGGACATGTGATGACGATGCAGGATCAGGCGATCGCGATCTGGAAGGCTGGCGTTGCCGCCGTTGACGGCTATGGCGCGGTCAAGGCGGCGCTGCCCGATGTTCCGCGCCCCGATCAGATTCTGGCGGTAGGCAAGGCCGCGGCGGCGATGATGAATGCAGCGCAGGATCATTTCGGCAAGACACCGGGCCTTGTGGTCACGAAAGACGGCCATGCCGAAGGGCTGCCGTCACATCTGCAGGTCATCGAAGCCTCTCACCCCGTGCCCGATGCCCGCAGCCTGAAGGGCGGCGAGGCTCTGCGCGCGGCGGTTCAGGCCATGGGTCCCGGCACGCATCTGTTGCTGCTGGTCTCGGGCGGTGCGTCCTCGCTGGCCGAGGATCTGGTACCGGGGGCCACCCTCGAAGATCTGGCGCGGCTGAACGCGCAGCTGCTGTCCGAGGGCCTGGACATCACCGCCATGAACGCCCGCCGGCGCGAGATGTCGCGGATCAAGGGCGGGGGCCTGCTGGCCGGTTTCGGCGGAGCGCGCGCGACGGTCCTGGCCATTTCGGACGTACCGGGGGACGACATCGGCGTCATCGGATCGGGCATCGGCGCCGTACCCGAAGCCCCTCAATTCGAAGCCAGAGTCGAGATCATTGCCTCGAACGCCCATGCGCGCCGCGCCGCAGCCTACGCGGCACGTGCCGCCGGTCTAGACGTTTTGGCCGAGGAAGAGGCCCTGCACGACGACTATCTGTCCGTCGCCGCAGATATCGGGGCGCGGCTGCGCCAGATGCCGCCGGGCGCGATGATCTTTGGCGGAGAGCCGACGGTCGTCCTGCCCGAAAACCCGGGCCGAGGCGGACGCAACCAGGCGCTGGCCCTGGCGCTGGCGCGCGAGATTCAGGGATGCGAGGGGCTGTGTGTCGTGGTCGGTGGAACCGACGGCACCGACGGGCCGACCGATGCGGCCGGCGGTGTCGTGACCGGCGCGACATGGGCCAATGGGGCGGACAAGGCCTTGCGCGAGGCCGATGCGGGGACGTTCCTTGAGCGAGCCGGCGCTCTGCTGGTGACCGGCCCCACGGGAACCAATGTCATGGATCTGCTTGTCGCAACGAAGGAATGAATTGACGCTTTTCCTCGCACACCATCCGCCGAACCGCCTGAGACTGGGCACATGACTCAGGCGAAGAACTCACTGGCCGAGATCGAAGAGGTTCCGGATCAGGGCATCATTCTGTCGGACGGCTGCCGCCTGTCGGCGCGGATCTGGCGGCCTGTCGATGCGCCGCAGCACCCGGTGCCCGCCATTCTGGAATACCTGCCTTATCGCAAGCGCGACGGCACGACGGCGCGCGATGCCCTGACCCATCCTTGGTTTGCCAAACGTGGATACGCCTGCATCCGCGTCGACATGCGCGGCAACGGCGACAGCCAGGGACTGATGGAGGATGAATACACCCAGCAGGAACTGGACGACGCCGTCGAAGTGATCGAATGGCTGGCCCAACAGCCCTGGTGCAGCGGCGCGGTCGGGATGATGGGGATCAGCTGGGGCGGCTTCAACGCGCTGCAAGTGGCGGCGCTGCAACCCGCGCCGTTGAATGCCATCATCACCCTGTGTTCGACCGCCGACCGCTATGCCGATGACATCCACTACAAGGGCGGCTGCTTGCTGAACGAGAACTTGGGCTGGGGTGCGACCATGTGGTCGTACTCGTCCCGCCCGCCCGACCCCGCGTTGCGTGACGACTGGCGCGAGATGTGGTTGCAGCGGTTGAAGGCAGAACCCTTCCTGCCCTCGGTCTGGCTGCGGCACCAGACCCGCGATGCCTATTGGCGACATGGGTCTGTCTGCGAAGACCCCGGAGCGATCCGCGCCGCGACGCTGGCGGTGGGCGGCTGGGGCGATGCCTACAAGAACACGGTGCCCTGGCTGGTCGAGAACCTGGCCGCGCCCGTCAAAGGCATCGTCGGCCCCTGGGTGCATAAGTATCCGCATTTTGCCGTGCCCGAACCACGCATCGGCTTCCTGCAAGAGGCGCTGCGCTGGTGGGACCGCTGGTTGAAGGGCGAAGAGACCGGCGTCGAACAGGACCCGGCCTATCGCGCCTATCTGATGGATGGCGTGCGCCCGGCGCGCTGGTATGCCGAGCGCCCGGGCCATTGGATCACCGAGGATGACGGCGCTACGTCCCTCCTGCCGACCGTCACCCTGCCCCTTTCCGATTCAGGGCTGGGTGTGGACGGACCGCTGAATGCCCGCGTCCGCTCGCCCCATCACTGCGGGATGGATGGCGGCGAGTATTGCGCCATCTGGCTGGGTCCCGACATGCCCGGTGACCAGCGGGCAGATGACGCGCTGTCCGCCTGTTTCGACACCGCGCCACTGGCCGAAGACATGAAACTGGTCGGCGCGCCGCGCATCCGGTTGACACTTGCCGCCGACCGGCCCCAGGCACAGATCGCCGTGCGCCTGAACCATGTGCACCCGGATGGCGCCTCGACCCGGATCACCTATGGCGTGCTGAACCTGGCCCACCGGGACAGCCATGCCGACCCGCGCCCGCTGAAACCCGGAGAGCCTTGCGACATCGCGCTGGATCTCGACCACATCGCCTATCGTGTGCCCAAGGGGCACCGCTTGCGCATCGCGATCTCGAGCGCGTACTGGCCGTTGATCTGGCCCACGCCCGAAACCGCCGAACTGCACCTGAGCGGCGGTAACCTGACCTTGCCCCTTCGCCCCCGGGCCAATGGCGATGAATGCGTCTTTCCGCCGCCCGACGCTGAGACCGCATGGCAGGTCCGCCACCTGCGTCCTTCCAACCACGCCCGCCGCGTCGAAACGGACATGACCACCGGCCTGATCCACTTGGTCATCGAGGACGATTTCGGACTGGTCCAGGATGCCGACCACGGTCTGATCAGCGGCGGCACCGCGCACGAGAAATGGACCATCCACCCCGACGATCCCCTCTCTGCGCGCGGCGATTGCGCCTGGGTGCAGGAGCTGGAACGCGACGCGCTGCGCCTACGCACCGAGGCGCGCTGCGAGATGTGGGCGGACCTGACCCATTTTCACCTGCGGGCGACGCTCGACGCGTTCGAGAATGATACGCCCATCTTTTCAAAATCACTGGAGGACAGCATCCCGCGCTATCAGATGTGATGGACAGGCCCCCGCGGCACCCGAGATTTGACCTTGCCCGGTGGCGTGAAATGCGCGAACGTTGACTCATGCGTCAATAAAAAGCCCCCAACGGGCGAAAAACTCAAGCAACTGGGAGTAACTTGAATGAACGAACAACTCACTCACATGGCCAGCCAGGTGACCGCCGGGAAACTGACCCGCCGCGAATTCATGGGCAAGGCAGCCGCACTGGGCGTGTCGGCGGCCATGGCCAGCACCATCTTTGCGGATGCCGCCCGCGCCGCCGGCCCCAAGAAGGGCGGCGACCTCAAGCTGGGCCTGCAGGGCGGTGAATCCACAAACTCACTGGATCCGGCCACCTATGCCAGTTCGGTTCCGTTCCAGAACGGCAAGCAGTTCGGTGACCAACTGGTCGAAGTCGCCCCTGACGGCACGATCGAGCCGCGCCTTGCCGAAAGCGTTGAAGGCAGCGCCGATGCAAAGGTTTGGACGTTCAAACTGCGTCAGGGGGTCGAGTTCCACAACGGCAAGACCATGACCAGCGAAGACGTGCTGAAAACGATGCAGCGCCACTCGAACGAAGATTCGAAGTCGGGCGCATTGGGCATCATGAAAGGCATCGAGTCGATGAAGGCCGATGGCGAGTATTTTCAGGTCACCCTGAACGAGCCGAACGCCGATCTTCCCTACCTGATGGCCGACTACCACCTGATCATCCAGCCGGACGGCGGAATGGACAACCCGGGCGCAGGTATCGGCACCGGTCCGTACAAGCTGGAAGCGGACGAACCCGGTGTGCGCCACCTTTTCTCCAAATTCGAGAACCATTGGAACCCGGATTTCGGCAACTTTGACAGCGTCGAAGTGGTGGTCATCAACGATGCCACGGCCCGGACGGCTGCGCTGCAGTCAGGTCAGGTCCATGCGATCAACCGGGTTGAGCCCAAGGTTGCCGACCTCTTGGGTCGTGCGCCCAATCTGACCGTACATTCCACGGCAGGTCGCGGCCACTACGTGTTCATCATGCATTGTGACACGGCGCCGTTCGACAGCAACGAACTGCGGACTGCTCTGAAATACGCGATCAACCGCGAAGAGCTGGTCGAGAAGGTACTGCGCGGCTATGGCTCGGTCGGGAACGACATGCCGATCAACGCAGCATACCCACTGTTCGATGAGACGATCCCGCAGCGTGAGTTCAGCGTCGAAAAAGCAGCCGAACACTACAAGAAGTCCGGCCATGACGGGTCGCCCATCATTTTGCGTGTGGCCGACGGAGCCTTCCCTGGCGCCGTGGATGCCGCAGCCCTGTTCCAGCAGACCGCCCAGCAGGCCGGGATCCCGCTTGAGATCAAGCGCGAGCCGAATGATGGCTACTGGTCCGAAGTTTGGAACGTTCAGCCTTTCTGCGCGTCCTACTGGGGCGGCCGTCCGGTGCAGGACCAGATGTACGCAACTGCCTATCTGTCCACCGCCGACTGGAACGACACCCGGTTCAAGGTCAAAGAGTTCGACGACCTGCTGTTTGCCGCGCGTGCCGAGCTGGACCCGGCAAAGCGCAAGGCAATCTACAGCCAGATGGGTATGATGGTCCGTGACCAGGGCGGCCTGATCTGCCCGATGTTCAACGACTTTGTCGAAGGCATCAGCAACCAGCTGGATGGCTGGGAAACTGATCCGACCCAAGAGATGATGAACGGCAACATGTCCCGCAAGATGTGGTTCGTCTAACTCGGATCGACAGGTATGCATCCTATCATCAAACTGGTTTCCCAGCGCCTGGCGCTGGGATTCCTCTTGCTGTTTGGCGCTTCGGCCCTGATTTTCGGGTTGACCGAGGCCCTACCCGGAGACGCCGCGCAAGCCGTCCTGGGGCAGTCCGCCACCCCTGAATCCCTTGCCAACCTGCGTGAGGAGATGGGGCTGAACCGTCCCGCCTTGACCCGGTATTTCGAATGGCTTGGCGGAATTGTCCAAGGTGACATGGGCACGTCCCTGACCAACAAGCTGGACATCGCCGAGTCGGTCAGCAACCGATTGGGCAATACGTTGTTTCTTGCCTTCTGGGCGGCCATCGTCTCGGTGCCCCTTGCAATTTTCCTTGGCCTCGTCGCGGTCCGCTATCGCAACCGCTGGCCCGACAAGCTGATCTCGGCCGTCACCCTGACGACGATCTCGATCCCCGAGTTCCTGATCGGCTATGTCTTGGTCTATTTCGTGGCAGTCAAACTGGGCATGTTCTCGCCGCTGGCGATGATCAATGACAGCATGTCCTTTTGGCAGAAACTGAACTCGATCGCGCTGCCCGTCATCGTGCTGACCATGGTGGTTCTGGCACACATGATGCGCATGACCCGCGCCGCGATCCTGAACGTGATGCAGTCGGCCTATGTCGAAACGGCCGAACTGAAGGGCCTGAGCAACTTCAAGGTCATCTGGCGCCATGCCTTCCCGAACGCCATCGCCCCCATCGTGAACGTGGTGATGCTGAACCTGGCCTATCTGGTCGTGGGTGTGGTCGTCGTCGAGGTGGTGTTCGTCTATCCCGGCATGGGGCAGTACCTTGTGGACCATGTGACCAAGCGCGACGTGCCGGTGGTTCTGGCCTGCGGGGTCATCTTTGCCGCAATCTATATCGGGCTAAACATGGTTGCCGACATCGTCGCGATCCTGGCCAACCCAAGGCTGAGGCACCCGAAATGAAGAACATCCCAATCTCTGCAATGATCGGGCTGGCCTTCACCGCCCTGTATTTCATTATCGCCGTCTTTGCACCCTTCCTGGCGCCCTACGGCATGGCCGAGGTTGTGGGCGACGTATGGGAACCCTCGAGTTCGGAATTCTGGCTGGGCACCGACAATATCGGCCGCGACCTTCTCAGCCGCATGATCTATGGCGGGCGCACCACGATCTTCATCGCTACCGCCGCCACCATCCTCAGCTTCGTCACCGGTTCGATCCTGGGATTTCTGGCCGCCGTACTGGGGGGCTGGGCTGATCAGGTGATGTCGCGGACCGTGGACCTGATCATGTCGATCCCGTCGCTAATCACCGCGCTGGTGGTTCTGGCCATGGTCCCGGTCACCATCCCGGTTCTGATCGTGGTCATGGGCCTGCTGGACGCCACCCGCGTCTATCGTCTGGCCCGGGCCGTGGCCGTTGACATCGAGGTCATGGACTATGTCGAGGCCGCCAAGCTGCGCGGAGAGGGCCGCGGCTGGATCATCTTCCGCGAGATCCTGCCCAACGCGCTGTCACCGCTGGTGGCCGAACTGGGCCTGCGCTTCATCTTCATGGTGCTGTTCGTCTCGACACTGTCGTTCCTGGGCCTGGGCGTTCAGCCACCGCTGGCCGATTGGGGCGGCATCGTGAAAGAAAACAAGGACGGCATCGTCTATGGCATTGGCGCGGCGCTGTACCCGGCGGTGGCCATCGCAACGCTGGCCATCTCGGTCAACCTGGTGGCCGACTGGATCCTGAACCGCACCACATCGCTGAAAGGAGGCCGGGGATGAGCGATACCCTTCTCAAGGTCCGTGACCTCAAGATTGGCGCAACCGTCTATCCGCCGGGCGAAAAGCCCCGCGACATCGAAATCGTGCACGGGGTCAGCTTTGACCTCGAGCGCGGCAAGGTGCTGGGGCTGATCGGGGAATCCGGTGCGGGGAAGTCGACCATCGGATTGGCCTCGATGGCCTATGGCCGGGGCGGCGTGAAAATCACCGGCGGTGAGGTCTGGGTGAACGGACGCGACATCCTCAAGACGTCGCTCTCGGATATCCGCAAACTACGCGGCGGCGAGGTGACCTATGTGTCGCAATCGGCGGCAGCGTCCTTCAACCCGGCCAAGAAGATCATGGATCAGGTGGTCGAAGCTGCGGTCGAGCAGAAGAAGTTCGGCCGCAAAGAGGCCGAAGCCCGCGCGCGTGAGCTGTTCGCCAAGCTGGGCCTTCCCGACCCGGACAACATCGGCAACCGCTATCCGCACCAGGTCTCTGGTGGGCAGTTGCAGCGTTGCATGACGGCGCTGGCGCTGTGCCCCGAGCCGGATCTGGTGGTGTTCGACGAACCCACAACCGCGCTCGACGTGACCACGCAGATCGATGTTCTGATGGCGATCAAGGATGCGATCCGCGACACGGGTGTGGCCGCGCTGTACATCACCCACGATCTGGCGGTCGTGGCGCAGGTCAGCGATGACATCATGGTGCTGCGCATGGGCGACACGGTCGAATACGGCACCACCGACCAGATCATCAACAACCCGCAGGAAGAATACACCAAGGCGTTGGTCTCGGTCCGTTCGATCGAACACGAGGAAAAACAGCCCACGCCCGAACCCGTGTTGCAGGTCGATGGCATTACGGCCCGCTACAAGGGGCTGAACTTCGACGTGCTGCACAACGTCAATGTCGAGCTTCATCCGGGGCAGACGCTGGCGGTCGTGGGGGAATCGGGGTCTGGGAAATCCACGCTGGCCCGGGTGATCACCGGCCTGCTGCCCCCGCGCGACGGCGAGATCACCTTTGCCGGGCGCAAGCTCAGCCCCGATCTGGCCGGACGCTCGCGCGAGGACCTGCGCGAGTTGCAGATGATTTACCAGATGGCCGATGTTGCGATGAACCCGCGCCAGACGGTGGGTACCATTATCGGCCGGCCGCTCGAGTTCTACTTCAACATGCGCGGCGCCGAGAAGCATAAGCGCATCATCGAACTGTTGGACGAGATCGAACTGGGCGAAGGTTTCATCGATCGCTATCCGGCGGAGCTGTCAGGAGGTCAGAAGCAGCGTGTGTGCATTGCCCGCGCGCTGGCGGCCAAGCCCAAGATGATCATCTGTGACGAGGTCACATCGGCGCTGGATCCACTGGTGGCGGACGGCATCCTCAAGCTGTTGCTGGACCTGCAGAAGATCGAGGACGTGGCCTATCTGTTCATCACCCATGATCTGGCGACGGTACGCGCGATCAGCGACGGCATCGCCGTGATGTATCAGGGGCGCGTGGTGCGCTATGGACCCAAATCACAGGTGCTGAGCCCGCCGTTCGACGATTACACCGATCTGTTGCTCAGCTCGGTGCCGGAAATGCATCTGGGCTGGCTGGAAGAGGTCGTGGCCCACCGCAAGATGGAGAGCGCCGGCAACTGAGCCGATGGCTGTGCAAGCCGACAAAACACTCTGAAATCCCGACACTTTGTTTCTATCGAAGTGTCGGGATTTTCTCATTCCAGGCGGGAACAGGCAGCCTTGGCTGACCGAATCTCCTAGGGTGGGCCAAATAAGTGATCCAATACGAGGGCAATGCGATGGACCGCAAGCTTCTGCTCATCATTCTCGACGGGGTTCCCTGGCGCAATTTCCGCCGGCTATTCGGCAACCTCGAGGGCTGGGTCGACAGCGGCGAGGCGCGGGTTTGGAAGCTGCGTTCGGTGCTGCCGTCGATTTCGGCCAGCTGCTATGCCTCGATCCACACCGGCGTGACACCGCAGGAACACGGCTGCACCGGAAACGGCAACGTGTTCCGGCTGGACCACAAAGACATCTTCAGCCAGGTGCGCGAGGCCGGCGGCGTGACCGGGGCCGTTACCCACAGCTTCTGGTCGCAATTCTTCAACCGCCACCCTTTCGACTATGTGCGCGACATCGAATATGACGAACCGGACAGCCCCACCATCAACCACGGCCGCTTCCACTCGATGACGGGCTATGGCAAAGCCAACCAGATGACGCCGTCCGATGTCGACCTGTTTGCGACCCTGACCAACCTGTGCCTGCGGTTCGGGCTGGATTACGGCATTCTCCATACCTGTACGCTCGACAGCATGGGCCACCGGTTCTACCACGACTGTGAAGAGATGGATCACGCCTGCTTTGTCATAGACGAAATGCTGGCCCCATTCATCCCTCGCTGGCGGCAGTTGGGATACGAGGTGATCGTGACCGCCGATCACGGTCAGGACGAGCGCGGCCACCACGGCGGGCGCAGCCCCCTACAGCAGGAAACGGCGCTGTACTACTTCGGCGATGCCGAAGGCCCCGATGCGGAAACGGTCATTGACCAGTTGCAGTTGGCGCCCACGGTTCTGACCCGCATGGGCGCTCCGGTGGCCGAGACGATGAAGGCCAAGCCATTCCTGCGCTGAGCGCCGTCAGTCGTAGTTCCACAACCCCTGCCCCAACGCCTCGACCGCGATCGAGATCCGTTCGAAGCTGTCGGCGGCGCGGGTCACCGAATGGCGGGCGCGCAGGTAGCCATGCACGAGGCCGGCTTCGTTGATCCAATGCGCCTGCCCACCGGCGGCGGTGATTTTGGCGCAGTACGCGGCACCGTCATCGCGTAGCGGGTCACAGTCGGCGGTTACCACCACCGTCGGCGGCAGCCCGGAAAAGTCGGTATCGTGCAGTGGGGCGAATTTGGGGTCATGTTCCGGGACGGCGCCGCCACACCGGACTTTTTCATAGAACAGAACCTCGTCGCGCGTCAGCATCGGCGCGTGGGCGTGTTCGATATACGATCCCTGGTTCGGGTCGCCACCCAAACCGGGATAGATCAGAACCTGCCCCAAGATGTTCCCAATCCGCCCGCGCGCATGATGGGCGACGGCTGCGGCCAGGTTTCCGCCCGCGCTGTCCCCGGCCAGAACCAGCGGGTCGCCGAATTCGGATTGCACCCAGTTCGCCGCGGTCCAGCAATCCTCGAACTGCGCCGGATGAATATGTTCAGGACACAGCCGGTAGTCGACCGCCACCACCCGATAGCCGGTTTGGGCGCACAGTTCGGCGCAGACGTCATCGTGGCTGTCCAGCCCGCCCACGACGAACCCGCCGCCATGCATGTAGACGACGGTTCGGGTTGGATCGCCGCAGAAATAGACGCGCACCCCAACCCCATCGGCCGAACTGTCCCGTGTTTCGACACCCGGTGGACGCGGCTGCCGAAACGCGCGGCACATGTCGTCGTAGACGCGGCGCTGGTCCTCGATGGACCGCTCCACCGCGTCTTCGGGATAGCTTTCGGCGGTGCGCCGGATGAACGCCCAGGTCTCCTCGTCGATCAGACGTTCATAGTCCATTGCCCCTCCGGATCAGTCGGCCCACTCCCATGGCCGGGTGAAGTTGCCCAGCACCTGGTTCACATCGTCCTCGGATGCACCGTTCACGTCAAGCTGCGCGACAAGGCCCCGCTTTTTGTCGTCGATGACCGACACGACCCGCGCCGGAACGCCGGCGGTTTCCAACGCCTGATTGTAGACCCGCGTGATCGCCTGTTTGCGCAGTTCAGGCTTGAAGACCTTGCCCACCGCAGTCTTCGGCAGTTCGGGCAGGATGGTCATGTGCTTGGGATGCGCGGCGCGTTCATGCACGTGGATCTTGCAGTATTCCAGCAGTTCTTCCTCGGTCACGCTTGCGCCTTCGACCAGTTCGACAAAGGAACAGGGGACTTCGCCCGCATGAGCGTCGGGCTGACCGATGGCGCCGGCGAAGGCCACCGCGTCATGGCCCAGCAAGGCCTCTTCAATCTCGGCCGGGTCGATGTTGTGACCGCCGCGAATGATCAGATCCTTGGCGCGGCCGGTGATCCACAGATACCCGTCCGCATCGAACCGACCCAAGTCGCCGGTGCGCAGGTATTTGTCGAAGTAGTACAGATCGACGTTCTTGTCTTCCTCTGTATAGGTGTTCCCGGCATAGACGCCCGGGTTCGACACGCAGATCTCGCCCACTTCGTCCACCGCGCATTCCTTGGGTCCGTCGGGGCCGTCGCGCAGGATCTTGACGTCAGTGTACGGGAACGGGATCCCGATCGAGCCGATCTTCTTCTCGCCATCCACCGGGTTGCAGGACACCAGGCAGGTGGCCTCGGTCAGGCCATAGCCTTCGACGATGGTCACACCGGTCGCTTTCTCGAACCGGCGGAACAGCTCGACCGGCAGCGGGGCCGACCCCGAGAAGGCCGTCTTGACGGTCGAGATGTCTGCATCCACCGGGCGCTGCATCTTGGCCGAGATCGCCGTGGGCACGGTGATGATGAACGAAACCTTCCAGCGCTCGATCAATTTCCAGAAGTTGTCGAACACACCGTCGCCGCGATACCCGGCGGGGGTCGGGAACACCACATGGGCGCCCGACGACACCGCCGCCATCACGATCACATGGCAGGCAAAGACGTGGAACATCGGCAGCGGGCACATGATCACGTCCTCTTCCGAGAACAGCAGCGTGTGGCCCAGCCACCCATTGTAGATCATGCCGGAATATTTGTGCTGCGCGACCTTCGGCATTCCCGTGGTGCCGCCGGTGTGGAAATAGCAGGCGACCCGGTCCTCTTTGCTGTCCTCGAAGGTCAGCGTGGTGGGTTGCTTGGCCAGTTCCTTGTTGAAATCCAGGTAGTCGGCGTGGGCCAGATGCTCTTTGTCCTCCATCTTGGGCCGGACCAACGGCACAATCCACGATTTCGGCGGCGTCAGGTACCGGTTCAGATCGATCTCCAGCACGGTGTTGACACCCGGCGCGTGGCGCACGGCCTCGGCGACCTTCTGCGCCACATCCGTCTTTGGGAAAGGCTTCAGCGTGACCACGACCTTGGCCTTGGTCTCACGCAGGATCGACGCGATCTGCTCGGGCTCCAGCAGCGGGTTGATTGGGTTCACGATCCCGGCCACCGCGCCGCCCATCATAGTGATCAACGTCTCGTTGCAGTTAGGCAGCACATAGGCCACCACGTCGTTTTCCTTGACCCCCAAAGAACGGAACAGATTGGCTGCCTGGTTCGTCTTGGCCAGCAGTTTCGACCATGTCAGGGTTTCGGCCTTGTCCTTGGGGCCGGACAGGATCTGGAAACTGATCGCGTTGCGATCCGGGAACTTGGCGGCAGTCCGCGAGAGCAGCTGATGGAACGATACGGGTACGTCGCGGGCCTCCCACGGCATTTCCTGCTCGATCCTGATTTTGTCTTCCTTGCCCACAAAGGCCATGTGGTTCCTCCCCATTTCTGCCCTGCGTTTTTCGCAGGCTGTCCATCGCTTTCAAGATGAAAGCAAACAGTGCCCTGCGCAAGCGAGGGCTTACCCGCGGGCAAGGGGAAAATGTAGAATGACGCTACGGCGGTTCGGGAATTGCCCGCGCGTCACTTCACTCGGCGGCCACGCCATCGGTGAACTGGAGGCGCGCCAGACGCGCATAGAGCCCACCTTGTGCCACCAGGTCGTCATGGGTGCCCTGCGCCACGATCCGGCCGTTCTCCATCACCACGATGCGATCGGCCTTTTTCACGGTGGCCAGACGGTGCGCCACGATCAGGGTAGTGCGCCCGGCGCGCATTTGGTCGACGGCGGCCTGAACTGCGCGCTCGCTCTCGGCATCCAGCGCCGATGTCGCCTCGTCCAGCAGCAGAACCGGAGCGTCGCGTAAAATCGCCCGCGCGATGGCGATGCGCTGTTTCTGCCCGCCCGACAGCATCACGCCGCGTTCGCCGACGAAACTGTCATAGCCTTCGGGAAGGGCCGAGATGAAGTCATGCGCCGCGGCGGCACGGGCGGCGGCCTCGACCTCGTCATCCGAGGCGTCCAGCCGTCCGAAGCGGATGTTCTCGCGCGCCGAGGCCGCAAAGATCACTGGGTCCTGCGGCACCAAGGCCATGTACTGCCGGAAATCTGCCCGGCGCATGTCGCGCAAGTCGATCCCGTCCAGGCTGACCTGACCGGCCTCGGGGTCATAAAATCGCTGGATCAACTGGATCACGGTCGTCTTGCCCGCGCCCGAGGGGCCGACGAAAGCCACGGTCTCGCCCGGGTTCACCGTCAGCGAAAGGTCGTCCAGAGCCAGAACGTCGGGACGGGCCGGATAGCGGAAGTTCACCTTGTCGAAAGAGATCTGCCCCTTGACCGGCTGCGGCAGCGCCTTGGGTTGCGCCGGGTCGTTGACCGTACCCTCGGCGTTCAGCAACTCGACCAGCCGTTCGGTTGCGCCTGCGGCGCGTTGCAGCTCGCTCCAGATTTCGGATAGGGCGGCCACGGACCCGGCCATGATGATCGAATAGATCACGAACTGAATCAGAACGCCTTCGGTCATCACGCCGTTGCGCACATCGTTCGCGCCCATCCACAACACGCCGACGATCCCCGAGAACACAAGGAAGATCACGATCACCGTAAGAACCGCGCGCGTCTGGATGCGGCGCAGGGACGCCTGATAGGCGGTCTCGGTCAGGTCGGCGAATTGCTTGCGGCTGGCATCCTCGTGGGTAAAGGCCTGCACGGTCTGCACCGCGCCCAGCGCCTCGCCCGCGTTACCGGAACTGGCCGCGATCCAGTCCTGGTTCTCGCGGCTGATGGCCCGAAGGCGCCGACCGAGCACCAGGATCGGCACCACCACCACCGGGATCAGCAACAGCACCAGCCCGGTCAGCTTGGCCGAGGTCAGCAGCATCAGAACCAAACCGCCGAAGAACAGCAGCATGTTGCGCAGCGCGATCGAGACCGACGAGCCCAGAACTGACTGGATCAGCGTCGTGTCGGTGGTGATCCGGCTGAGCACCTCGCCCGTCATGATGCGTTCATAGAAGGCCGGGCTCATCCCGATCACGCGGTCGAACACGGCCTTGCGGATGTCGGCCACGACCCGCTCGCCCAGCCGCGTAACCAGCGCATAGCGGACCCCTGTGCCCACGGCCAGCATCGCGGCAATACCCAGCGCCGCCAGAAAGTACCAATCCAGCAACTCGCCATCTTCGATACGGAAATTGTCGACCACCCGTCGCACCGCCAACGGCAGCGTCAGCGTCATGCTGGCAGTCAGAACCAGCGCCAGCGTCGCCCCGATCATCAACAGCCGATAAGGCCGCATGAACGGCCAGAGCGAGGCCAGAACGCCCAGTTTCCGCGATCCGGGGCGTTCGTCATGCGAACCGTGTGCCCGTTTGGTTGCTTGGTTGGCGGGTTGTGCTCTTGCCATGCCTGGCCCTTGTTCGCGATCAGCTGTTGATGGGGCTTCTTGGCGGCACAGGCCGGTCGGGTCAAGCTGTCCGTGGCACATAAGCCCTTGGCAAGGGCTATTTGACGCAAGCATCTCCGGGAAGACTGGAGCGGGTAGACGGAATCGAACCGACATAACCTGCTTGGAAGGCAGGGGCTTTACCATTAAGCTATACCCGCTTGGTGCTGGGCTGAGTAGTCCATGCCCGGGCGGTCGTCAAGCATCGAAATCGGTGGTTCGCGTGCTTTTCCGTGCGGTTTTGCCTGTGTTCGTGCCGCAGCCTCGGCCTCAATGTGCCGTCAGATTGCCGTATCGTCCGCTCGCCCTGCCCAGCCTTCAAGTGTTTGTCATACTCAGTGCCTAAATCCGTTTCACGAATCCATTCCGACAGCGAGGAACTACCCCATGAAAGACGTTGATCCCACCACCCTGTCCGCCGACGATTGGGACGAGCTGCATTTCCCCCGCCCCGCCGAGAACGATTTTGACCGTGTCGTGGACAGCGCGCTGTCGCGCCGGGGGTTTCTGAGCGGCGTTCTTGCCTTCGGCTCCGGGGCCGCCGCAATGGGCACCGGCCTGCTGGGGTCGACCTCGGCACAGGCCCAGGCCGCGTCACGGTTTGCCTTCACACCAATCCCGGCCCAGACCGACGGGACGGTGCATGTGCCCGAGGGCTACGATTGGAAGGTTCTGATCCGCTGGGGCGATCCGCTGTTCTCGGACGCCGACGGCTATGACGTCACCGATGGCGGCCCGGTCGAAAAATCTGATCGTATTTTCGGCGAGAATACCGACGGGATGGAGGCATTTTCGTATCGTGGCCGCCAACTGATCGCGGTGAACCACGAATACCCCAACCGCAAGATCAACTTGCCCGCCGCTCAGGACGGCAAACCCGCCAGCGCCGATGACGTGCGCAAGCTGCAGAACATCCAAGGCGTGACCGTGATGGAGATCGCCGAAGGCGCCGATGGCTGGACCGTCGTTAAGGACAGCCCGTTCAACCGCCGCATCCATCACAACACGCCCATGAAGATCGCAGGCCCCGCCGCCGGGCACGACCTGATGAAGACCGAGGCCGACCCGACCGGCACCCAGTCGCTGGGCACCCTGAACAACTGCGGCGCGGGCAAGACGCCTTGGGGCACCTATCTGACCTGCGAGGAAAACTTCAACGGCTATTTCGGCTCGAGCGACGAGACTGCCAGCTACGACCCCAAAGTCGCCGACGGCTACCAACGCTATGGCATCAAGGCCCAGAGCTGGAACGGCTACGAGTTGTTCGATCCGCGCTTTGACACCTCGAAGAACCCCAACGAGCCGCACCGCGCCGGTTGGGTGGTCGAGATCGACCCGACCGACCCCGAAAGCACGCCGGTCAAGCGCACAGGTCTGGGGCGTTTCAAGCACGAAAACGCCGCTGTCGAGTTGGCCCGGGATGGCCGCGTGGTGGTCTATATGGGCGATGACGAACGCGGCGAATACCTGTACCGCTATGTCTCGAACGGCATATACACACCCGGCGGCGAAACCGAAGGGCTGCTGGATGACGGGACGCTCTATGTGGCCAGGTTCAATGACGACATGACCGGGCAATGGGTTCCGCTGACGCCCGAGACCACCGGAATGGAGCAGGCCGAGATCCTGATCTTCAGCCGCATGGCGGCCTCGAAGGCGGGCGGCACCACCATGGATCGGCCCGAATGGGTGGCCACCAGCCCGGTCGCGTCCGAGGCCTATTGCTGCCTGACCAACAACAAGAACCGCGGCGTCAAGCCGAATGCGGGTGGCGACGACACCTCGGTCAACGGTCCCAACCCGCGCGAGGCCAACAATTACGGCCAGATCGTCCGCTGGCGCCCGGCGGATGACGACCACGCCGCCGATGGCTTTGACTGGGATCTGTACGTCATGGCGGGCAACCCGACGGTGCATTCCGATGCCTATGCCGGGTCCGAAAACATCAACGAGGGCAACCTGTTCAACTCGCCCGATGGCATGATGATCGACAGCACCGGGATGGTCTGGATCCAGACCGACGGCAATGACGACAACGAAGGCGACTTTGCCGGGCACGGCAACAACCAGATGCTGGTCGGCGATCCGGTCACCGGCGAGATCGCGCGGTTCATGACCGGCCCGAACGGCTGCGAGGTCACCGGCCTGACCTGGTCGGCGGATCGGCGCACGATGTTTGTGGGCATCCAGCATCCCGGAAAGAACTGGCCCGACGGAGGCACGCCGCGTTCTGCGATCATCGCGATCAAGCGCACTGACAACGAGGTTCTGGCCTGATCCGGCCTCAGGTTCAACGCCACCTCCGGCCTGTGCCGGCGGTGGCCATCATTGGGTTCAAAGATCCTGCCCCAGAGGGGCCAGCGGCCCGCCCTTGGCGGCCAGGTGACGTTCGGGCAACCACGGGTTCAGGGCCAGCGCCCGAGCCAGTTCCTCGCGCGCTTCGTCGATTCGGTGCAGGCCCATCAAGGTCAGCGCGCGCCCGCTGATCGCCGCAATGTGGTTGGGCGACAGCGCCAGTGCGCGGTCCAGATCAGTCAGGGCCGCCTCGAAGTCCTGACGCAGAAAATTGACGAAGGCGCGCTGGTTGTACCCTTCGGCATAGTTTGGACAATAGGCGATGAGCCGGTCGAAATCCTGCAATGCGCCCAGCAGGTCCCAGGCACTGCGGAGCGACATGCCGCTGTCCAGAACCGCCTGCGCGGCCTCGTCTGGCGCGTCGGCCCACAACTCCCACATCTGGTTCGAGATCTCGCGGGCGGCCATCTCGGTCTCGGCCTGCCGGATCTGGTCGATCAGTTCGCCCAGCCGGGCGTCGTGGTCAGGCGCGGGAGGACATGTTTCGGCGAGCGCCGGGATCCCGACGCCCGTGCTCAGCACTGCGGAAAGCACAAGGTTTCTCATATACCAATGGTGGCGCACCACCAGATTTCGTCAACCCACACCATCGATGGCATCGGCCAGCCCGGTCTCTTTCACCGCCTCCATCGCCACGAAGGTCGAGGTGCTGGCCACATGCGGCAGCGAGGAGATCTTTTCGGCCAGAACCGCGCGATATTCCGTCATAGACCCGGTCCGCACCTTCAGCAGATAGTCGAAATTCGACGCGATCATGTGCGCCTGTTCGATCTCGGGCACTTTGCGCACGGCCGCGTTGAACTCGGCCAGCGCCTTTTCCCGCGTGTCGGTCAGGCGCACCTCGACAAAGGCCACATGGTCCAGGCCCAGGCGGATCGGGTCCAGCATCGCACGGTAGCCGGTGATGATCCCCTCGGACTCGAGTCGTTTCAGCCGCGCCTGTGTCGGCGATTTCGACAGCCCGATCCGACGGGCCAGATCCGCGACCGAGATCCGCCCGTCCTCGGCCACGATGGACAGAATCGCGCGGTCGAACCGGTCCAAACCCGGAAAGTCTTTTCGCATGGCATTTGATCCTAAATTCAGGACATCGGGTGCCCGATATTTCATTTTCGGTCCGTTGTCCCGCAAAATCGCAAGTATACTGCGTGAAAGACCGGAGGACACATGACTCACAGCCTGCGCCACACCATCGATTCCATGACCTACGCGGACCAGACCGCGTTGCTGAAATCCCTGACCGATCAGGCCGCCCTGACCCAAGCGGACCGCACCGCCATCTGCGAGGCGGCTGCGCAACTGGTGCGCGACATCCGCTCCAGCACCGCGCCGGGGCTGATGGAGGTATTCCTCGCCGAATACGGCCTTTCGACCGAAGAAGGCGTGGCGCTGATGTGCCTGGCCGAGGCGCTCTTGCGCGTGCCCGATGCCGACACGATCGACGCGCTGATCGAGGACAAAATCGCACCCTCGGACTGGGGCAAGCATCTCGGTCACTCGTCATCGTCGCTGGTCAACGCCTCGACCTGGGCGCTGATGCTGACGGGCAAGGTGCTGGACGAGGGCAAGGCCTCGCCGGTCAGCGCCCTGCGCGGCGCTATCAAGCGGCTGGGCGAGCCGGTCATCCGCACCGCCGTCGGGCGCGCGATGAAGGAAATGGGCCGGCAGTTCGTTCTGGGCGAAACCATCCAGTCCGCCATGAAACGCGCCGCCGGGATGGAGGCCAAGGGCTACACCTATTCCTACGACATGCTGGGCGAGGCCGCCCGCACCGAGGCGGACGCGGCGCGCTATCACCTCGCCTATTCCCGCGCCATCGCCGCGATTGCCGAGGCCTGCACCCATGACGACATCCGCGCCAACCCCGGCATCTCGGTCAAGCTGTCGGCCCTGCATCCCCGCTACGAAGTAGCCCAGGAAGAGCGCGTGATGCACGAACTGGTGCCGCGCCTGCGGGCCCTTGCCCTGCTGGCCAAGGCCGCCGGCATGGGCCTGAACGTGGACGCCGAAGAGGCCGACCGCCTGTCGCTGTCGCTGCAGGTGATCGAGGCGGTGATGTCCGAACCGGCGCTTGCGGGCTGGGACGGGTTCGGCATCGTGGTGCAGGCCTATGGCCCGCGCGCGGGGCTGGTGCTGGACACGCTCTATGACATGGCCGAGCGCCACGACCGCAAGCTGATGGTGCGCCTCGTCAAGGGCGCCTACTGGGACACCGAGATCAAGCGCGCGCAGGTCGCGGGCGTCGATGGCTTCCCGGTTTTCACCCAAAAGGCGGCGACCGACATCTCCTACATCGCCAATGCCCGCAAGCTGCTGGGCATGACCGACCGGATCTATCCGCAATTTGCCACCCACAACGCCCACACGGTCAGCGCGATCCTGCATATGGCCGAGGACCAGCCCTTCGAGTTCCAGCGCCTGCACGGCATGGGCGAAACCCTGCACCGGCTGGTGATGGAGCGCCAGAACACCCGCTGCCGGATCTACGCGCCGGTCGGGGCGCATCGCGACCTGCTGGCCTATCTGGTGCGGCGCCTTCTGGAAAACGGCGCCAACAGCTCTTTCGTCAACCAGATCGTTGACGAGAACGTCCCGCCAGAAGAGGTCGCCGCCGACCCGTTCGAGGCGGTTCAAGAGCCCGCGAAACACCTGCCCACCGGCCCCGAACTGTTCCTGCCCGAGCGCCCGAACTCGCGCGGGTTCGACCTGACCCACACGCCGACGCTGGATGCGATCGACGCCGCGCGCCACGCCTTCCGCGCCCACCACTGGTATGCCCGCCCGCTGCTGGCCGGCGAGGCATCGCCCGAGGCCGACGAGGTGGTCACCAACCCGGCCCACCCGCAGGACCAGCCCGGCACCGTCGCCCCGACCAGCGCCTCGGATGTCGAGCTTGCGCTGGCCGCAGCTGCTCCGTGGCAGGCCCCAGCGGCCGAGCGCAGCCGCATCCTCAACGCCGCAGCAGACCTCTACGAGGAGCACTATGGCGAGATCTTCGCCCTTCTGGCGCGCGAGGCCGGCAAATCGCTGCCCGACGCGGTGGCCGAACTGCGCGAGGCGGTGGACTTCCTGCGCTACTACGCCGCCCACATCCCCGAGGGCGAGCCTGCGGGCACCTTCACCTGCATCAGCCCGTGGAACTTCCCGCTGGCCATCTTCACCGGCCAAATCGCGGCCGCGCTTGCCACCGGCAACGCCGTGCTGGCCAAGCCCGCGCCGCAGACCCCGCTGATCGCCCACCGGGCCGTACAACTGCTGCATCAGGCCGGCGTGCCGCGCGATTCCCTGCAACTCTTGCCGGGCGGGCCGTCGGTGGGCGCCGCGCTGACCTCGGACCCGCGCGTCTCGGGCGTGGCCTTCACCGGCTCGACCGCGACGGCCCTGAAAATCCGCGCGGCCATGGCCCAGAACCTCAAACCCGGCACGCCGCTGATCGCCGAAACCGGCGGGCTGAACGCGATGATCGTGGACAGCACCGCCCTGCCCGAGCAGGCCGTGCAGTCGATCATCGAAAGCGCCTTTCAGTCGGCGGGCCAGCGCTGTTCCGCCCTGCGCTGCCTGTATCTGCAGGAGGACATCGCCGATGACGTGCTGACCATGCTCAAGGGCGCGATGGACGCCCTGTCGGTGGGCGATCCGTGGCTGCTCTCGACTGATTGCGGCCCGGTGATCGACGAGCAGGCCCGTCAGGGCATCGCCGACCACGTCGCCAAGGCCCGCGCCGAGGGTCGTGTGTTGAAAGAACTGGCGCTGCCGCCCGAGGGGATCTTCGTGGCGCCCACGCTGATAGAGGTCCCCGGCATCAATGCGCTGGAACGCGAGATCTTCGGCCCCGTGCTGCATGTCGCCCGCTTCAAGTCGCACGAGATCGACCAGGTGATTGCCGACATCAATGCCACCGGCTACGGCCTGACCTTCGGCCTGCACACCCGCATCGACGACCGCGTGCAGCACGTCACCGAGGCGATCCACGCGGGCAACATCTATGTCAACCGCAACCAGATCGGCGCGATCGTCGGCTCGCAGCCCTTCGGCGGCGAAGGCCTGTCCGGCACCGGCCCCAAGGCGGGTGGCCCGAACTATCTGGCCCGTTTCTGCGCCCCGGACCGACAGGTCGTGGACGCGGAATGGTCCGCCGCGGCCGACCTGCCCGCACCGATCGGGCAGCCTGCCGCGCCGACGACCCGCTCGATGCCCGGACCGACCGGTGAATCGAACCGGCTGACCGAGTTTCCCCGCGCGCCGTTCTTGTGCCTAGGCCCCGGCCCCGAGGCGGCCAAGGCGCAGGCGGAGGCCATACTCGGGCTGGGCGGCACGGCAATCCGGGCCGAGGGGGCGCTGGCCCTACACCGGCTGGAAGACCTGCAGGGAATTGCAGGCGTTCTGTGGTGGGGCGACGCGGACACCGCGCGCCAGATCGAACTGCATCTGTCGCGCAGAACCGGGCCCATCCTGCCGCTGATCCCCGGCTTGCCCGACCGGTCGCGGGTGATGGCCGAGCGCCATCTCTGCGTCGATACCACGGCCGCCGGAGGAAACGCCGCACTTCTGGGCGGTGCGGCATAAGCTGACTTGACGCTGGGCCAGGAAAAGCCCAGCGTCCCCCCATGTTCCCAATTCGAGACCACAACCCCTCGGGGCGCACGCCCTATGTCGTCTATGCGCTGATCGCGGCGAATGTTTTGATTTTCCTCAGCTATGTCGGAATCATGGACGACGCCCGGCTGATCAATCGGTTCTATTTCGACTATGCGATCATCCCCGCCCGCATCAGCGACGGCGTGGCGCTCGAGACGTTGGTGACGTCGATGTTCCTGCATGGCGGCTGGATGCATCTGATCGGCAACATGCTGTTCCTTTGGATCTTCGGCGACAACCTGGAAGACGAGATGGGCCACCTGCCCTTCCTGCTGTTCTACATGGTCGCCGGTATCGGCGCAGGGCTGATCCACATCATCACGGCACCGGGGTCGCTGGTTCCGACCATAGGCGCCTCGGGCGCCATTGCCGGGGTCATGGGAGGCTACCTTCTGATGTTTCCAAAGGCGCGCGTAGATATCCTGCTGATTCTGGTCGTCTATGTGCGGGTCTTCACCATCCCGGCCTTCGTGATGCTGGGCGTCTGGCTGGGAATGCAGTTCCTTGGCAGCGTGTCCAGCAACCCTGACGCCGGCGGTGTGGCCTATTGGGCGCATACGGGCGGCTTCGTGATCGGTTTGATTTTGTGCATCCCGCTGTGGCTGAAACGCGGCGGGCCTGCTTATTGGAGCCGTACCCACGGTCACCCGCCGCATCCCGAACACCGCTACAAGCTCAGCCAGTCCCGTATACCAAGAGTGCCACGCCGATGACCCGGATGACCGCCACCTGCCATTGCGGCACCGTGACGATTGAGGCCGAGTTCCCCGGCGGCCTGTCCACGGCCGCCCGATGCGACTGTTCCTTTTGCATCCGCCGTGGGGCCGCCGCCGTGACCGCCATCACCGACAGCCTGCGCATCCTGCAGGGCGCAGACAATCTGAGCCTCTACACATGGGGCACGCACACGGCCAAACACTATTTCTGCAAGACCTGCGGGATATATGTCTATCACCAGAGGCGATCAGACCCCGCGGAATGCGGGGTCAACCTGGGGTGCATCGAAGGTGGCAACCCGCGCACGCATGGCCCGATTCCGTGGAATGACGGGGTCAACCACCCCTCGGACCGAACAGATTGAGCGGAAGGCTCAGCCCCGGATCACCTTGGCGAACTGGTCGAAGATCGGCTCGTTGGCACAGATCACTTCACCATCCTCCAGAATGCTGCCCTCGGGGTTCAGCGGCTGCACAAGACCACCAGCCTCTTTCACGATGATGATGCCCGCGGCCATGTCCCAGGCATTCAGCCGACGTTCCCAGAACCCCTCGTAGCGACCGGCAGCCACATAGGCCATGTCCAGCGCCGCGGCGCCCCAACGGCGCACGCCCGCGCAGACCGGCATCAGCCGGGCCAGGTCCTGCAGCGTGGCCGGCAGATCGGACCGCCCGCCAAACGGCAGGCCGGTCGAAAAGACCGACTCGATCATGCGATGCCGGCCCGACACGCGGATACGCATGTCATTCATCCAGGCGCCTTCGCCCTTTTCGGCAAAGAACATCTCGTCCTTGGCAGGGTCATAGATCACGCCGGCGACGATCTTGCCCTTGTGTTCCAGCGCGATCGAAATGGCCCAGTGCGGCAGGCCGTGCAGGAAGTTGGTTGTGCCGTCCAGCGGATCGACGATCCAGCGCCGGGTCGGATCCTCGCCCTCGATCTCGCCGCCCTCTTCGGCCAGCCAGCCATAAGTGGGGCGCGCGCCCAGCAGTTCCTCTTTCAGGATCTTCTCGGCGGCAATGTCGGCCTTCGAGACGAAATCGCCCGCGCCCTTCATCGACACCTGCAGGTTCTCGACTTCGCGAAAGTCCTTTACCAGCGATCGGCCCGCCTTGCGCGCGGCCTTGATCATGATGTTGAGATTTGCACTGCCAACCATTGTTCCGAGGCTCCTGTCCGGTCAAACCGCGCGTATACTGGCGCAACGGTCCCTTGCCAAGAGGAATGATGCGCATGGCAGCCCACCGTTTCGCGCGGGGCCCCGGCCCTATTGCGCCTGCAACTTGCGCGCCTCCTGGCTGGCCAGCTTGACCAACTCCTGCACAAATGGCTTTTCCATGTCCTCGGTGCGAACGGCGGCGTAGAGGCGCCGCGTGATGCCATCCTTGGTCAGCGGGCGGGTCACATAGTCCGAGTTGTACTTGACCTCGCGCACGACCCAGTCGGGTAAGACCGAAATTCCTCGGTTCGATGCGACCAGCAACAGGATCACCGCCGTCAGTTCGACCTGCCGGATCGCCGCCGGTTCGACCCGCGCGGGGATCAACAGCTGGCTGAAAACGTCCAGCCGGGTCCGTTCGACCGGATAGGTGATCAGGGTCTGGCCGCGGAAATCCTCGGCCTCGATATACGGTTTCCCGGCCAGCGGATGGGTCGAGGCCGCGACGAAAACCGGGTTGTAGTCGAACAGCTCGATGAACTCGACGCCCGGCAGGTCTTCGGGGTCCGACGAGACGACCAGATCGACTTCCTCCTTCTGCAGCGCGGGCAGCGCGTCAAATGCCAGACCCGGCCGGATATCGACATCGACATCCGGCCACGACTTGCGGAAGGCCTCGAGCACCGGGAACAGCCACTCGAAACAGGCGTGGCATTCGATCGCGATGTGCATCCGCCCCGTGCGCCCGTCGCGCAGCGAGGAAAACTCCTCCTGCATGGCCTCGACCTGCGGCAGGATCTGCTCGGCCAGACGCAGCAGGCGCAGCCCCGCCGCCGACAGTTTCATCGGCTTCGACCGGCGCAGGAAAAGCTCGACCCCGGCCTGATCCTCGAGCCCCTTGATCTGATGGCTCAGCGCCGATTGCGTGATGTTCAGCTGATCGGCCGCGCGCGCCAGCCCGCCGCAGTCATGGATGGCCTTGATCGTGCGCAGGTGCCGGAACTCGATATGCATTTGCAGTCTAACTCATGTTGTTCTTGAGGAATATGAGTTTGTCTCACAACCCGCATCATGGCACAAGAGCCTGGTCACAAACAGCGAGACACCGATGACCAAGCCCGAGATCTCCTTTGAATTCTTCCCGCCGCAGACGCTCGAAGCGTCGTTTAGGCTGTGGGATACGGTTCAGACCCTGGCACCGCTGGGGCCGCGATTCGTTTCGGTCACCTATGGCGCGGGCGGCACCACGCGCGAGCTGACGCGTGACGCCGTGGCCACGCTGCACAAATCGTCGGGGTTGCCGGTGGCCGCGCATCTAACCTGCGTCGATGCTTCGCGCTCTGAAACCCTGGCCATCGCCCAGGAATTCGCCGCCGCCGGCGTCACCGACATCGTTGCCCTGCGCGGCGACCCGCCCAAGGGGCAGGACCGTTTCACTCCGCATCCCGACGGTTTCGCGACCTCGGTCGAACTGATCGCGGCGCTGGCCGAAACCGGCAAGTTCAAGATCCGGGTCGGCGCCTATCCCGACATCCACCCCGAGGCATCCGATGCACAGGCCGATATCGACTGGCTCAAGGCCAAGCTGGATGCTGGCGCCGATGAGGCGCTGACTCAGTTCTTCTTCGAAGCCGAGACATTCTTCCGCTTTCGCGATGCCTGCGCAAAGGCGGGGATCGACAAGCCGATCGTGCCGGGCATTCTGCCGATCGAGAACTGGACGGGCGCCCGCAAATTCGCGAAACGCTGCGGTGCCCGGGTTCCCGGATGGGTCGAGGATGCCTTTGAGAAGGCCATCCGCGACGACCGGCACGACCTGCTGGCCACCGCGCTGTGCACCGAACTGTGCTCGGACCTGATTGAGGGCGGCGTGGACAAGCTGCATTTCTACACGCTCAACCGCCCCGAGCTGACGCGCGACGTGTGTTTCGCCCTGGGGATAACGCCCAAGGTCGACCTGCAACACGTCGCCTGACCTGTCTTGCCGCAATCCCCTGTGCTGGGGCCGCCCCGGGCGGCCCCCTTTTTTTTCGTCCGGCGGCTGCGCAAACCAGCCATGAATACAATCGCCGCGCAAACCTCGAACTGTTGTCCAGAAGCGCCCAATCAGTTGATTTATTTGACACAAACACCGGTTGTCCCGGAAAATAGGGGAACGTGTTTTAAAGAGTGATTTTGGTATGGAGCCAGTCGACAAAATTCAGGCTCGGGTTGATGCATTGCGGGCGCTTGGCCTGGATCAGACCGCGACGGCATCTGACATTCGCAACGCATGGCGCGACATCGCCTTTCGCGCGCATCCCGACCGCACCGGCGGGGATTCCGTGCAGTTCGCCGAGGCCAAATCGGCCTTTGACCTCCTCAGAAGCGAAGGGCTGGCCACTAAGGCCGCCGGCCCGGCACGTCCCCGCCGCCCCAAGCTCAGGGCGCGTCTGATCGAATTGGCCGAAGATGCGCTCGAGTCATGTCGGTCTCTTCTTGGGGCCGGCGGCGCCTTGCCGCATGACGATCACCGCGCGCCCTGCCGAAATTTAGAACAGGCCAACGCAGACCACATTCCCTCGGCCGTGGGGTGCCGGGGGCGCGATCTGACGTTCTTCGTGGCCACGCCGGTTTGCGAGGGGAAGAACCGGGTCGCCCTGCCGACCTCGATCCTGACCAGCGGCCGCAAGTTCGAGGCCGAGATCCTGTCTTTTCAGGCCACGTCATCCGGCGCGGGAGAGGTCTTGGTTCCCGACACGATCCGCGAACGCAAGTTCCCCGGGGCGAAAAGCGTGCGGATCCGGTTTGAGGCCGACCCGCACATGAACGAAGCGTTCTGAAAACGCGAAAAGGCCCGGCAAGTCCCGCCGGGCCCGCGATCATCGAAACAAAGGATCAGTTCTGGATCGGTCCGGCCGAGGTGAATTTGGGGATGACGCTGGTCGAGGCGTCCGACGGCTCGATCTCGGGCCAGTTGCCTTCGGCCAGGTTGATGTTGCCCGGCACGTCCTCTTCCCAGAAACCGACCACGACATCGGTGATGTTCAGATACAGCTTGTCATCCACGATGCGCCACAGGTTGGGGTTGCCCGGCACCTTGCCGCCCTTGGACACACCATAGGCGCAGTGCCCGTCATATTGCGGGGCGTAATATGCGGGATTTTCAAGAAACTTCGCCCGGTTTTCCTCGGATGCGAAAGCCCAGATGGCCCCGTTGTACTCAGCCGTGATGTCGGCGCGGCCACGCACGGCTTCGGGTTGGGATTGCCCGACGGGCACCTGTTCGAGGTCGCGATAGGCGACAACGTCGTAGCCGGATGCGGCATAGCCAGTCCCGTCAACATATTGAGGCCCGGCAAGGGCCGGAACGCCCAGCATCATGGCGGCGGCAAAAGTCAGTGCAAAACGGTTCATGTACGTGATCCTTGTTCTGGAGGCAGTGTCTGCGTGATCGTCAGATGCGAGAGTATTGGAATTCCCCGGATCGCACAGCCCAGCTAACGCTGCTGTGACCGGCCACGAGAAAACGTGAGCGAATTGCGGAGGATTGTTTCACGAAACGCGCAACGTCGGGGGTTGGCCTCGGGGCGTGACGATACTACCTCTGGGACGACCCGGCGCGCCCGGCTTAGGCATGAAAGGCAGAAGATGAGCAACACATCCACCTATACCCCCCCGAAAGTCTGGACCTGGGACAGCGAAAGCGGCGGACGTTTTGCCAGCATCAACCGCCCCATCGCGGGCGCCACCCATGACAAGGATCTGCCCGTGGGCAAGCATCCGCTGCAACTGTATTCGCTGGCCACTCCGAACGGGGTCAAGGTCACCGTGATGCTGGAAGAACTGCTGGCCTTGGGCCATGACGGCGCCGAATACGATGCCTGGCTGATCAATATCGGCGAGGGTGACCAGTTCGGCTCGGGCTTTGTCGAGATCAATCCCAACTCGAAAATCCCCGCCCTGCTGGACCGGTCTGGCGACAAACCGGTGCGCGTGTTCGAAAGCGGGTCGATCCTGTTCCATCTGGCCGAGAAATTCGGTGCGTTTCTGCCGCAATCCGGCCCGGACCGCACCGAAGTGATGAACTGGCTGTTCTGGCAGATGGGCAGCGCGCCTTATCTGGGCGGCGGGTTCGGCCATTTCTATGCCTACGCGCCCGAGAAATGGGAATATCCGATCAACCGATTTGCCATGGAAACCAAGCGCCAGTTGGACGTTCTGGACCGGGAACTGGCTCACAAACCATTCATTGCCGGTGATGACTACTCGATCGCCGACATGGCGATCTGGCCGTGGTACGGCCAACTGGTTCTGGGCCGCCTATACGACGCCGCTGAATTCCTGAATGTCGATTCCTACACGAACGTGATGCGGTGGGCAAAAGAGATCGATGCCCGCCCGGCGGTGCAACGCGGCCGGATGGTCAACCGCGCCTTCGGCGAGCCGCACACCCAACTGCGCGAACGCCACGATGCCAGTGATTTCGAGACGCGCACGCAGGACAAGCTGGAACAAGCCGCCGAATAGTCTGACGTCTTTTTCAGCCGCCTGACCGAAGATGCAGCGCCCCGGCGCTGCATTTTCATTTCAGGATCGGCGGTTTGTCCGGATCACTTCCGGGCGCGGCGCGGACAGGATCCGGGCGGGTCGGTTGCGGGATGTCAAACCGCAGCCCAACCATCGACAACGCCTCGGTCGCGGCATCGCCATCAGCAAAGAACCCAACGTCCAATGCTCCAGCTTCGATCCCCGAAAAGGTCAGCGCCTCGGAGACCGCCTTGGCCAGCGCCGGTTCCGCGCCTTGGACCGCATCGACGAAGGCCAGCAGATGCCCGGCCCCGCCGCCCTGGGCGCGCGTCGCCACCAGATAGGCGGCCGAGGCCAGCCCTACCGCCGTTGCCAGCTTGGTATCCAGCGCCGTCAACAATGCATCGGGTAAGCCGGCAGGCGGCAGGAACTCTTCCAGCCGCGCCTCGACCGCCTGCGGAGCGTGGCTGAGCGTCTCGGCCAGCCAGGTCAGCGCTTCGGCCGGGATCAGCATCGACGAGGGCGCCACCTCGAGGTTCAGGCCCAGCCCGATCCCCTGCCCGCCCAGCATCCCGGCCAGAACCCGGCCCGACAGCGCCGCATAGGGCGCTGGTCTGCCTGCGAACTGCACAAGACGCTCCTCGCGATCGAAGGCCAGCACGAAGCGCCCGTCGGCGACTTCGAACAACTCGGGCGAGATATTTTCGCCGCGCGCCTCTTCGGTCAGCATCAGAAACAGCTCGGAATCGGCAAGCCGCTCAAAGAATCGCAGCCGGGCCGCATCGTCCTGCGGACGGGCCTGCATAGCGGCATGGGCTGCATCCAAGGCCGTGGTATCAGTCATTCAGCACCTCTTGCACCCGGGCGCGCAGAACCGGCAGCAACTCGGTCTCGAACCAGGGGTTTTTCTTCAACCATGCCGTATTGCGCCACGACGGATGAGGCAAGACGAAGACCCGCGGCGCATGGTCCCGCCAGGCGCGCACCGTCTCGGTCACCGAGGATCGGGTCCCCAGGTGGAATCGATGGGCATGGCCGCCGACCAGCACGGTCAGGGGCACCGCCCCCAATTCCCGCATGACCTTCGCATGCCAGGTCTTGTGGCAGATGGGCGGCGGCGGCAGATCAGCCTGCCGCGCGTCATAGCCGGGAAAACAGAAGGCCATCGGAACGATCGAGACCCGCGAAAGGTCATAGAACTCGGCCGGGCTGAGCCCCAGCCAATCACGCAACCGGTCGCCGGACGGATCGGTAAAGGGCCGGCCGGAGTCGTGGACCCGCGCGCCCGGCGCCTGCCCCGCGACAAGGATCCGGGCGCCGGGCCGGAACCACACCACCGGTCGCGGGCTGTGTCCAGTCGCAGTAGCGGCGAACCGCTCGGCGCACAATCTGCACGACCGGATCCGGTGGGATAGGCTTTCCATAAACTCTGCTCACCTTCTCGTTTTGAGCCGGGCCTTCGCTCGCCAAGTGACATTCTGACCAAGTGCATGTCACATTCGCACGGAACAGTTTTCCGCGCGCATTGAAGATTTGTTTCACAATTCGACATAATGTAGCCAACATGGCCCGATAACAAAGGGGCTTTGGCCGGACCGTCGTGGCCGGGCCGGAACGAAAAAGTTGCACAGGCCGGAAATGCTCGAGTTTGAAAATGTCAGCAAATCCTTCTGGACCGGGACACGCCGCAAGGTGATCCTGGACCGGGCCTCGTTCCGGGTCGAGCTGGGAAAGTCGCTGGGCATCCTTGCCCCGAACGGAACCGGAAAAACGACGCTCATCAACATGATGGCGGGTCTCGAAAAGCCAGACGAAGGCGTGATTCGTCGGGACTGCCGGGTCTCTTTCCCGATGGGGTTTACCGGCGGCGTGTCCAAACGCCTGTCGGCACTGGAGAACGCGCGCTACATCGCCAAAATCTATGGAATGGATCCGGACTATGTCGAAGCCTATTGCAGCTGGCTCTGTGGTCTGGGCGAATATTTCAACCAGCCGCTGGCCACTTATTCCTCGGGGATGCGCGCACGGTTCACCTTCGCATTGATGCTGGCACTGGACTTTGACATGTATCTTATCGACGAAGGCATGCCGGCAACCACAGATGTGGAATTCAACAAGAAAGCGGGTTCGATCCTGCAGGAACGCCTGCGGACGACGACTCTGGTGATCGTATCGCACGACCCGAAGGTTCTTGAGAAATTCGCCAGACAGGCGGCCGTACTACTGGACGGCCGGCTTCACGTTTTTGAGTCTCTGGAAGAAGCGAAACAGGTGTATGACTACCAAACCCAAGGCTAAGAAATACGACCCGAACCGGGCTGCCAAGGGCGAAGGAACGGTCGAAGCCCGGGCCGAAGCCATTTCGCGCATTCGAAAGGCGACGCAGGGCGTGGCCGAAACGCCGGCAGGAACCGAGCTGGATGCGATCAAGCGCGAGGGGCTTACGGGGCGGCAATTGCGCATAGCACGGCGCATGGCGCAGAAACATGGCCTGGCCGCGACGTCGGATTACGACGCCGTGCGGCTGCTGCGCCAAAAGGGGATCGACCCGTTCCCCCGCAAGAACCTGCTGGATATCGTCGGCCAATTGGGCGATGCCCCTGCCCCGGACGGCACCTCCAGAGACCAAGTCAAGATCCACCTGCCGCAGACTATCAAGGAAAAAACCGAAAACCTGCCCAGCCCCGAACTCAGCCCGGCCGAGCGTCGTGCGTTCGAGATTGGCCAGATCCAGAAAGACATCGCCCGGCGGCGGCGGCGCAAGCTGATCGGTCTGTTCGCCCGGCTGGCCGCTTTCGTACTGCTGCCGACGCTGTTGGTCGGCTATTATTTCTACAAGGTGGCAACGCCGATGTACGCCAGCAATTCGGAATTTCTGATCCTGCAGGCCGATGGCGGGCCCGGCAGCATCGGCGGGTTGCTGGCCGGGACGCAATTTGCAACGACCCAGGATTCGATCTCGGTGCAGTCCTTTCTGGAATCGAAAGAGGCGCTGCTGCTTCTGGACCGTGACGCCGGGTTTTCGAAGGTCTTCCAGCAAGACTGGATCGACCCCATCCAACGCCTTGAACAGGATGCGACCCTGGAAGATGCCTTCAAGCTGTACAAGCGGATGATCACCATTGGCTATGACCCGACCGAAGGCGTGATTCGAATGGAAGTCGCGGCACCGGATCCGGAAACGGCGACCCTGTTCTCGGAGAAACTGATTTCTTATGCCGAAGACCGTGTGAACGCCCTGTCTGAAAAGAAACGCGAAGACCAGATGCGCGACGCCGTCGAAAGCTTCGAGGCGGCACAGGCGGCCCGGCGCAAAGCGCAGGAAGACCTGATCGAGTTGCAGCTTGAAGGCGCCGTTCTGGACCCGGAGAACGTGATCGCCAGCCTGCGCGCCCGTATCAATGAAATCGAGATTCAGCTGCAGGACAAGGAACTGCAACTGGCTGCCCTGCTGGACAACCCGCGGCCGAACCAGGCCAAGGTCGACGGCGTGCGCGCCGATATCGAGCGGTTGCAGGCGGTGCTGGAGGAGTTGAACGCAAAGATGCTGGATGCGTCTGCTGGCGAGAACTCTCTGGCGCGACTGAGCGTGCGCATCCAAATGGCCCAGGCCGACCTGGCGGCCCGGGACATGATGCTGCAGACCGCCATGCAGCAGATGGAGAACACCCGGACCGAGGCCAACCGTCAGGTCCGATACCTGACCGTTTCGGTCAACCCGGTACCCAGCCAAGAGCCCAGCTATCCGCGCAAATTCGAAAATACGATTTTGGCATTCCTGCTGTTTGCTGGTATCTACCTTATGATTTCGCTGACCACGTCAGTCCTCCGTGAACAGGTATCTTCGTAGAGCATATGCAACATGTAAAAATCGCTGACCTGACGGTCGGCAACGATCTTCCGCTGACCGTCATCGCCGGGCCGTGCCAGCTTGAGTCCGCCGACCATGCCCAGATGATCGCTGGCCGGATGAAGGAAATCTGCGACAAGGCCGGAGCGCAATACGTCTTCAAGGCCTCGTATGACAAGGCCAACCGCACGTCCCTGTCCGGCAAACGCGGCATGGGGATCGATGCGGGCCTCAAAGTTCTGGACGACATCCGCAAGACGATGGGTGTTCCGGTCCTGACCGACGTTCACACCGAAGCACAATGCGCCATCGCGGCCGAAGCGGTGGATATCCTGCAGATCCCCGCGTTCCTGTGCCGTCAGACCGACATGTTGTTGGCTGCGGGTGAAACGGGCAAGGCGGTCAACGTCAAGAAGGGTCAGTTCCTGGCCCCATGGGAGATGCCGAACATCGTCGAAAAGATCGAAAGCACCGGCAATCGGAACATCCTGCTGACCGAGCGCGGAACATCCTTTGGCTACAACACGCTGGTTGCCGACATGCGATCGCTGCCGCAAATGGCCCGGACGGGATATCCGGTCGTGATGGACGCTACGCACTCGGTGCAGCAGCCCGGTGGCCGGGGCGGATCGTCGGGTGGTCAGCGCGAATTCGCGCCGGTCATGGCCCGCGCCGCGGTATCGCTGGGCATTGGCGCAGTGTTCATCGAAACTCACCAAGACCCGGACAACGCACCGTCAGACGGGCCGAACATGATCCCGCTGGATCAGATGGGCGACCTGATCGGGACACTGATGCAGTTCGACGCCCTTGCCAAAGCCAACCCAATTCAGATTTGAAAACCGAGATTTGACATGACCAAACCCTTGTCCGAGGTGACCCCGAACACCTGGAGCTTTCTGCGCGACGCGATGATCAAGCCTACCGGCTTTCGCGAATATGATGCCCGCTGGAAATATCCCGACGAGATCAACCTGCCCGGCATGACCGCGCTGGGCTTCGGCCTGGGGACGCAGATGCACAGGCGCGGGATCAAGCCCGAGATCGCGGTCGGAAACGACTATCGCGACTATTCACTGGCGATCAAGAACGCACTGATCCTTGGTCTGATGCAGGCGGGCATCCGTGTCAAGGACATCGGCCCGGCGCTGTCGCCCATGGCCTATTTCGCGCAGTTCCACCTGGATGTCCCGGCCGTGGCCATGGTGACCGCCAGCCACAACCCGAACGGCTGGACCGGGGTCAAGATGGGCTTTGACCGCCCGCTGACCCATGGCCCCGATGAAATGTCCGAACTGCGCGATATCGTGTTGAACGGTGAAGGCGTAGCCCGCCCCGGCGGGTCCTATGAATTCGTCGATGGGGTGAAAGAGGCTTATATCGACGATCTGGTCGGCGATTTCAGAATGTCCCGCCCGCTGAAGGTCGTCTGTGCCACGGGCAACGGTACGGCTTCGGCCTTTGCACCAGAAATCTTTGAGCGGATCGGGGTCGAGGTCGTACCCAGCCACAATCGGCTGGATTACACCTTCCCCAACTACAACCCCAACCCCGAAGCAATGGAGATGCTGCACGACATGGCCGCGACCGTCAAAGCAACGGGCGCGGATCTGGCCTTGGGGTTTGACGGCGACGGAGACCGCTGCGGCGTCGTCGATGACGAAGGCGAAGAGATCTTTGCCGACAAGGTCGGTGTGATCATGGCGCGCGATCTGGCCAAGCTGCATCCCGGCGCCACCTTCGTGGCCGACGTGAAATCGACCGGCCTGTTCGCCAGCGATCCCGAACTGCAGGCGCTTGGCGTCAAGGCCGACTATTGGAAAACCGGCCACAGCCACATGAAACGGCGCGTTAAGGAAATCGGCGCGCTGGCCGGGTTCGAGAAGTCCGGCCACTATTTCCTGGCCGAGCCTGTCGGGCGCGGCTATGACTGCGGCATGCGGGTGGCCGTCGAAATCTGCAAGCTGATGGACCGGAACCCGGAAAAAAGCATGTCGGACCTGCGCCGCGCGCTGCCCAGGACGTGGTCGACCCCGACCATGTCGCCCTATGCCGCCGATACCGAGAAATACGACATCCTTGCGCGGCTGGTCGACAAGCTGGTTGCCAAGGCCGAGGCGCGGGAAACACTGGCCGGGCGCCCCATCAAAGAGGTGGTCACGGTCAACGGCGCGCGCGTGATCCTGGACAATGGCAGCTGGGGTCTGGTGCGGGCTTCGTCGAACACTCCCAATCTGGTCGTCGTATGTGAAAGCAGTGAAAGCGAGGCGGAAATGCGGGCCATTTTCGCCGATCTCGACGCCGTGATCCGCACCGAGCCCGGCGTGGGCGACTACGACCAGACGATCTGACACCGATGGGGGCGCCGCCAGCGCCCCCACAACCATTGATCAGTTGTTTCCCAGCAGTTTCAGCAGGCCTTTCTTGGCCTCTTCTTCAAGCTTTTTCTTGACCGCGTCTTCGATCTGGTCGCTGTCCGTGATGGTCGTGTCAAGCTCTTCTCCGGCCTTCCTGAGAGCCTTCTGCTTGGCGTCCTGTTCCAGCTCTTTCAGCTTTTCGTCGGTGGCCGCCTCGATCACTTTGCTCAGATCCGGTTTGATCGACGGGTTGCTCCACGGGCCCTGTATCCGCACGGGAACGGCCAGCCCCTCGCCTGAATTGGCGCGCAAGGCCACCGGCGTGAAAACATAGTCGATATCCCGCCGACCCAGTCCAATCCGGCCAGACCCGTCCGCGCGGAAATTGTCCAACTGCATCAGCAGATCATTGTTTCTGAGGTTTCCTTTGCGGATCACGAATGAGGCCGTCAGGCTGTTGAACACCGTCGTCCCGCCCACGGCATCGCCACGTCCCATCAGACGATCAAGGTCGATCCCCGCGATGACCCCTTTGCCCACCTTCAGACTGCCCTTGCCACTGAGCGAGCGCATGATCTGATCTTCGCTCTGACCTTCGCCGAGGAATTCCAGATCCAGCCCCCCCTTGCCCGACAACCGTTCAACCCCCGCCAGCGCCGTCAAAGCCTGCTGCAGGTCGATCCCCTGCGCCGATAGCTTGCCGCCGACCGACAATCCGTTGCGGTTGTTGGCGACCACCTGCCCAGTCAGTTGCCCCGCGAACAGCGTGGCCGGGTTCATCTGCATGACCGCGCGCGACCGGTCGAGGCTGAGTGTCAGGTCGCTTGCGCCGAATTCGAGACCGGGAACCGCAATCGACTCGGCCCTCAGGCGGATCTGCCCATTGGCCAGGCCCAGAACCGATGCGTCGATCGGCTGCTTTGACCATCCGTCGTCGCCCCGTGGCGACGATCCGGCTTTCGGGGCGTCGTTTTTTGGTTGCCTCCGGGTCTGCGTACCAGCATCCGCATCGGCGACACGCGACAGATCCAGATGGCCCGCCGTCAGGTTTGCGGTGATCTGCGGAGTGGCGGCGACAAGGATGTCTGCATTGCCCGTGATCCGGTTCTGATCAAGCGCGACCTGGATGTCGCGCAGCGCGATGCGTCCGTCGCGGGTATAGGTCATCTGACCGCGCACGTCGGCCTTGCGGCCCAGACCCTGAGGCACGGTCACACCCGCCTGGCCAAAAGCGGCCAGCATCTTGTGTGTATCGGTCGTCGTGATCCGGGTGCGCCCGTCCATTTCCCCTGCCAGATTGACGCGTCCGTCAAAGTTAACCTGGCCCCCGGGCGCGCTCAGGTCCAGCGCCAGCGGCGTCGCCTGACCTGAAGAAAAGGCCGGCAGATCCGATATGCTCAACGCCACCGTAACCGCCCCACCCGGCACGGGCATTTCCGCGTCCATCCGCATCGGGGCGGAAATGTCGGGCCAGCTGGCCGACAGATCCACGTTCGCGAAATCCATGCGAACCGCGCCGTCTTCGACATAGACCAGCCGGGCATTGGTCAGCTCCAGCTTGTCCAGCGTCACGGAACTGGGCTGCGATGCGGGTTTCGGCCCGCCAGACGGCAAGGCGGCCTCGGCTGGCGCGGCCTGTTGGCGGGGTGCCAGTTCCCAGTTTCCGCGTCCGTCGGACAGTTCCAGCCGCACGACCGGGTCGCGCGCCAATACACGACCGATCCGGACCTCGCCGCCCAGAAGGGCCGAGGCATCAACGCCCACCTCCAGGCTGGACGCGCTGAGCATGGGTTCGGGTCCGGCCCAGGGGGCATTCGCAAATTGCACCGGTCCGGTTTCCAGGCCCAGGACGGGCCAGAACGAAAACCGTACGTCGCCCTCAAGCGCAAGGTCGCGCCCGGTCTGGGCCTTGACCTGTTCCGCCAGGATCGCGCCAAGCTTGTCGCCGGGCATCAACAGCAAGGCCCCGATGGTCAATCCGATGGCGGCCATCAGAATGAAAAGAATGCGAAACAGCCACTTCATGATTTCTATGCGCCCCTGTTGTCCTTTGCCTAAATGATGTCTGCCCGACGCGTGGGATTTGCAAGGGGAAGATTTCCCCACTATATGCCGCGCCATGAGCACCAACCCGCCCAACCTCCGCCCCGACCTGGCGCCTGCCGCCCGGATTGACGATGCCCCGCGCCGCGGTCAGCCCACCATCGGCATGGTCTCGCTCGGCTGCCCCAAGGCGCTTGTGGACAGCGAACGCATCCTGACCCGCCTGCGGGCCGAAGGATACGGCATCTCGCCCGACTATGCCGGGGCGGACGCGGTGATCGTGAACACCTGCGGGTTTCTCGACAGCGCCAAGGCCGAAAGCCTTGAGGCGATCGGCGAGGCGCTGGTGGAAAACGGCAAGGTGATCGTGACCGGCTGCCTGGGGGCCGAGCCGGACTACATCCGCGAACACCATCCGCGCATTCTGGCCGTGACCGGCCCGCACCAGTATGAACAGGTGCTGGATGCCGTGCACAGCGCCGTGCCGCCCGATCCGAACCCCTTCGTCGATCTGCTGCCGGCCTCGGGGGTCAAGCTGACCCCGCGCCATTTCAGCTATCTCAAGATTTCCGAGGGCTGCAATCACAAGTGCCGATTCTGCATCATCCCCGACATGCGTGGCAAGCTGGCCAGCCGCCCCGCCCATGCGGTGCTGCGCGAGGCCGAAAAGTTGGTGGAAAACGGCGTGCGTGAACTGCTGGTCATCAGCCAGGACACCTCGGCCTATGGGCTGGACCGCAAATATGACGTGAACCCGTGGAAAGATCGCGAGGTGCGCAGCCACATCACCGATCTGGCGCGCGAGCTGGGCCAGATGGAGGCCTGGGTGCGGTTGCATTACGTCTATCCCTATCCGCACGTGCGCGAGCTGATCCCGTTGATGGCGGATGCGGGCTGCAACCTGCTGCCCTATCTCGACATTCCCTTCCAGCACGCCCACCCGGACGTTCTGAAACGCATGGCGCGCCCCGCGGCCGCGGCGAAGACACTGGACGAGATCGCCGCCTGGCGCGAGATCTGCCCCGACATCACCCTGCGTTCGACCTTCATCGTGGGCTACCCGGGCGAGACCGAGGCCGAGTTCCAGACCCTGCTCGACTGGATGGACGAGGCGCAGCTGGATCGTGTGGGCTGCTTCAAATATGAAAACGTCGACGGGGCGCGCTCGAACGACCTGCCCGATCATGTCCCCGAAGAGGTCAAACAGGAGCGTTGGGAACGCTTCATGGAAAAGGCGCAGGCGATCTCCGAGGCGAAACTGGCGGCCAAGGTGGGCCAGACCATCGAGGTGATCGTGGATCAGGTGGACGAGGACGCCGCCATCTGTCGCACCAAGGCCGACGCGCCGGAGATCGACGGGAACCTGTTCATCGACGAAGGTTTCGAGGCGCTTCGTCCTGGCGACATCGTCCCGGTTCAAGTGGACGAAGCCGGTGAATACGACCTGTGGGGTAAGTTGCTGCGCTGAGGCACAGCCCACGAAAAAACGGGCGGCCCCAGAGGGACCGCCCGCGAAAGCCAAAATTGGTAAAGCCTTACTGGCTGACCGGGTTGCAGACGGTCTGACCTGCTTCGGTTGTTGCCAGTTCATATCCGGCCGAGCAGCTGGGCGTTCCGTATTTATCATAGTCGGGCTGGATGTAGACCGGAGCGGGTTCTTCCTGCTGACCGCAGGCGGTCAGGATCAAGCCAAATGCGGCTGCGGCAGCGAATTTCAGTTTCATGTCCATCAATCCTTCAATACTTTTCTGATATTGCCCAACTTTTCGGGGCCGCGTCCAGAATACGGCCAATATGGCCGCGTGGCAACATTTTGGATCACACGGTCGTGAGCCAGGGCAAAACCATGCCGTGTGCCCCATTTTTAGCCTAAGCAAAGGCAGTCCGTCAGGTTACAATGCAACCCGAACCAATTGATGATTTTTCGCTTAAAGGACAAGCAAAATGGCTGAACCACCAATGATCGCCCGCAAGGCCCCCTATCCAGTCGAGGTGAACGAAGGAAAAACCTATTTCTGGTGCCGGTGCGGGAGATCCAAGCGTCAGCCACTTTGTGACGGTTCACATAAGGGCACCGGAATCGAACCCGTCTCATACAAGGCTGAAGCGACGCGGAAAGTCTTTTTTTGTGGATGCAAACAAACCCAAAACCCTCCGATTTGCGACGGCACGCATTCCCGGCTCTAGCCGCTCAGCGCAATTGCCTCAGAGCATCCGCAATCGCGCAACAAGGCGGCTCGGGCGTCATTTCGGCCTGTTGCTCGGCCAGCCACAGGACACAGCCTTTGCTGCAGTCGGCCGCCCTGCATCGGGTAACGATCTCGGCATAAGCCTGGTGGCTCAGACGCCCGTCGGCCATGGCTTCGGTCAGCGAAACCCCCATGCGACGGGCAACCGAGCGGGCAAGCCAGAAGTGTTTTTCGATATCTCCCAGATGTATGTGCCGCATCACAACTCCTGACCCGTCTCTGCACGAATTCGATGAAACAGCCCGAGATTCGGGCATGCGAAAGGTACCCGCGCACCGATCTTCGCGCCTGACAGCCAATCTCGGCACATCTCTGCCCGCCCACAACCGCGGCAGCGCCGAACTGCTTGTGCCCAGTCCTGCTGCGTCAGACCACTTGAACGGTAGGCAACGAGCAGATCCGTGCGGGTGATGCGCCCCATTTTCAGCACAAGGCGCAGATGGCGCGCGGTGTCGCCCAGCACCTTCATGACTGCCCCCGTGAAATCCGGCTCAAACGGCCAAGCATCTCGCGGTTTCTGCAGAATTCCGGCGGCTTGCCCCCGAATTCCTCGCCGGCCAGCCCCCGCGCACAACAGACCGGGTCCGGACATTCGGCGCACCGCAACACCGCGTCTGACAACTGGTCAAGTGAAACTGCGCCTGAAATCGCGGCTTCCTGCAGGTCAACGCCCACCTGATCCGCCATCCGATCCAACAGATCCGCATGGCGCTTCAGCGTCTCTTTAGGTGTCATGGCCCCGCCTTTCCTTATACCGATGGCTTTGACGATACGGCAAATGCGCCGCGTGGCCCTTGATACAGGTCAAGCAGTCGCCCCAAGACGGTCCAGATAGGCCCGCGTCGCGTCCTGAACCCGTCGGAACCTGTCGCCGCCCAATTTCTTTCCGCCATACCAGCGCGTGACGACAATCACGTGGTCCTGCAGCCCCGCCCGCTGCATCATGCGCAGGATGACCATGGCCGCTCCGGCTTCGCCATCATCGGCCTTGAGGGCACCTGTCGGCAGGACAGCAGCCCAAGTGTTGTGGGTGGCCTTGGCATACAGCTTGTCCGCCTTCAACGCCCGCAACACGGCATCGATGTCGTCACGGCTTCCGACCGACGCACCCGAAACCGCATATTTCGAGCCTCGGTCGGTCAAAACAACGCCAAGACGGGTCAGTTCCGTCATTCCATCAACCCCAGATCGGCTGCGGTCTCCAGCACGACCTCGACCCGTTTGGCATTGGGCGGGTGCGACGCCAGGAAACGGTCTCCCGGGTCGGGGATGCGGCTGAAATAGGCCATTCCCTTCAGCGGATCGTATCCGGCTGCATTGGTGATGACAGTTCCCAACACGTCCGCTTCCAACTCGAATGTCTTGGCATAGCTCTGCATGCCCACCTCGGCGCCCAGTTGTTGTGCGCGTTCGATCTCGTCCGGCCCCTCGCCCTGGGCCTTGGCCAACTCGCCAAAGACGCGCGCACCCTCCTTTGCGTTTTCGATCTGGCGCGCAATATGGCCCATGATGTGATGCGCGGCCTCGTGGCCCATCACAAAGGCCATCTCGTCGCCGTTGCGGGCCGACCCGATCATACCTTGGTTAAAGATCACAAGAGGCCGGCCGTGCTCGTCCAGCGTCTGAAAAGCGTTGGGCTGGGAATAAGGGGCAAGATCTACGAGGATCACGAAGTCACAGTTCTGGCCCTTCGTCTGCCGGCGGCATTCCGCGCCCGCCGCCCTGGCAACCGCGCGGCTGACCTGGCGAAAGGTTTCGGCCTTGTCCCGCAAGGCGAGAGAGGTCGGCGCCCAAGCCTCGGCCGGCACCAGAACGTGGCGCTCGACGGCAGCGCCGCACCCGGCCAAGGCCAGCAGCAGCAAGACAAAAACGCGGCGCATCCACGATATCCTTCCCTCAGATCCGGCGTAAAGCCTAGCGCAGCCGAACCCGAGAGACCACAGCGGACGAACCGATCGATGGTTGCATTGGGCCATCAGGACGGGCACTGTTGGATCATGTTTTCGATTGAACATGAATTCGACTCGACGGTCATCACCCTGGTGGACGAAGGCCCGCCGCCCCTGCAGGAAGACGTGGTCATCAACAGCTTTGCCGAATGCGTCACCATCGAACAGTTCGACCCGCGGACCGACCGCATCCAGAAGATCACGCTCTCGGCCGGGCAGTTGCGCGACCTTGCCGCCGCGCTGGACCTGCCCGAAGGGGTCTACCAGATTCGTGAGACGGACGATCAAGGATCATAGGCAAACAGCTTGTCCCGCGCGGCCTGCCCTTGCACGAGGGTCAGTCGAGAAGGCGCGACACCCATCGCCTTGGCCAAAATTCGGGCCACCGCCTTGTTTGCCCTGCCATCCTCGGCCGGAGCCGTGACCCAGATCTGGACGACCGAACCATCCACCTGCATACGATCCCGCGCGGCCTTGGGTGTCGCGCGCACGGCGATGCGTTGCCCATCCTTGGCCAGATGGCTCAGATCCGGCAGGTGCTTCAGTTTTGGTTCGGCCATACAATTTTTTCCATTTGGTCAATTGAATTGAGCCTGAGTCTTTCGAGATGAGAGTTTGCCCTTGAAATGACGCCTTGTCTGCCCGAAATACCAATGGCCCATGTAAAAAAGGTTAACATATGTCTCTGAAGAACCCGGCCGCGTTGGAATTTCTGCAATCCCGCCGCTCTCGCCCGGCCAAGACGCTGGTTGCGCCCGCGCCGAGCCGCGACCAACTGATGCCGCTGCTGACCGCGGCGGCCCGCTGCCCCGATCACGGAAAGCTGGAGCCGTGGCGGTTCATCGTTCTGGAAAAAGGTGCAATGCCCCGCTTGGCCGCGCTGACCGAGGAACGTGGGCAGGCACTGGGCAAAAGCCCCGACGAGATCGCAAAAGCCCGCAGCCAATTCGACATGGGGCAACTCGCCGTCGCCGTGATCGAGGTTCAGAAACCGTCCGAAAAGATACCAGCGATCGAACAGACCTATTCGGCCGGGGCGGCCTGTCTGGGCCTGCTGAACGCGGCGCTGGCCGCGGGTTGGGGCGCAAACTGGCTGTCGGGCTGGCAAACGCATGACCGGGAATTCTGCGAACGCGGTCTCGGCCTGGCGCCGAACGAGCGGGTTGCCGGGCTGATCCACATCGCCACCGAAAGCACCGCTCCGCCCGAACGCCCCCGCCCGGATGTGGACGCGATCACCGAATGGGTGTCCGAGTGATTGTTCTCAACGCCTTTTTCGCCGCCCTCGGCCAGATCGGAGACCCCCGGTTCCGCAAGGTCCTGATGCGCGGCATCGGCCTGACGATCCTGTTGCTGGTCGTGGCCTGCGCCGGGGCCATCTGGCTGATCAACTTCGCGTCAGGCTCTGAGATTTCGCTGCCTTTTGTCGGGGCCGTGCCGTGGCTGAACGATGTCCTCAACTACTCCGGCATTGTGCTGGTGCTGATCCTTCCGATCTTTCTCATGATTCCGGTGGCTTCGGCGATCACCTCGATGTTCCTGGACGAGGTCGCCCAGGCCGTCGAGGACAAGCATTATCCGGCCCTTCCGCCCGTCCCCCGCATTCCGGTCGCAGACGCGGTTCTGGATTCGCTGGGGTTCCTGGGCGTTCTGATTGTCGCGAACCTGCTGGCCCTGGTGCTTTATGCCCTGTTCCCGCCGCTCATGCCGTTTATCTTCTGGGGCATGAACGGTTTTCTTCTGGGGCGCGAATACTTCACGCTGGCCGCCATGCGCCGGGTCGGCCGGGACGGGGCGCGCCGGTTGCGCGCGCAGCATGCCTCGACCATCTGGATTGCCGGCACGTTGATGGCCATCCCGCTGACCTTTCCGCTGGTCAACCTCGTGATTCCGATCCTCGGAGCGGCCACCTTCACGCATATCTTCCACGCGCTGAACGGCCGGCCCGAGGTAGCCCGTCAATCATAGACGAAGGATTCACACAGAATCCGGTGCCGGGGTACGCCCAGCGCTGTCAAGTCCTGCTGTACCGCGGTCAGCATTCCGGGCGGGCCGCACAGGACAAACAACCAGCTTCGGCGCGCCTCATCGTCGAACAAACGGCGCAACAGAGACCGGTCGATCACCCCTACCTCACCGGTCCAGTCCTCGGCCGGTTCCGAAACCACGTGAACCAGGCGCAGATGCCCGCCCCGTTCCATCGCGGCAAGTCTGTCGGAATCGACGATCTGTGCCGCCGACCTGTTGCCGTAGACCAGCGTCACCGGGCGCGGATCGCCCTGCGCGCGCAACTCGTCCAGAATGCTCAGCATTGGGGCGATCCCGACACCCCCGGCGATCAGCGCCATGCCCGGTGCGTCCCGCTCGACCGGGGTCAGATGCCCGAACGGACCATCCAAATAGGCCGGCGCACCGATCGGAATCCGCCCCAAGCTGCGGGTGAAGTCGCCCAGTTCCTTGATGACGAACCGTATCTCGGAGCCCTCCGAAGGCGCCGAGGCGATGGAAAACGGGTTGTCGTTCACTGAAAACGGGCCGTGCCCGACCTGCAGCCAAGCAAACTGTCCGGCCTGGAATTTGAGCCCGTCATGGCCGTCCGGCGCCAGCACCAGTTCCCAGGTGCGTTCGGCAATCGGCCCGACACTTGTCACGCGCCATGGTCGGCGCAACCGGGCGAGCGGCGCCAGAAGATAGACCCGCAGCATACACGCACCGGCAACCGCCCCCAATGCCAGCCAGACGCCGGTCAGAACCGGGTCTGCGCTGTAGCGGCCCGCCGCCAGCGCGTGCCAGATGGCAAAACCCGCAATGGTCAGAGCCATCAATCCGTGACCCAACCGCCAGTTCTGGTATTTTCTTCCCAGATCCGACCGCGACAGGGCCAACCCCACCAAGACCGGCAGCAACATCCAGGCGACGGCGCCAGGCAGGATGGTCTCGGGCTCCCAGCTTAGGGTCAATTGGCGCGTGGAGTCCCAAGGATAGGGCGGGTTGCGCGCGCCCTGATACAGAAAGGGATGGATCAGGGCCAACACCAAGGCCACGCGCGCCAGAACCCGATGCCAACGCATCGTCACATCCATGCCGATCCGACGCGAGATCAAACGAAAGCGGCCCGACAACAGGAACTCGACCAGCAGGATGGCCAAAGCGACCAGACCTGCGCCGGTCGCAAGCTCATCCCACAGGGACCGGAGGGGAAGCCCCTGCATCCCCGCCAGGGCCAGCGGCGTCACCAGCAGGACCACATATCCGACGATCAGTACCTGCCTCGGCACGAGCCGATACTCCCCTATGCAAAAGCAAGCGCCCGGCCGGTGTCACTCGACGGGGTCAAGCTGGTTCAGCCAGTCAAAATCCCTGATCGAGATGACATCCGACACGATGATTCCGGCAATGATCGCCCACAAGACGATCGAAATTCCGGTGGTGATCCACAGTTTCTTCTTCATGTGGTGAACTTCCGGCGCGCCCGCATGGGTGCCCGGCACGATGTCGCCCAGATCTCCCTGCGTCTTGATGCGCACGGGCAATACGACCAACAGGGTCAGAAACCAGATGACGGCGAACAGAACCAGCGCGGCCGTAATGGTCATACAAGAACCTCCTTGCCCAGTTCAGACCTGCTCTAGTTCGACGAGGCAGCCGTTGAAATCCTTTGGGTGCAGGAATAGAACGGGCTTGCCATGCGCGCCGATTTTGGGCTCTCCGTTGCCCAGCACGCGGGCACCGGTCTCCTTCAGGTGATCGCGCGCGGCGATGATGTCCTCGACCTCGTAGCAGACGTGATGGATGCCACCCGAAGGGTTCTTTTCCAGAAACCCTTTGATGGGGCTATCTTCGCCCAGCGGGTACAGCAATTCGATCTTTGTGTTCGGCAATTCGATGAACACGACGGTAACTCCGTGATCGGGTTCGTCCTGCGGGTCGCCGACCTTGGCCCCCAGCGCGTTTCGATACTGCACCGAAGCGGCCTCGAGGTCGGGAACCGCGATTGCGACGTGGTTGAGGCGGCCGATCATGACAAACTCCTTTGTTCGGGTCATCGACGGTTATGGGCGCTGCCCCTGCAAAGGGCAAGTGCGCCAAAACGCGCGTTAACCCTGTGTTATCCAGATCTTCCTAGCGTGAGGCATCTGCTGAAAGGAGTTCTGCCATGGACGATTCGGTGCCCTTCGCCGCATCCATCCCTGCTCCAAGCGCCGCACGGCCGTTGCTTGGGCAGACGATTCTGGTTGTCGAGGACAGCCGATATGCCTGCGACGCCCTGCGATTGATGTGCCTGCACAGCGGCGCCCGTATTCGGCGCGCGGACTGCCTCAGATCCGCCCGGCGGCACCTTCAGATCTACCGCCCCACCGTGATCATCGTGGACATGGGTCTGCCCGATGGCTCAGGCGCCGATCTGATCGCGGAACTCAACATCGCCAGCCCCCGCATCAGCGCCATTCTGGGCATGTCCGGTGACGACGGCGCGCAAGATCGGGCGTTACGGGCCGGGGCCGATGGCTTCATGACCAAGCCGCTGAAATCGCTGGCTCATTTTCAAACGAAAATCCTCCAACTGCTGCCGGAGGACCGGCGCCCCGGCAACCTGCATGCAGTCCGCGACGAAGAAATCTCTCCGGATCCGATGGCCTATCAGGACGACATGGCCCACATCGCCGACATTCTGACTGGGCCCGCCGATGACCGAACGCTGGACTACGCGGCGCAATTTCTGCGCGGCGTCGCGCGCGACGCCGGTGACTCCGTTCTGGCCGAAGCGGCGCAACAGCTGGCCATTTCACGCGTCCGAGGCGCCCCCGTAACGGTCCTGGCCGCCCGTGTCGCCGGTCTGGTGCAAAACCGCCTTGAACGGCGCGAGGCAATCTGAATGATCACTGCGTATTTCATCACCACCGCTTTGCTTTGCGCCTGGTGGTACCGACAGACCCGGCGGCAGGCGCGGTCCATACGGGTCAATCGACTGAATCAGCCCGGATGGCTGGATTGAAACTTGCGGTCTTGGGACCTTCGCCCTGCCGAAAGGGTCCCGGCCGAAACAATCGGCCCAGACCGGCCGCCCACGGCAAAACCTAACGGGCCTGCGGACACGTGCGCATCCGCTGAACCTGGTTTGGCCGCGTGAACAGGGAGGTGCGAGCGGGCCGGATCAATCCTGCGGAATGATGCGCAGGCCCAGTTCCATCAACTGATCCGAGGTCGGGTCCGACGGCGCCTGCATCATCAGATCTTCGGCACGCTGGTTCATCGGGAACATCATGACCTCGCGGATGTTGGCCTCGTCGGCCAGCAGCATGACGATCCGGTCGATACCGGCGGCACAGCCCCCGTGCGGCGGTGCGCCATAGTGGAAGGCGCTGAACAGCGCGCCAAAGCGGCTTTTGACCTCTTCCTCGCCGTAGCCGGCCAGTTCAAAGGCCTTGAGCATGATTTCGGGCTTGTGGTTCCGGATCGCGCCCGACACCAGCTCATAGCCGTTGCAGGCCAGGTCGTATTGATAGCCCTTGACCTCAAGCGGGTCGCCTTGCAGCGCCTCCATGCCACCTTGCGGCATCGAGAACGGGTTGTGTTCGAAATCAATCTCGCCGGTTTCCTCGTCCTTTTCGTAGATCGGGAAATCCACGATCCAGGCAAAGGCGAAGCGGTCCTTGTCGGTCAGGCCCAGTTCCTCGCCGATGACGTCGCGCGCCTTGCCCGCGACCTTTTCGAAGGTCTTGGGCTTGCCGCCCAGGAAGAAGGCCGCGTCGCCTTTGCCCAGACCCAGTTGCTGACGGATAGCCTCGGTGCGTTCGGGGCCGATATTCTTGGCCAACGGGCCGGCCGCTTCCATTCCGTTCTCGCCCTCGCGCCAGAAGATGTAGCCCATGCCCGGCAGGCCCTCTTTCTGGGCAAAAGCGTTCATCCGGTCGCAGAATTTGCGGCTGCCGCCACCCGGCGCCGGGATCGCGCGGATCTCAGTGCCTTCCTGTTCCAGCAGCTTGGCGAAGATCGCGAAACCGGACCCCCGGAAATGGTCCGACACCACTTGCATCTTGATCGGGTTGCGCAGATCGGGCTTGTCGGTGCCATACCACAGCGCCGCGTCCTTGTAGGAAATCTGCGGCCAGACCTTGTCGACCTTCCGGCCATTGCCGAATTCCTCGAAGATACCCGTAAGCACCGGCTGGATCGTGTCGAACACGTCCTGCTGGGTGACGAAGGACATCTCGAGGTCGAGCTGGTAGAAATCGGTGGGCGAGCGGTCGGCGCGCGGGTCCTCGTCGCGGAAGCAAGGGGCGATCTGGAAATACTTGTCGAAGCCCGACACCATGATCAGCTGCTTGAACTGCTGCGGCGCCTGAGGCAACGCATAGAACTTGCCCGGATGCAGGCGCGACGGAACCAGGAAGTCGCGCGCGCCCTCGGGGCTGGATGCGGTGATGATCGGAGTCTGGTATTCGCGGAAGCCCTGATCCCACATGCGGCGGCGCATGCTGGCGATCACGTCCGAGCGCAGTGCCATATTGCGCTGCATCGCCTCGCGGCGCAGGTCCAGGTAACGATAGCGCAGGCGCGTTTCCTCGGGGTATTCCTGATCGCCGAACACCATCAGCGGCAGTTCCTCGGCCGCGCCCAGCACTTCCAGTTCGCGGACATAGACCTCGATCTCGCCGGTGGGCAGCTTGGGGTTCACCAACTCGGGGTCGCGCGCCTTGACCGTGCCGTCGATGCGGATGCACCATTCTGAGCGCACTTTCTCCAACGCGCTGAATGCATCACTGTCGCCGTCGCACAGGACCTGGGTCACCCCATAGTGGTCACGCAGGTCAATGAACAGCACGCCGCCGTGATCTCGCACCCGGTGAACCCAGCCCGACAGGCGGACGGTTTCACCGACATTGGCGGCGGTCAGATCGGCGCAGGTGTGGCTGCGATAAGCGTGCATGGATGGTATCCCTTCGGGCGCTGAATTCGTCGCGCCGATACACCGCGATCACGTCGGGAAGTCAAGGGTTGGGGCGCGATGCGGGCCGGAATGCAGACAAATTCGAAAAAATCGCTATCTTTTGGACATGTGAACTTGAATAGTTTTCCCGGCACGCGGGAGCCAGGCCCCTTGAGCAAGGAGGTGTTCGGCCGATGTGGCAAACTGTTTTGGATCGCGTATTGCGGGGTTTCATCACCCGCGGAACTCTGCGGATCACCTATCCTGACGGGACGGCGCGCACCTATGGCGACGCCACGCAGCCCGAGGCGCATGTCACCCTGCATGACCCCGCATTGATGGCGCGCTTGGTGCGCAATCCCGAGATGGCTTTTGGCGAGGGCTACATGGACGGCACCCTTACCGTCGACGAAGGCGGCCTGGAAAGCGCCATGCGGATCGCGATTCGATGCGCGGCCAGCGGGTCATTGCCCTTGCTGCAGCAGATCCAGGACTGGGCCGGGTATCTGCTGAGACCGATCCTGCAGCGCAACTCGGTCCGATCGGCGCGGCGCAATGTTGCGCATCACTATGACCTGTCCGACGACTTCTACCGGCTGATGCTGGACCCTGACATGCAGTACAGCTGCGCCTATTTCCAGCAGCCCTGGATGACTTTGGAACAGGCACAAGCCGCCAAAAAGGCGCATATCGCGCGCAAGCTGTGCCTTGAACCCGGAATGCGCGTGCTGGACATCGGCTGCGGTTGGGGAGGGCTGGCCCTGACGCTGGGGCGTGACCACGGCGTGCAGGTGACCGGGCTGACCCTGTCGCAGAACCAGCACCGCACCGCGACCGCGCGAGTAAGGCAGGCCGGGCTAGCCGACCGCGTCGACATTCGGCTGATGGACTACCGACAGATGCAGGATCAGTTCGACCGGATCGTCTCGGTCGGGATGCTGGAGCATGTGGGCGCGCCACAGCTGCGCACCTATTTCGACCGGGTCGCAGCCCTGTTGAAACCCGACGGTGTGGCGTTGATCCATTCCATCGGCCGCAACGGTCCGCCCACCGGCCAGTCGCCCTGGCTGAACAAATACATCTTCCCGGGCGGCTATGTCCCGTCGCTCGAGGAAATCGTCAAACCCGTGGCCCGCACCGGTCTGTGGTTTTTGGATGTCGAAAGCCTGCGGCTGCATTATGCCCTGACTCTGCGCGCCTGGCGCGACCGGTTCGAGAGCAACCTGGATCAGGTACGCGCGATGTATGACGACCGGTTCATCCGCATGTGGCGGTTCTACTTGACCGCCTGCATCCTGGTGTTCGAGGAGCGCGACCAGACCGTTTTCCAACTGCAACTGGGCCATCGCCGTGACGCGGTGCCGTTAACGCGGGACTATCTGTATCAGCCGGGTCAAGACATGCGCAAAGCCGCCGAGTAAAGTCCCTAGAACGGGCGCTGCACGTTTCCGGAATAGAAGAATTCGCCCAGCCCGGCGGCAAAGATGATGTTGCCCGCGATCGCGTGCAGCAGCACCGCATAGAAGAACGACCCACGCTTTCGGTAGGCCCAGGAAAACAGCAGCCCGCCCGCGAATGTCATCGCGGCGACGATCCAGCTCCAATACATCAGATGGGCAAAGGCAAACAGCCCGGCGTTCAGCAACGGCAAGGCCGTGCCGTCAGGCAGAATCGCGTGATAGCGGCGATAGAACAGTGTGCGGAACAGCAGCTCTTGCGGAAGCGCCGACAGCAACGGATAGCCCAGCCAGATCACGACCAGAAATTCCGGCCGGTTCAGCAGCAGATAAAAGGCCGCATCGGGGCGCGTGGCCATCACCAAGGCCGCACAGATTGCCGCCATTGCGAATGAGAACCCGATCACCTCGGCCCAGCGCCAGTTGCGCCAGCCATAGCGCAGCTCGGCCCAGGAAAAGCCCGGAGTGCGGTGCAGCAGGGCGATCCCGCCAGCGGTGAAGAAGAACAGGGCCGGAAACATCCAGTCGGGTGGAAACACAACCGCGATCAGCAAGGGGACCGCGACATAGAACGCCACGAATTCAGCCTTCAGGCGCAGGTTCGACACCTGCAATCCACGCGCAGAACTGCGGTCGCTCATGGCAATATCACTTGGGCCGGGATCAAACCGCGCAAGGAATTGCCCATCCAGACCCGGTGCGCGGCGGCCAGATCATGCAGGGTCAAGACCGCCTCGACCGCGCGTCCGGTTTCGATCAACTCCTCGCGCAGGATGCCCGGCAGCAGGCCCGCCGCAACCGGCGGTGTCAGCAGGCGCCCGCCTTCCGTTTCCACGAACAGGTTGGTGATGGTGCCCTCGCACAGTTCATCCCGTTCGTTCAGGAACAAAAGCTCGTCCACGCCGTAGGGCAATTCCGCCCGCGCCTGATCATAGATCGCGCGGCGGGTGGTCTTGTAACGCAGCCAGATGTCCGAGGACATCAGCCGCGGCGTGGCGATGCCCACCGTCCAGCCCGGCGGGTTGTCCGCCAGAGGCCCCGTGGTGACCTCGGGCTTGCCGGTCATGTCCAGAGTCAACCGGCACCGCAGCGGGTCCGCGCCGGCCACGCCGGCCACCACCTCGCCCACACGCCGCACGTCGAACCGAACACCCAGCCAATCCGCCGTGCGCGCCATGCGCCGCAGGTGGCGCTCCAGCCGCACAAAGCCCTGCCCGGGCCGAAACGCAAAGGTTTCGATCAGACGGAAATCAGGCTCAGTTGGTGCGCGAACCGGGCTTTCCATAGCGCTTCCTCGTATTCCGACGCGGCAGTGCTGTCCCAGACGACGCCTCCGCCGACGTTCAGCGTGGCCCGATTGCCCTCGACCATCAAGGTCCGGATCGCGACGTTGAATTCCGACCGCCCATCCGGGGCGGCCCAGCCAATGGTGCCGCAATAGATGTCGCGCGGCCAGGGCTCCAGATCCGAAAGAATCTCCATCGCACGGATCTTGGGCGCCCCGGTAATCGAGCCACAGGGAAACAGCGCCGTCAGGATGTCGGACAGCCCGGCCCCCACCTGCAGCCGCGCCTGCACCAGCGACACCATCTGATGCACGGTGGCGTAGGTCTCGACCTTGAACAGCTCGGGCACCTGAACGGTTCCCGGCAGCGCCACGCGGCTGATGTCATTGCGCAGCAGGTCCACGATCATCAGGTTCTCGGCCCGGTTCTTTTCGTCCGAGGACAGGAAATCCCGCCGACGCGCATCCTCGGCCAGATCGGCGCTGCGCGGCTGGGTGCCCTTCATCGGCCGGGTCTCGATCATCCCGTCGGCATCGGTGCGGAAGAACAACTCGGGCGAGCGGCTGAGCAGATCGGGCAGCCCGTCCTGCTGGACCAGCGCGCCATGGCCGACCGGCTGTCCGGCGGTCAGCGCGGCGTAGAGCGCGGCGCTGTCGCCCTCGGTTTCCAGGTCAATAGGAAATGTCAAGTTGGCCTGATAGATGTCCCCGGCCCCGATCGCATCATGCACGGCGCGGAAGGCTTCGGTATAGCGCGCCTCGCTCCAACGCGGCTGAAACGCAGTCAGCCCGGCTGCACCGGACGGCAGGTCGTGCACGCTCGGGCCGTCGAACACCCCAAAGCACAATAGCGGCAATCGACGGTTCGCGGGCAGCCTTGCGGCCAGCTTCGGCTCAAGCGCATAGCCAAGCTCGTAGCTGGCAAATCCGGCCAGCCAGCCGCCCTGCGCGCGCGCGTCATCCAGCGCCGCCAATGCCTGGGGTACCTGCTCCGCCCGGTCGGCGCGGATCACCTGGGCGGGCCGGTCGAAACCGGTGCCCGGACCGGCGGGTCCCTGATCGAAACGAATGCGCAATTGCTTCCTCATCTACCGTTCCGCGGCATATAGAGAATACGGTGCCAAGGGAAAGGGGGGAAAGCGGCAATTTCGCTTCCGTTTCCGATCCCCCTTGCACCTTTTGCCCGGGTCCCTATAACGCACGACAATTTGGGCGCTTGGGCGGCGCCCGCGACTCGTGCAAAATCGAAGGGACCAGGCCATGCCGAAGAGAACCGACATCCAGTCGATCATGATCATCGGGGCGGGGCCCATTGTCATCGGGCAAGCTTGCGAATTCGACTATTCCGGCGCCCAGGCCTGCAAGGCGCTGCGCGAGGAAGGGTATCGGGTCATCCTGGTGAACTCGAACCCTGCCACGATCATGACCGACCCGGAACTGGCCGACGCCACCTATATCGAACCGATCACGCCCGAGGTCGTCGCCAAGATCATCGAAAAGGAACGCCCCGACGCCCTGCTGCCCACGATGGGAGGTCAGACCGGCCTGAACACCTCGCTGGCGCTGGAAGAGATGGGCATTCTGGAAAAATTCGGCGTCGAGATGATCGGGGCCAAGCGCGAGGCCATCGAGATGGCCGAGGACCGCAAGCTGTTCCGCGAGGCGATGGACCGCCTGGGCCTTGAAAACCCCAAGGCGACAATCATCACCGCTCCCAAAAAGGCCGATGGCTCTGCCGATCTGGATGCCGGCGTGCAGATGGCCTTGGACGAGCTGGAAAACATCGGCCTGCCCGCGATTATACGCCCCGCCTTTACACTGGGCGGCACCGGCGGTGGGGTGGCTTACAACCGCGAGGACTACATCCATTATTGCCGCTCGGGCATGGATGCCTCGCCCGTGAACCAGATCCTCGTCGACGAAAGCCTTCTGGGCTGGAAGGAATACGAGATGGAGGTGGTGCGCGACAGCGCCGACAACGCCATCATCGTATGTTCCATCGAAAACGTCGACCCGATGGGCGTGCATACCGGCGACTCGATCACCGTGGCCCCTGCCCTGACCCTGACCGACAAGGAATACCAGATCATGCGCAACGGCTCGATCGCCGTGCTGCGCGAGATCGGCGTGGAAACCGGCGGCTCGAACGTGCAATGGGCAGTGAACCCTGCCGACGGCCGCATGGTCGTGATCGAGATGAACCCGCGCGTGTCGCGCTCGTCGGCGCTGGCGTCCAAGGCGACCGGCTTCCCGATCGCCAAGATCGCGGCCAAGCTGGCGGTGGGCTACACGCTGGACGAATTGGACAATGACATCACCAAGGTCACCCCTGCCAGCTTTGAGCCGACCATCGACTATGTGGTCACCAAGATCCCGAAATTCGCCTTCGAGAAGTTCCCGGGCGCTGAACCCTACCTGACCACCGCGATGAAATCGGTGGGCGAGGCGATGTCGATTGGGCGCACGATCCACGAATCGATGCAAAAGGCGCTGGCTTCGATGGAATCGGGCTTGACCGGCTTTGACGAGGTCGAAATTCCGGGCCTGAGCATCGGCCCTTGGGGCGCTGTCGAAACCAGCGACGACAAGGCGCATGTTATCAAGGCGATCAGCCAGCAGACGCCGGACCGGCTGCGCACCATCGCGCAGGCGATGCGTCACGGGCTGTCGGATGACGAGATCCAGGCGGTCACCAAGTTCGATCCGTGGTTCCTCGCGCGCATCCGTGAGATCGTCGAGGCCGAGCGTGACCTGCGCAAAAACGGCCTGCCGGTCACCGAAGAGGGCCTGCGCGCGGTCAAGATGCTGGGCTTTACCGATGCCCGTCTGGCCAAGCTGACCGGCCGCAACGAGGACAACGTGCGCCGCGCCCGTCACAACCTGGGCGTCAAGGCGGTGTTCAAGCGCATCGACACCTGCGCCGCCGAGTTCGAGGCGCAGACGCCCTACATGTATTCGACCTACGAGGCCCCCACGATGGGCGAGGTCGAATGCGAGGCGCGCCCCAGCGACCGCAAGAAGGTGGTCATCCTCGGCGGCGGCCCGAACCGGATCGGCCAGGGGATCGAGTTCGACTATTGCTGCTGTCACGCCTGTTTCGCGCTGACGGATGCCGGGTATGAGACCATCATGGTCAACTGCAACCCCGAGACGGTTTCGACCGACTATGACACCTCGGACCGCCTGTATTTCGAGCCGCTGACCTTTGAACACGTCATGGAGATTCTGCGGGTCGAGCAGGAGAACGGCACCCTGCACGGCGTGATCGTGCAGTTCGGCGGCCAGACGCCGCTGAAGCTGGCCAACGCGCTGGAACAGGCCGGCATCCCGATCCTCGGAACCTCGCCAGACGCCATCGACTTGGCCGAGGACCGCGAGCGGTTCCAGGCGCTGGTCAACCAGCTGGGGCTGAAGCAACCCAAGAACGGTATCGCCTCGACCGACGCGCAAGCGCTGGAAATAGCCGAGGAGATCGGCTTCCCGCTGGTGATCCGCCCGTCCTACGTTCTGGGTGGCCGCGCGATGGAGATCGTGCGCGACATGGATCAGCTGAAACGCTACATCAACGAGGCCGTGGTGGTTTCGGGCGACAGCCCGGTGCTGCTGGACAGCTATCTGGCCGGGGCGGTCGAGCTGGACGTGGACGCGCTGTGCGACGGCAAGGATGTGCATGTGGCGGGCATCATGCAGCATATCGAAGAGGCCGGCGTGCATTCCGGCGACTCGGCCTGTTCGCTGCCGCCCTACTCGCTGTCGACCGAGGTCATCGACGAGATCAAGGAGCAGACCTACAAGCTGGCCAAGGCGCTGAACGTGGTCGGCCTGATGAACGTGCAGTTCGCGATCAAGGATGGCGAGATCTACCTGATCGAGGTCAACCCGCGCGCCAGCCGCACCGTGCCTTTCGTGGCCAAGGCGACCGACAGCGCAATTGCCTCGATCGCGGCGCGGGTGATGGCGGGCGAACCGCTGTCGAACTTCCCGCAGCGCCCGCCCTACAAGGAGGGCCAAGACACCGAGATCGCCGACCAGATGACCCTGGCCGATCCAAACATGCCGTGGTTCTCGGTGAAAGAGGCGGTGCTGCCCTTTGCCCGTTTCCCCGGCGTCGATACCATCCTTGGCCCCGAGATGCGCTCGACCGGCGAGGTCATGGGCTGGGACCGCGACTTCCCCCGCGCCTTCCTCAAGGCGCAGCTGGGCGCCGGCATGGTGCTGCCGTCCAAGGGGCGGGCCTTCATTTCGATCAAGGATGCCGACAAGGGCGCGTTGATGCTGGAGGCGGCGAAGGTTCTGGTGGAACAGGGCTTTACGCTGGTCGCAACGCGCGGCACGCAGACCTGGCTGGACAGCCAAGGCGTGCCCTGTGACGTGGTCAACAAAGTCTATGAAGGCCGCCCCGACGTGGTGGACATGCTGAAGGACGGTCAGGTGCAGCTGGTGATGAACACCACCGAGGGCGCGCAGGCCATCGAGGACAGCAAGGCGATCCGCTCGATCGCTTTGTATGACAAGATTCCCTACTATACCACGGCCGCAGCCAGCCACGCCGCTGCGTTGGCCATCAAGGCGCAGGCCGAGGGCGATGTAGAAGTCAGGTCTCTGCAGGGCTGATACGCGCAAAGGGCAAAGCCCGATAGAACCACGCCGAACTGGTGCGCTCCGTGCGGCGGGGCGCCCGTCTCGCACCCGTGTCGCGCAAGTTGCGGCAAGGTGGGATCAGGCCCAGGCCAGGGCAGTGCCGATAATGACAAGGGTGATGCCCAGCCCCTCGCGGTAGGAAAAGGACTCGCCGAATAGAAAGAAAGAGGCGATGGCGATCAGCACAACCTCGGCCCCCAGAATGCCGGTATAGATGATGCCCAGCCGTTCGTCGCGCAGCGCGGCGAGTTCCAGCGTGGCGGCGGCCAGCAAAGTGGCGACGATCAGCAGCCCCAACCCGAGGCCGGGAAGTTTCCACCAGAACTTCATCGAGATCATGGCCACGGAGTAGAGACCCGCCGATCCAAGCGCGATGATGGGGATCATGGACATGGGACCTCCGCCGCTGGTTTCCGTTGGGTCAACCTTAGCAGGTGCGGGTCAGCGGGGCTGTGAAGTGGCTCACATTGCGGGGAGGCCCCTCCCAGACTTGTCGACGGGCGGCAGGATCAGTTCAGGCCGAGCATGTCCTTGGCCTTGGCAAGCGTATCGACCGAGGCCTGGTGATCCCCGGCGTCGTGCAGTTGCTGGCCTTCGTCGCGCAGAGCCTCGACCTGCGCGACCTGCTCGTCGCTGAGCTCGGTGCCTGCCGCCAGCGCCGCGTTGATGGCGGCGATGTCAGTGGGGCATTGAGATGCGAAAGCGGGCACGGCGAACAGCCAGAGTGCGGATGCGATCGTCAGATGTTTCATCGGTATATCCTCCCATGGTGAGGGACGGAGGTTATCACGAAACGCTCTCCGGCTCAGCGGACCTTGGTCGGGTGGAATCGCGCCCCGGCGGCAAGCGCGGGTGTGGCGGTTGGTTGGCAGAGATGAGGGCTGCGACCGGCCCGAGGGGGTGAGACCCGTCTAGGAAACGGTCCGGTGGACCGTTTCAAGGCCGAACGGGCGGAGCCGCGGGGCGCAAACGCGCCGCCCGTTTTGCAGGAGGCAAACCTTCGGTTTGACGGGTACGGGTCATATCGGAGGCATGCTTTCAGCATGACGCGGACCCGGGTGGCCCGGCAGTTGGCCTTTCGTGAGGCATTCCTCACATTTACAACAGTTACTTCTGAGTTTCGGCTGAGAATTTCAAATGCGGCCACATCCCATAGGTCCAAGCAATAAACGTAGCCGACATGAAAACTAAATAAATCAAAGACCAGAATGCTCCACTAGTCTGTGCAGCCTCAAAGAAATCTCCACTAACTCCAACGTCTCGGTACCAAAGTCTTGAAGTAGAAATTATGGTTGAAAACACGAAATATACAGCCATCAAGACCAAGAAACTTGAATTCGCAACTTTGACCACCGAAGGCGTTAGTTCGTTGGCCTCTTTTAGATCTTTCAGGTAGTGTTCCCAACCAGCTACGTTTTTAAATTGATTTTCAATTCGCAATTCGATGAAACGGCCCGCTCTGGCAATCCCATTCACTTCGATGACGAACAAAAACGACATAGCCACAACAACCAAAGGGACAATGTATAAGAATGTCCCCTCCATGACCCCGGCTATTTTCAATCCAGACACGCTCGGGATTCCTAATGCAGCCCCAGCAACAATAAAGAAACGTCTCTGTTGTCGGTCCAAAATTTCTCTACGAAGAGATCGGTATTGCTCTTCAAATACAACAACTTCGTGGTCACGTGTTTCAGTCAACTTAAAGTGTCGATCGTAATCAGTCATTTGAAACGCCTAAAATGATTGCGTTTCAATAGCTTCGCATAGTCCGCACCTTCACTCAAGCGCGCACTTCTGAGTACTGCGTTAGACTGTTTCGCCGTGTGGGTACGCGGCTGGCTGCGCCAACCGCGTGCCCACCGGCACTCAAGCTGGATCAGGAATCCATCTTCAACGCCGAAATAAACGCCTCCTGCGGGATATCCACCTTGCCGAACTGGCGCATCTTCTTCTTGCCGGCCTTTTGCTTTTCCAGCAGTTTCCGCTTCCGCGTGGCGTCGCCGCCGTAGCATTTCGCGGTCACGTCCTTGCGCAGGGCGCTCAGGGTCTCGCGTGCGATGACCTTGCCGCCGATGGCCGCCTGGATCGGGATCTTGAACATGTGGCGCGGGATCAGCTCTTTCAGCTTTTCGCACATGGCGCGGCCGCGGGTCTCGGCGCGGTCGCGGTGGACCATGACCGACAGCGCGTCCACCGGCTCGTCATTCACGAGGATCGACATCTTGACCAGGTTGTCCTGCCGGTAGCCAGTCATCTGGTAGTCGAAGCTGGCATAGCCCTTGGTCACCGATTTCAGGCGGTCGTAGAAGTCGAAGACGACCTCGTTCAGCGGCAGGTCATAGACGACCATGGCGCGCTGCCCCGCATAGGTCAGGTCCATCTGGATACCGCGGCGGTCTTGGCAGAGTTTCAGCACGTCGCCCAGGTATTCGTCCGGCACAAGGATGGTGGCCTTGATGCGCGGTTCCTCGAGGTGGTCGACCTTGGACATGTCGGGCATGTCGGCGGGGTTGTGCAGCTCGATCATCTCGCCGTCTTTCATGTAGACGTGATAGATCACCGACGGCGCGGTGGTGATGAGCTCGATATCGTATTCGCGTTCGATGCGGTCGCGGATGACCTCGAGGTGCAGCAGGCCGAGGAAGCCGCAGCGGAAGCCAAAGCCCAGCGCGGCCGAGGTTTCCATCTCGAAAGAGAAGCTGGCGTCGTTCAGGGCCAGTTTCTCGATCGCGTCGCGCAGGTCTTCGAATTCGGCGCTGTCCACGGGGAACAGGCCGCAGAACACCACCGGCTGCGCGGGTTTGAAGCCCGGCAGCGGGGTTTCGGCACCGTTGCGGTCATTGGTGATGGTGTCGCCGACACGGGTGTCGCGCACCTGCTTGATCGAGGCGGTGAGAAAGCCGATCTCACCCGGGCCCAAGCTGTCGACCATCTGCATCTCGGGGCGGAAGACGCCGACGCGGTCGACATGGTGCAGGGTGCCGTTCGACATGAACTTGACCCGCATCCCTTTTTTCAGAACGCCGTCCATGATGCGGACCAGGACGATCACGCCGAGGTAGGAGTCGTACCAGCTGTCGACCAGCATCGCCTTGAGCGGCGCGTCGCGCTCGCCCTTGGGCGCGGGCAGCTTGTGCACGATCGCCTCGAGCGTTTCGTGGATGCCCTGCCCCGTCTTGGCGCTGACCTGAATGGCGTCGGTGGCGTCGATTCCGATCACGTCCTCGATCTGGTCGGCGACGCGGTCGCAGTCGGAGGCCGGCAGGTCGATCTTGTTGAGCACCGGCACGATCTCGTGATCCGCGTCGATGGCCTGATAGACATTGGCCAGCGTCTGCGCCTCGACCCCTTGCGTCGAGTCGACCACCAGCAAAGAGCCTTCGACCGCGCGCATCGAGCGGCTGACCTCGTAGGCGAAGTCCACGTGGCCGGGGGTGTCGATCAGGTTCAGCACATACTTTTCGCCATTGTCGGCGGTATAGTCGATGCGGACCGTGTTGGCCTTGATGGTGATGCCGCGTTCGCGCTCGATATCCATGCTGTCGAGCAGCTGTTCCTTCATGTCACGATCCTGCACCGTTCCGGTCTCTTGGATGAGCCGGTCGGCAAGGGTGGATTTGCCATGGTCGATATGCGCGACGATGGAGAAATTGCGGATATGAGCGAGGTCTGTCATGAAGGGGGATATGTCCGCAGATTGTCACCTCGTCAAGCAGGGAAGCGCAGGGTAGAAGGGGTCAGGAGCGACTTTGGCAACCGGCGTTTACCCGTTGTTGGGACTGACAGGCGAAGCTGCGGCACCGGGCGAGGCGTGAAGGCAGGACATGGCGGACTATTCGATCTACGTTTTGGGCGAGTCGCAGATGACCATCTCGGGCGGCGAACAGTTGGACGGCGTCACCCAGGGGGACGGCTCGCACCTGGTGGGACAGACGATCACCTTCAACACGGTCAACCCGACCGAAATATTCATCACCGATGCCGGCGCCGACACCGATTTTCGCGACAATGATTCCGATCAGGTGCTGAACGGAGACCAGACCATTGACGGAACGCTGTTCACAAGCGGCACGCAGGTCGAGGCCGAATACGGCATCACCCTGACCGACGGCACCAATACCTGGCAGGCGGTGGCGTTCAACGTGAACAACTCCTCGCCCAGCTATGCCACCGTCGAGGGGCTCGCCTTCATCGGCGGGCCCGGAAGCTTTCCGCCCGCAGGCGTCCCGCTGACGGTGATCAGCGCCCAGGAAGGACCCAATTTCGACTCCAGCGCCTATGTCACCCCGATCTGCTATGCGCCCGGCACCCTGATCGAGACCGAGCGCGGCCAGATCGCGGTCGAGAATCTTGCCGTGGGCGACCGGGTTTGGACGCTGGATCACGGGTTTCAGCCGGTGCAGTGGGTCGGTCGGCAGAGCGTGATCGCCGCCGGACGGTTCCGCATGGTAACGATACCAGCGGGAACCTTGGACAATACGGCTCCGCTGTGCGTGTCGCAGCAGCACCGGCTTTTGGTTGCGCATCCGTCGGTTGAGTTAATGTTCGGGATGGATCAGGTTTTCGTGCCGGCCATCAGCCTTGTCGACGCGGGCGCTGCTGCGCTGTCGCCGGCCCTCACGGTGACGTATCACCATTTCATGCTGGACCGGCACGCCATCGTACGCGCCAACGGCGCCCTTTCCGAAAGCCTGCTGGTATCGGCGGCGCAGTCGGGCACGCCGGACGCGCTGTTCTTCCCCGACCTCGATGCGGCTACGCCGATGGCAATTGCCCGGCCTGCTCTGACCCGTCGTGAAGGCGCGACGCTGATGCACGAGATGATGCGTGTTGATCGGGATCGAGGTTTGATTCATACTGCGCGCAGCTGAGAGAGGCGCCAGACCTCTCCGGGCAGGCAAAGCGAGGCATGAGCATGAAACACTTCCTATTGATTGCGGTTTGCGCATCGACGCTGACGGCAGTGGCGCCGGCCATGTCGGACGCGGCGCAGATCAAACGGGCCTGTCTGGCGTCGGACCGCACCGCCGCGACACGGCAACGGTGCAACTGCATCCAGAGCGTCGCCGACCAGGTGCTGACCCGCAGCGACCAAAAAACCATCGCCAAATGGTTTACCGACCCGAACCAGGCGCAGGCAATCAAAATGTCGAAAAGCGCCCGCGACGATGCTTTGTGGGAACGGTATCAGGCCTTTGGGCAGGTCGCTCAGGCCAGTTGCAGCTAGGAGGGCAACGGGCCAGTGCTTGACCTGACCTGTGCCGAACCGCAGGAATGGCGCAGCGAAAGGTGTGTTGCATGGGAATGAAGGGGCTGACCCTGCGTGGGCTGGAAGTATTTGCGGCCCTTGCGCGGACCGGTTCGGTGGCGCAGGCCGCCGAGATCACGGGGCTCAGCCAGCCGTCGGTCAGCCAGCAGTTGCGCAATCTGGAAAAGGCGTTAGGCACCGATCTGGTCGATCACGGCCGCCGCCCCATGCGCCTGACACCCGCCGGGCGCAGCTTTCTGGCCCGGGCCGAGGCGGTTCTGGCCGAGCTGCAGATGGCCCAAAGCGAGCTTTCGGTCATGGACCTGGGCCATTTGACAACCCTGTCGATCGGGCTGATCGACGATTTCGACAATGACCTGACCCCTCGCCTGGCCACGCTTCTGGCCGAGCGTCTGACCCGGTCGCGATTCAAGCTGATCACCCTGTCGAGCCTGGATCTGTTCCGCGCGCTCGAAGACCAGAGCCTGCACATGGCCGTATCGGCCCACAGCGGCGAGGTTCTGGAGGACGTGGTCGAATATCCGCTGGTGCAGGACCCGTTCATTCTTGTGGCGCCCAACGGCAGCGCTTTGGACGAGGAAGCGCTGCGGTCCCTGCCGTTTCTGCGCTATGCGCGCGAACAGCTGATCAGCCGCCAGATCGAAAGCCATCTGGCCCGCGCGCAGCTTGAGTTCGAGGACCGGTTCGAGATCGGCTCGCACCTGGCGCTGATGGCGATGGTCGCGCGGGGGCTGGGTTGGGCGATCACCACACCGCTGGGCTACATGCGGGCCGCCCGGTTCCATGACGGGCTCGAGGTGCACCCCGCCCCGTTCGGCGCGGCGTCGCGCAGGATTTCCCTGTTCACCCGATCGGACTGGTCCGATCAGGTCCCGCGCGAGGTGGCCGGCATGACCCGCCACCTGATGCAGAGCCAGATGATCGACCCTTGCCTGACCCGCCTGCCCTGGCTGTCCGGGCAGTTCAGGGTGATCGGCGGTTAGGCATCCAGATACGCGATCAGCCCGTCGATGGCGGTTTCGATCAGATCCAGCGCGCCATCGAAGTCGCGCGAATAATACGGATCGGGCACATGATCGGCGCCGGTCTGGGCCGCGAAATCGGTCAACAGGCGCACCGGGGTTGCGTTGCCCGCCGGGCGAAGCGCTTCGATCTTGGCGATGTTGCCGTCATCCATCCCGACGATCAGGTCGAACCGGTCGAAATCGGCGGCGAGGAACTGGCGCGCGCGCAGGTCACTCAGGTCCAGCCCACGGGCACGGGCTGCGCGCTGCATCGGGCCATAGGGCGGCTCGCCTACATGCCAGTCCGAGGTGCCGGCGCTGTCGGCGGCGTGGTGGTGCGCGCGGGCGCGGAAAACGCCCTCAGCGGCGGGCGAGCGGCAGATATTGCCGAGACAGACAAACAGGATACGCTGTGACATGACATGGGTTTAGCGCGCGGAGGGTGGATGGAAAAGATCGTGATTTTGACCGGGGCCGGAATTTCGGCCGAAAGCGGGCTGGGCACCTTTCGCGATGAAGGCGGGCTGTGGGCGCGACACCGGATCGAGGACGTGGCCACCCCCGAGGGCTTTGCCCGCGACCCCGCGCTGGTTCACGCCTTCTACAACAAGCGCCGGGTGCAGGCGGCGCAGGCGCAACCGAACGCGGCCCACCGGGCCCTGGCCTGGCTGCAGCGCGACTGGCCCGGCGAGGTGGTGATCGTGACGCAGAACGTGGATGGCCTGCACGAAGCCGGGGGCGCGTCGGGCGTGATCCACATGCACGGCACGTTGGCGGGCGCGCTCTGCGCGGCCTGTGGCCACCGCTGGCCCGCCCCGGCCAAAATGGCTGTGGATGAACCCTGCCCCGTCTGCACCGCTCCGACCGCGCGGCCCGATATCGTCTGGTTCGGCGAGATGCCGTATTTCATGGATCAGATCTATGGCCACCTGGCGCAGGCCGATATCTTTGCGGCCATCGGCACCTCGGGACAGGTCTACCCGGCCGCGGCCTTCGTGCACGAGGCCATCGCCGCCGGTGCGCGAACGGTCGAGCTGAACCTGGAGCCCTCGGCCGGCGCCTCCAGTTTCGACCAAACCCTGTTCGGACCGGCAACGCGGGTGGTGCCGCACTGGGTCGATCGCCTGCTGGGTCAGAGGTGACTTGAGGCCGTCCCGCGGGCTATGCTGAACCAAACCAGACAGGGAGTTTGCAATGACCGAACCGGATAGGCCGCAGGGCGAGATCCTGGATGACGGCGCGCTGGATGGGCGTGCGGCGCTTGGGGAAACCCTGGCCGAGCTTTGGTGGACCTTCCTCTTGCGCGGGTTGCTGGCAGGGGCGGTGGGCATCGCCGCGCTGTTCTGGCCCACCGGCAGCATCGCGCTGCTGCTGCGGCTGGTGGGTGTTCTGCTGATCCTCGATGGCGGGCTGACGCTGCTGGGCTTTGGCCGGCGCGGGCTGATCGGCGGCGCGGGTATCGGCGCGGTGCTGATTGGGCTGGTCCTGCTGATCTGGCCCGAGGGCACCGCAAAGCTGGCATTCTTCCTGCTGGGGGCCTGGGCGCTGATCATCGGCATCGGGTCGCTGATGTCGCTGGGTCAGATGCACCCGCTGGATCCCGAGCGAGCCACGGTGCGCAACTCGGGCCTTGTGGCGCTGGTGATCGGGCTGGTGCTGATCTTCTGGCCCGGCAGCGGGCTGGTGGCGCTGGGATGGGCCATCGCCTTTTCCGCGCTGGCTTTCGCTGCGGTCATGCTGTTCATGGCGGCCCGGTTCAAGCGCGCGGGCGATCGGGTGACCATCCGCACCGTCAACAGATAGGGCCGACGCAAACAGGCCGGGCATTGCCCGGCCTGACGCATGGATGACGGCCGCAGCGCGGCCAGAAGACAGGCGTGCCGTCAGTTCGAATGCTTCATGTGACCGTCCTGGCGCTCGAGATCGACTGGGATCTCGACCTGCACCTCGCCGGCCTGCTCGAACACCAGCGTGACCGGAATTTTCGCACCCTGCTCGAACGGCTTTTTGATCCCCATGAACATCACGTGGTCGCCGCCACGTTGCAGCATGTGGGCTTCGCCGGCCGGGATGGCAAAGCCTTCCTCGACCTGCATCATCTTGGCGACGCCGTTCTCGTCGATCTTGTGCGTGTGCAGCTCGACCCGCGCGGCGACGTCCGACTGGGCCGAAACCAACCGGTCATCGGTGTCGCCGGTGTTCTTGATCATCATGAATGCCGCACCGGCCTTGGCGTTCATGCCCGAGGATCGGGCATAAGCATCCTCGACCGAGATGATGCTGTCGGCAAAAGCGGCGGTGGACAAGACGGTAGCAGCCAAAGTGGCCAGAAAAGTGGATTGGAAGCGCATTTGGACCTCTCCTTGAAACGTGTCTGAATGTTTTGGAAACGATCTCAGACGCGGATCGGAGGCCCCCTGGCCGATTGACCGTGGACCAGCGCGACCACCAAATCAGAGGTTCCGCGCAGCGGGCCGGGCTGGACCCGATCCGGTGCAAGAGGATGCGGTAGCTGGTCGGCAAACACCGCCCCCAGAAGACTGAGAGCATAGTCCGGGCAATAATGCGGCGCCTTGGTCGGCTGGCCGTTTTCGTCCATGTAGACCACGACCGGCCCCGTGCCGGTACACAGCACCATCTGCCCCACGGCCCTGTCCATGCCGCGCGAGGCGGCAACGCTCTGTGCTGTCAGCGCAAGAAGCAGCGACAGGGCAATCGGCAGGATCGTACGCAGGGTCCGGGTCATCTCGCCCGAGGTATAGGCGCGATCGAGGAAATCCGACAAGGGGATTGACCCGCCTGAGACAGTTTGGCGCTGCAAAAAAACGGGGCGGCCAAAAAATGGGCTGCCCCGTGTCCAGTTGTCAGGGAGGTCAGAAAAAATCGCGGTCGTCGCGCTGGGTCGTCAGGCCTGTGTGCAGGCGGTTCACCCGCCGTTGCATCCGGGTGCAAATGGATACCGACTCGACCAGAATTGTCGAAAGGACTGAAAGAAATTTGGAGGTTTTCGCAGACATCTCATCGCTCCGCCGCTGCAATACGTACATGCTTAAGAAGATTCTCGCGCATTGTATGTGAACAATTTCACCGTTTGACGCGAAATTGTTTGGCGTCAAGGATGCGCGCCCGCGAAGGCCCAAACCCGTACAAAGATGTCTGCGCAACGAAGAGCCCCCGCGCCAACAGGCACGGGGGCTAAAAACAAGACCTGTGGGGAAATCAGGCCTAGGCTTGTGCCTTGGCGATTTCCTTCTTCACTTTCAGTGCGTTCGGGGACAGATCCTCATCCTTGGCCTTGGCCAGGAAGGCGTCCAGACCACCGCGGTGGTCGACCGAGCGCAGGGCAGCCGCCGAGATGCGCAGCTTGACGCCGCGACCCAGCGTTTCAGACTGCAGGGTCACGTCGTTCAGGTTGGGCAGAAAGCGACGCTTGGTTTTGTTGTTGGCGTGGCTGACATTGTTGCCAGTCATCGGGCCTTTTCCGGTCAGTTCGCAACGGCGCGACATGGTTTCATCCTTTGTTTCTGGTGGGCCGGGCTGCTGCACGCGGCCAAATCACAAGGGGCGCAACCCGAAGTCGCGCCCGAAAACTGGTTGGATGCGTTTAGTGGGAATCGCTTCAAGGGTCAAGACGGGTAGCGCGAAATCTTTGCTCCCCCTCCCGATCATGTCCCCGCACCCCAGTTTTCGGCCAGCAACGGTTTTGCGTTGCGCAGGTGCCGCGCGATTAATCGGGCCTGCTGGCGCCCGCGTGGAATGGTGCGGGCCGGGTTCGACACGTGAACCCCGCCTGCCAATTGCGGAAAGATGGCGAGGATCTCTTCTCGCGCTTTCGCGCCCAGCGACCGCAGCGCCTCGGGGCCGGTGAACAGGCTTTCGGTTGGAGCGCCCTCGGCAAACACGATTCGGTGCTGGTCGAACAGCAGGTGGAAATACTCCACCCCCGGAATGGCGTCATCGACGAAGATGCCCGGCAGCGCCGTCAGCCTGATGGCGGGGATCAACACCTGATCCTGCCCGAACATGCGCCGCGCGATGGGGGACTGGACCAGCATCCGGTGCTGCCGAGACACCAGCAGATCGCGCGCAGGCAGCCCGGCTCCAAGCGCACCGGCAAGGATCCGCACCGGGGCCAGCTTGGGGTTTGCCCGGATCTCGGTCGCGCTGAACGCGCGACATCCGATCCAGCGGATCGGCTGGTCGCCGCCCGAATCGGTCCGGACCAGCTGCCCAAGGCGCAGGTTCTGGATGGGCACCGGACCATGCGGTGTCAGGATGCGCGCGCCACGGGTGAAGCAGGGGACGCCGGATCCTTTTTCGAACTGCGAATAGGTGATCGTCTGGCCGGATGGCAGGGCGAAGGATCCGCTGGTCAGAGAATAGCTGGTGCCATCGACGACAGTGAACGTGCCAAAGCTGCTGTCGGTGACGACCGTCCCGGCCGGCAAGTTGAGCGTATCGCTACCCGACCCGCCCTGGATGTCGCCGGACACCGAGGTTGCCTGCAGCGTCAACGTGTCATTGCCACTGCCGAGGCGGATGTTGCCGATGGTCGAGCCTTGCACCGTCACGGTGTCGTCGTCGGCACCGGCGGTCAGGCGACCGCCAATGGCGCTGTTGATGATCGTCAGCGTGTCGATCCCGGCATTGCCGCGCACCGAACCGGAAATCGTACTGTTGGAAACGGTCACGACATCATTGCCGCCACGCGCGCGAATGCCGTCGATCGGGCTGCCTTGCGGAGAGCCGTTCAGCGTACCGCTGTCATTGCTGACATCGATATTGTCGTTGCCATTCGTCCCGTTGATATTGGGCATGGTCGGCCCGTCCCGTCGCGTTTGCCCGTCCTGCGTGCAAGATATGGCGCCCTGTCAAATGCAGCCGGCCGGCCTCGGTTTTCGCGTTCAGGCTACATGACAACACGCTGCTGCACAAAGCTTTCGTTGCCGCGCCCAAAGGGCGCCTAGATCTGCGCAAGCGCCTGCAACATCCGTTCAGCCGCGGCCGAGGGGCTGAGCCGCCCTGCCCCGACCTCGGCGCCCAGCCGATCCATCTCGGACCGGGCCCGCGGGGTCTCCAGCTTGGCGAGCAGGGCGTGACGCACCTCTTGGTCGAACCAATAGCGGGCCTGTTCGGCGCGGTTGGCATCCCAATGCCCGTTCTGTTTGCGCCAGTCGGCCAGGGCCTGCATCTCGGCCCAGGCCTGGTCCAGGCCGCGCTCCTCGACCGCCGAGACTGTCATCGCCTTGGGAAATCCCTCGGGGTCCTGCGGGCGTTTACGCAGCAGGCGCAGCGCCCCGGCATAATCGGCGCAGGTGCGGGTAGCGGTGGCTTTCAGGTCGCCGTCGGCCTTGTTCACAAGGATCATGTCGGCCATCTCCATGATGCCCCGCTTGACGCCCTGCAATTCGTCCCCGCCGGCCGGGGCCAACAACAGAAGGAACAGGTCAGACATTTCCGACACCACGGTCTCCGACTGGCCCACGCCCACCGTTTCGATCAGCACCACGTCGAACCCGGCCGCCTCGCACAGGGCGATGGCCTCGCGCGTGCGGCGGGCGACGCCGCCCAGATGGCTCTGGCTGGGTGAGGGGCGGATGAAGGCGTTCGGCTCGCGGCTGAGGCGTTCCATCCGGGTCTTGTCGCCTAGGATCGAGCCGCCGGACCGGGCCGAGCTGGGATCGACCGCCAGAACCGCCACCCGCAGTCCCTGCCCGATCAGCATCATGCCGAAACTCTCGATGAAGGTGGATTTGCCTACCCCCGGCGTTCCCGACAGGCCGATGCGCAGCGCCTGCCGCCCGGCGCCCGACAGAGCGTCGAGCAGCTGCGCCGTTTGGGCGCGGTGATCGGCGCGGGTGCTTTCGACAAGGGTGATCGCGCGGGCCAGCGCCCGGCGGTCGCCTTTGAGGATCCTGTCGGCAAGCTCGGCTGTGGTCATGGGCGGGGTCCTTCGTCGAAATCTGCCCTAGATGACGGGGATGGGCCGAGTTTGTCCAGTACCGCCGCGCGCGGGATTTGACGCAGGCGTTCTGGACCTTGGACGGGGCTTTGGCGATAAGGCGGCATGACCCGTCTACCGATCGACGATGCCCTGCCCGACCTGATCGCCGCGCTGCGCGCGCGCGGCCGCGCAGTGCTGCAGGCTCCGCCCGGGGCCGGCAAGACCACGCGCGTGCCGCTGGCGATGCGCGACGCCGGCCTGTGCGACGGGCGGATCGTGATGCTGGAACCGCGGCGGCTGGCCGCCCGCGCCGCCGCCGAACGCATGGCCGAGACACTGGGCGAACGCGCGGGCCAGACCGTCGGCTATCGCGTGCGGGGCGAGGCGAAAGTGTCGAAAGCCACCCGGATCGAGGTGGTGACCGAAGGCATCCTGACCCGGATGCTGCAATCCGAACCCGACCTGCCCGGTGTGGGCGCGGTGATCTTCGACGAATTCCACGAACGCTCTTTGAACGCCGATCTGGGGCTGGCCCTGTGTCTCGAGGTCGCCGGTGCGCTGCGCGACGACCTGATCCTGCTGGCGATGTCGGCCACTCTGGATGCCGATCCGGTGGCGCGGTTGATGGACGCGCCGCTGGTGACATCCGAAGGGCGCAGTTTTCCGGTTCAGACCCGCTGGCTGGACCGCCCGCTGGGCCCGCAGGCGCGGCGGCTGGACGCGTTGGTCGACCTGGTGGTTCAGGCCGAGCGCGAGACCCGCGCCACCGGCGGCGGCATTCTGGTGTTCCTGCCCGGCGAGGGCGAGATCCGCCGGGCCGAGGCCGCGCTGGCCGGCCGGCTGCCCGGCGATTGCGCGATCCGGCCGCTGTTCGGCGCCCTGCCCTTTGCCGCCCAGCGCGCCGCCCTTGCGCCGGCCGAGGCCGGGCGCAAGGTGGTGTTGGCCACCTCGATCGCCGAGACCTCGCTGACCATTCCGGACATCCGGGTGGTAGTGGACATGGGACAGGCCCGCCGCGCGCGGTTCGATCCGGGCTCGGGCATGTCGCGGCTGGTGACCGAGCGCGTCACCCGCGCCGAGGCGACCCAACGCGCGGGCCGCGCGGGCCGCGTGGCCGAAGGGCTGTGCTTTCGCCTGTGGTCCAAGGGTGAGGAAGGCGCCCTGCCCGCCTTTCCACCCGCCGAGATCGAGGCCGCCGACCTGACCGGACTTGCGCTGGAACTGGCCCTGTGGGGGGCCGAGCCGCAGGATCTGGCCTTTCTGACACCACCGCCCGAGGGGGCGCTGGCCGAGGCGCGCGCGCTGCTGCGGATGCTGGGCGCGTTGGACGGCAAGGGCCGTATCACCGAACATGGCCGCGCACTGGCTGGCCTGCCCCTGCATCCGCGGTTGGGACACATGCTGGTAACGGCCGGCGCGCAGGCCGCCCCGCTGGCTGCCCTGATGGCCGAGCGCGACCCGCTGAAGGGCGCTCCAGTGGACCTGTCGCTGCGGCTCGAGGCGCTGCGCGATCCGCGCGCCTACCAGCGCAACCGGGTCTGGCCCGCCAGTCCCGGCGTTCTGGACCGGATCCGGTCCGAGGCGAAGCGGCTGCACGGCCAGATCAAGACTGAAGGCGACCCGCTGGGCCCGGCGGCGATGGCCGCGCTGGCCTATCCCGACCGGGTCGGGCAGAGGCGCAAGGGCGACGCGCCGCGCTATGTGCTGTCGGGCGGCAAGGGCGTGGTGATGGACCCCGGCGACCCGATGGCCGCAGCGCCGTACCTTGTGGCGATCGACACTGACGGCAACCCGCGCGAGGCCCGGCTGCGCATGGCCGCGCAGATCACCGAAGCCGAGATCCGCGCGTTGTTCGCCGACCAGATCGAATGGGTCGAGACCTGCGCTTGGTCGAAACGGGACCGCCGGGTGGTGGCCCGGCGGCAGGAACGGTTCGGTGCGCTGGTGCTCGATGACCGCATCTGGAAGGACGTGTCCGACGAGTCCGTGGCCCGCGCGATGCTAGACGGCGTGCGCGATCTGGGCCTGAGGCTGGAGGGCAAGGCTGCGCGACTGGCCGCGCGGGTCGAGCTGGTGCGGGCGGCAGGCGTCGACCTGCCCGATTTCTCGGAAAGCGGGCTGATGACAACGCTCGAGGACTGGCTGCTGCCGATGCTGACCGGCGTGCGCAGCGCCGAGGATTGGAAACGGTTCGACCTGCTGCCCGCCCTTCAGGCGCGGCTGAGTTGGGACCAGATGCAGGAACTGGACCGCCGCGCGCCCCCGGCCTTTGTCACGCCACTGGGGCGCAAGGTCCCGATCGACTATGGCAAAGCGGTGCCCGAGATCGCGGTCCGCCTGCAGGAGATGTTCGGGGTTACCCAGCACCCGATGGTGGGGGGCGAGCCGCTGAAGGTCACCCTTCTGTCCCCCGCGCAACGCCCGATCCAGATCACCCGCGACCTGCCGGGGTTCTGGGCCGGGTCCTATGCAGATGTACGCAAGGACATGCGCGCGCAATACCCCAAGCACCCCTGGCCCGAGGACCCGACCCAGGCCGACCCGACCCTGCGGGCCAAACGCAGGGGTGCTTGAATACCGCCTGTCAGGTTGATATCTCTCGCCGTCCTGAAGGCAGAACAACAAAAAACGGCAGGCACCCGCAATGACATGGCTGCAAAAATTCTGGGAGGGGGTCCTGAAACCCCTGTTTCAGCGTCCGCGCCTCGTGCAGTTCGCGGCGCTTTGTACCCGTGGCGATGACCGCGATACGCAGGTGCTGATGGTCACCAGTCGCGACACCGGGCGGTGGATCATCCCCAAGGGCTGGCCGATTGACGGGCTGAACGGGGCCGAGGCCGCAGCGCAGGAGGCCTGGGAAGAGGCCGGCGTGCGCAACGCCGAGGTCGATCCGGAGCCGGTCGGCAGCTATTGCTACGGCAAGGTCCGCAAAAGCGGCGCGATCGATCCGGTTTGCACCACGGTCTATCGGCTGCGGGTCACCGATCTGGCCGATGAATTTCCCGAAATGCACGAACGCACCCGCGAATGGGTCTCGCCGCAAGAGGCGTCCGAACGCGTCCACGAACCGGAGCTGAAAAAGCTGCTGTTGCGGATCTAACCAACGGCAGAGCGCAGCCCGGCACGAATCTGGTCGGGGGTCAGCGGACCCGTATCGCCCTGCGTGATCAGCTCTGCCACCCGGTCGCAGATCGGGGTCGGCGTGCCGGTTTCGCGGCCCAAGCGGATGATCTCGCCCTGCAGGCTGTCGATTTCGGTCGGGCGACCGGCATCCAGATCATAGGCCATCGAGGTGCGCGCGGCGGGGTCGATCGTCAGCATCCGCGCCGCGATGCGCGAAAACAGCGGCGTGGGCAGGCGCAGGATATGCGGCGTCATCGAGGCCGGCAGCGGCGTGGTAGAGGCCACGGGGCGCCCGGAGGCGGCCAGAACCGCCAGCGCCTCGGCCATCTGGTCAGCCATCAAGCGGCGCCAGTCGCGGTTCAACAGCTGCTCGCGCAGGGTCAGACCCGACAGCGCGTTCAGCGCATTGTTGAGGTTGATGACCAGCTTGCCCCATTGCACCGCCTCGATCCCGTCGGTTTCGGTGACGGGCAGATCGGGCGTGGACAGGCGGCGGGCCAGCGCGCCGGGACCGGACTCGATCACGATGTCGCCGGATGTCGCGCGATGCCAGGTGGCCGGACCGGCAGGCACCACGTTGAACGGCACCATCCCGGCGCGCACGTCCCGTCCGGGCAGCGCGGTGCGCAGGGTGCGGGCGTTTTCCATCCCGTTCTGCCACGAAATGACCGGGGCCGCGGCCGGGGTGTACGCGGCGATTAGGCCGGCCATTTCGACGGTGGCGCCGGTTTTCACTGTGACCAGAACCAGATCGGCGTCGGACAGACAGGCAGGGTCTTCAGAAAGGGTCAGACGGTCGGCAGGGATCGTTTTGCGCAGGCCCGAATAGTCGGTCGCGGTCAGCCCGTTCTGCCGGATCGAGTCCAGCACCCGCGCCCGGCCCAGCAGCGTGACGCGGTGGCCGGCATCGGCCAACAGCCCCCCGCAATAGCATCCGATGCTGCCCGCGCCCGCGATCACCAGTCTCATGCCGTCCCCTTCCCGTTTGCCGCTAAGGATCGCCGGGATCCCTCGGGCAGGCAAGCCGGGCGGGCGCTGACGTGACGTTCAGCGCGCGCGCCGGGGCTTGGTGCGTTCCAGTTCCGGGGTAATCGGAATGAACTCGTCCTCGTCCCCCGGCGGCAGGTGGAAGGCGCCGTTTGCCCAATCGGCGGATTTCCATTCGCGGATCGCCGTTTCGATCTTGTCCTTCGAGGAAGAAACGAAGTTCCACCAGATATACCGATCCTCATTCATCGTGGCTCCGCCCAGCACCATCAGCCGCGCCCCCGCCGGCCCGGCAGTCACCGACAGGCGGTCACCCGGGCGGAAGACCATCATGCGGCCTTCCTCGAACCGGTCACCCGCGATCTCGACCGAGCCTTGGGTGACGTAGACGCCCCGATCCTCGTGATCGTCGGGCAACGGGAAGGCAGCGCCGGGGTCCAGTTGCACGTCCAGATAGAAGGTTTCCGACAGCATCGTGACCGGGCTGGTTTCCCCATAGGCCGAGCCGAGGATCAGCCGGGCGCTGACACCGGCATCCTGGATATGTGGCAACGCGGCCTGCTTGTGATGTTCGAAATCGGGGGCCATGTCTTCGTGCGCTTCGGGCAGCGCGATCCAGGTCTGGATGCCGAACAGGCTGTGCCGCTTGGCGCGGGTTTCGGCGCTGGTGCGTTCGGAATGGGTGACGCCGCGGCCCGCGACCATCCAGTTGACCTCGCCGGGATAGATCATCTGATGGGTTCCTAGGCTGTCGCGATGTTCAAATTCGCCCTGGTACAGATAAGTAACGGTGCCCAGCCCGATATGCGGATGCGGGCGTACGTCGATGCCGCCATCGGTGATGAACTCGGCCGGTCCCATCTGGTCGAAAAAGATGAAGGGCCCCACCAACTGGCGCTTGACCGAGGGCAGCGCGCGGCGCACTTCGAACCCGCCCAGATCGCGGGCGCGCGGGATGATCAGGGTTTCCAGCGCCGAACCTTCGCTGACGCATTCGGGGCTGTGGGTGGGGTTCCAGCTCATGTCGGCCTCCAATCCAGTGCGGCGGGATGTTCACTCTTGCCAATCTAGCGCAAAATACCGGCGGACAAAGTGCATCTGCGCACAGATAGGCTGCAGCCCGGATCAGCCCTGTGCGCGGGGCCAGAGCTGCGGGAAGAACGGGCCGGCGATCCGGTCGCCCTCGGCATAGCCGGCGGCCTCAAACTGCGCCCGCTCCTCCTTGGCCCAATCGCCGCGATACCGGATCACCCCGTCCGGCCCGGTCATGCGCAGGGTGAAGCGGCGCACGGTTTCCGTGGGCGTGACCGAGGACAGCCCCCCGTGCAGCGTGCGCATGTCGAAATAGATGCAGTCGCCCAGATCCATATCCCATTGCAGCAGGTCATAAGCGCCGGGATCGGCATTCACGTCCGGTGGCGGGTGATAGGTGCGGCCTGCAACCTGCGTGGGTTCGTAACTGGGGTGCCCGTCGGCAAAGCGTACGCGCATGAACAGCTTGTCCCACAGGTGCGAGCCGCGCACGAAAGCGATCCCGTTGTTCTTGCTGACCGGTTCAAGCGGCAGCCACAGCACGCACATCGAGCCTTCAAAATCGAAATAGGACAGGTCCTGATGGAATGGCGGGCGCGAGGTCGATCCGGCCTCGCGCAGGAACCAGTTGTCCATCACCAGATTGATCGGCGCGGCGCCCAGCAATTCGGAAGCTATCGGCGCGCAGGGCGAGTTGCGGACGAATTCCTCGAACTGGGGGATCTTGCACCAGGCCCAGTAATCCTCAAGATAGGCAGGCGCGTCCGGGTCCTTGGTGTGGCGGGTGAAGTTCTCGGTCGGGGTCTCCAGATCAGCGTCAATGCCCGCGCGCAGCAACTCAAGCCAGTCTGCGCTGAATTTCTGGCGCAGCACCACCGCACCATCGCGGTGGAAGGCGGCGATTTCATCCTTTGTCAGCAGGTTGGCATCTGTCATCGGCTTCCCCCCTTGGTGGCGCAAAGAAAAGGATCGCACCCGAATGGCGCAGGCGTCAAAGATTATTGCCGCCTTGGTCCATTCCATGCGCTTTCGTCCGCCGGTTGGCCGGTTTTTGCCCGGAACGCTCGGAATGAGCCGCGATCGTGCTATTCTTCCACTGTGGCGGTTGGAACAGCTGCCGGGTCAGCACAGGAGAGGTTTAGATGCCCGGAGATTCACTGAACCGAAGAACCATGTTGGTGGCCGGTACCGCACTGGTCGCCACGGCCGGCAGCGGCCTGATCCTGCCCGCGCGGGCTGAGGGCCTGGCCCCCACTCCGTCGATGCGGGGCGGATCGAACAACTATCGCCCGGGCGCGCCGATCGTCGACCGGATCGGCGGCGGCGGCTTCTGGATGACCGGCACAGTAAGGCGGGCCGGCGACGGCGCGCCCCTGCCAGGTCAGCGCATCCAGATCTGGGCGCATACCACCGAAGGCCACGAGCGCGATCCTCAGAGCCACGGCGCCACCCTGACCGATGCGAACGGAGAATTCCGGCTAGAGATGCCGCAGATCGTGCCCGCCTTTGGTCAGCCGCACGGACATCTGGCCTATGACAGCGGCGAATTTGAGACCGTGTTCCTGCGCCCGATCATGTCCAGTGCGCGCGACAAGACCCTCGCCGCGCATTTCGTTCTGCAACCGGTCTGAACCCGGTGCCGCGCCCGGGCGTCCTCGCGGTCTGGCTGGCGCTGATCGCCGCCGTTGCGGTGCCTGTGGTGGTGGCGGGGTTCAGCCCGTATCTGGCATGGCGCAGCCCGATCTACATCGCAGCAGGCTTTGCCGGGATCATCGGGTTGGGATTGCTTCTGGTACAGCCGCTGCTGGCCGCGCGCGTGTTGCCGGGGCTGACGGCGATGAGCGGCCGAATGGTGCACCGCTGGGTCGGGATCACCCTGATCGCCATGATTGTCCTGCACGTCGGCGGGCTGTGGGTCACCAGCCCCCCGGATTTGGTGGATGCCCTGCTTTTCCGGTCGCCTACCCCTTTCTCGGCCTGGGGCGTGGTGGCCATGTTGGCAGCGTTCGCCGCCGTGGCGCTGGCCGCGCTGCGCAGCCGGCTGGGATGGCGGTTCCGCCTTTGGCGGTTGGCCCATGCCAGTCTTGCGCTGGTGACAATTATAGGCACCGTCGTACATGCCCTGCTGATCGAGGGCGCAATGGAAACCGTCACCAAAGCCGCATTGTGTGGGCTTGTATCGTTCGCATGCGTCGGGGCCTTGATCAGATTGCAGGTCTGGGACGTGAAACCGCGAGTTTAGACGGCAGGCGCAGCTCAGGTCGCCAGGCGCTTTGCATAGGTGGCGCGGTTCATCTCTACATCCCGCACCGTGATGCTGCCGACCGCCGGTGCACCGGCGGCCAGAACATCCAGAATGATTGTGTTCAGTTCGGTTCGCGTCGGCTCGTCCCGGCCCTGCATCAGGAATAGAGTGGCATGAATGAACGTCTGCGGCTCGGTCCCGATGTGGGAATACGGGATCGGCATCGCGCGAATTTTGAGCGTTGGTGCGTCAAATTCCTCATGCGTGGCGAGGACCTTATAGAGATCTTCGCATATGGCTTGAAAATCATGCGATTGCTCAAGCCCGGCTGAAAATTCCAGGACGACGTGCGGCATGGGAGCCTCCAGAATTGAAAGAGAACCAGCGGCTCCCATAGAATTTCTAAGGGGCTTCAGACCCCCAAACACCAGCGCATCACCGCCTTCTGCGCGTGCAGGCGGTTTTCGGCCTCGTCAAAGATCACCGAGTTCGGCCCGTCCATCACCTCGGAGGTCGCTTCCTCCTCGCGGTGGGCGGGCAGGCAGTGCATGAACAGCGCATCGGGTTTGGCGTGGGACATGAGTTCCGCGTTGACCTGATAGGGCCGCAGCAGGTTGTGGCGGCGCTCCTTGGCCGACTGCGAGTCGTGCATCGAAACCCAGGTGTCGGCCACGACAAGATCGGCGCCTTCGACGGCCTTGTATGGGTCGCGCTCGATCACGATTTTCGAGCCCTTCTGGCGGGCGAAGCCCATGAACTCTTCTTCGGGGTCGAACTGGGCCGGGCCGGTAAAGGTCAGGTCAAAACCGAACTGGCCCGCCGCGTGCAGGAACGAGGCACAGACATTGTTGCCGTCACCCGTCCAGACCACCTTTTTCCCGGCGATGGGGCCGCGGTGTTCCTCGTAGGTCAGCACGTCGGCCATGATCTGGCAAGGATGGGTGCGGTCGGTCAGGCCATTGATCACCGGCACGTCCGAGTATTCGGCCATCTCGGTCAGGATGGTTTCGTCGAAGGTGCGGATCATGATCATGTCGACATAGCGCGACAGCACGCGGGCGGTGTCGGCGATAGTCTCGCCATGGCCCAGCTGCATGTCCTTGCCCGACAGCACCATGGTTTGCCCGCCCATCTGGCGCACGCCCACATCGAACGAAACGCGGGTCCGGGTCGAGGGTTTTTCGAAAATCAGCGCCACCATGCGGCCGGCCAGCGGCTGTTCGTCGTCGGGTGCGGCCTTGGGACGGCCCAACCGGGCCTGCTTCATCGCGCCGGCCTGATCGATCATCGACCGCAGTGCGGCGGCGTCGGTTTTGTGGATATCAAGAAAATGGTTCATGTCGGTTCGCTTTTTCACTGTCGGTTGCCGGAAGCGTCTTCCCCGGCGAATTCGGGAATAGGGGGCGTCAGGCCGAAGCGAGCTGGTCTTGGACCTGCCTGGCGGCTTTCTCGAGGCGGATCTGGGCCTGGGCGATGTCATCCTCGGTCAGGGTCAGCGGCGGCAGCAGGCGGATCACGTTGTCGGCCGCGGGCACTGTGATGACTTCGTTGTCATAGCCGGCCGTGACCACGTCGGCGTTGGGCGCCTTGCATTTCAAACCCAGCATCAGGCCGGATCCGCGGACCTCTTCGAACACGTCGGGGTGATCGGCGACAAGGCCCTCGAGCTTTTGGCGCAACAGCCCCGCCTTGCGGTTGACGCCGTCCAGGAAGGCCGGGGTCGCCACATGGTCCAGAACCGCACAGCCCACCGCGCAGCCCAGCGGGTTGCCGCCATAGGTCGACCCATGGGTGCCCGCGGTCATGCCGCTGGCGGCCGCTTCGGTGGCCAGCACCGCACCCAGTGGAAAGCCCCCGCCGATGCCCTTGGCCACCATCATGATGTCGGGCGTAATGCCCGCCCATTCATGGGCAAAGAGTTTCCCGGTGCGGCCGACGCCGCACTGCACCTCGTCAAGGATCAGCAGCAGCCCGTTGTCGTCGCAGATCTGGCGCAGGGCCTTGAGCTCGACATCGGGGACGGGGCGGATACCGCCCTCGCCCTGGATCGGCTCGATCATGATCGCGGCGGTTTTGTCGTTGATCGCGTTGGTCACGCCCTCCAGATCGCCGAAGGCGACATGCACGAACCCGGGCAGCAGCGGGCCGAACCCCTTGGTCATCTTCTCGGACCCGGCCGCGGCGATGCCCGCCGAGGACCGGCCGTGGAAAGACCCCTCGAACGTGATGATCTCGACCTTTTCCGGCTGACACTTGTCGTGGAAATGCTTGCGGGCCATCTTGACCGCCAGTTCGCAGGACTCGGCGCCCGAATTGGTGAAGAACACCGTGTCGGCGAAGGTCAGATCCACCAGCTTGTCGGCCAGCGCCTGCTGTTGCGGAATCTGGTACAGGTTCGACACGTGCCACAGCGCATGCGCCTGCTCGGTCAAGGCATTGACCAGGGCCGGGTGGGCATGGCCCAGCGCGTTCACAGCGATCCCCGCGCCCAGGTCAAGGAAACGTCGGCCGTCCGCCTCGGTCAGCCAAGCGCCTTCGCCCTTAACGAAGGTCAGCGGAGCACGATTGTAGGTCGGCAGAACGGACGGGATCATCGGATCATCCTTTTTGGAAAACTTGAACCCAGTGACTGAAACACTGAGACCGGGTTCGTCAACAGATTTGGTGAGAGATGCGCGGATTTGGGTCGCGCGCGCAGGATCAAACGGGCCGGTTACGCGGTGATGCGTCGGCGTCGGAGCGGGAGGATATGCACGGTTTTGATCATGGGTGCTCGTATAGCGGGACCGTCACGATGTGAAAAGCCGAAATCGCGATGACAGTTGAATTTGTTGGAACCGTGGGCGTTTGGGGCTTGTCATTCGGGCCGCGCTGCCGCACCGCTGGG